>PEVO01000041.1 GCA_002780235.1 Candidatus Berkelbacteria bacterium CG06_land_8_20_14_3_00_43_10
GGCGGCGGAAAAAAATTGGAATCGGAAAGCGAGGGCGGACAAAAATTCCTTCCCCCCAACCCCCTTCCTTTTTGCCCGCCCGAGCGATTGGATTTTAAAATTCGGAATTCGGATTTTGCTCAAAAAAAGTTCGAACATCAATCAAAAAACACCGCCATTCGACTCACGGAGTTTATCCCGAGTATGCCCGAGGGATTCACTCATGGTCTACGACCAGAGAGCAAACGAGGCTAATGCCCTGAGTTTATCGAAGGGCTGAAAACGAGATGAATTATTTTACCTATATAATCCTATGCTCCAATAACAAATATTATGTCGGGCATATGTATAATCTTGTCAGAAGAGAACTTGAAGATAAACAAAACCGCCATGGTGCAAAGTTTATTAAAGATACTAGTACCGATATATAATTTAACTTATCTCATGATATACTTGTTTTATGGAAACAGTGCCAGAAGAAAAATCCAATAAAAGACCGACTAAATATATCGTCCTAGCCATCATCGCAATTTTTGCATTGGCGATCGGTTTTTTTGGTGTTACATCATTTCAAAATAAACAAAAAACAAATGACCAAAAAGAAGTCAGTCGTCCCAATGATTGGAAAGAAGACACCAATAACCAAAAAGATCCAGAGGAGAAAACCTCTACAAATAAGGTGACATGGATGCCGACTGCAGATGGCTGGCAAGCGAGTACGAGCGACTTACCATCGTGCCCTAACCCCGTGATAAAAACTCCTGTGGACCTAACCAATGTAACGAGCATTCTTTACCCCGGACAAACAAGAGGTGGGGACTATAAACCGCACGGTGGTTTTAGGTTTAACAATGCCACGAGTAGCGAAGTAACCGTCGCTGCACCTATGGATGCCGTTGTCGTTAACGGGAGCCGTTATTTAGTCGGCGGGGAACTCCAATATGTTTTTGACTTTATCTCTCCTTGCGGGATGATGTATCGGCTGGGACATTTATTGACACTCGATCCTAAATATCAAAAAATAGCCGACTCTTTTCCTCAAGCAAAAGAGGAGGACTCTCGAACCGAAAACTTAGACCCGCCGATTGAAGTTACAATTGGAGAAATTATCGCCACTGAAGTAGGCGTAACAAGGGGGGGATAAATGCCTTCTTTGATTTTGGTGTTTACAATGTGCTTATTAAAAACGAAGCATCACAAAGTGCTGCTTGGGCGGCAAAACCAGAGCACGACCCAATTTTAGCCCAACATGCACTCTGTTGGTTTGATATGTTGCCCAAAGAAGATGCTGTAAAGGTGAAAAGCCTACCCGGCGCAGACGCTGTTGCAGGGAAAACCAGTGACTTTTGCAAATAGTCAGAACAAACATCAAAAAACAAGCGATACATGAAAAGTTCTGACCTCGATCTGTCGCACACAAAAAAAATACCCTAAAAGAGACAAATTTTATGGCGGAACAGAGCACCTGCCTGCCTTTGGAGGGAAATTCGGCGAGGGCGGGCAGGTCGAATTTTCCGCCAAAGGTCATTGACTCGGAAGTCTACCTTGTCGCTCGGACTCGAAAAGAGTATAGTTTAAGGGCGGAAGTTCTAATACAAATACGCTTTATGACCCCAAACGAACGCGAACAATCCATCCTTGATTTTTGGGAAAAGAACAACATCCTCCAAAAATCTATCGACCAATCCAAAAATTGGAAACCTTTTAGTTTTTACGATGGACCGCCGTTTGCCACCGGACTCCCGCACTACGGGCATATTTTAGCGACGGCGATTAAAGACACCGTCATCCGTTACTGGTATATGCAAGGGTTTGCCATCGACCGCAGGGTTGGATGGGATTGCCATGGACTCCCTATAGAAAATCTTATAGAAAAAGAGATCGGCATTGCTGGTGGTAAAAAAGAGATTATAGAAAAATATGGGATAGAAACATTTAACGCCGCATGTGCCGCATCGGTGTTCCGCTGTGTTGCCGATTTTGAAAAAACGCTCAAGCGGGTAGGGCGGTGGGCAGATTACAAAAATGCCTATGCTACTATGGATACAAACTATACAGAGAGCGTCTGGTGGGTATTTAGTGAGCTCTATAAACAAGGACTTGTGTATGAAGATTACCGCGTGACCCCCTACTGCCCGCGCTGTGGCACGCCACTCTCTAATTTTGAGGTGAATCAAGGGTATAAAGATGTCAACGACCAATCGATCTGCGTCGCTTTTGCTCTCGTCGATGAACCGGATACATCATTCCTCGTATGGACGACAACGCCATGGACGCTCCCATCAAATGTTGCCATTGCAGTCGGATCATCTATCGCCTACGTGAAGGTTAAAAAAGAAAAACATGCGTATTGGATAGCTAAAGACCTCGTCGGGGTAATGGGCGATGGATATTCAATCGTCGATGAGGCGTTAGGAAAAACACTCATCGATAAAAAATACGAGCCTTTATACCGCCAGCCCAATACCGATACTGCATACAGAATAGTCGTAGCAGACTTTGTGTCAACGGGGGAGGGGACGGGTCTTGTGCATATGGCGCCTGCGTTTGGAGAAGATGATATGCGTGTGGGCAAACAAGAAAATCTTCCGGTTTTGATTACCGTTGACCTCGAGGGCAATGTCAAGCATGGACACGGGATACCGGGCGAGGGACTGTTTGTCAAAAAAGCAGACGATGTGATTGTGCGTGACCTCGAGTCACGGTCGTTACTGTATAAGCGTGAACGGATAGTTCACTCATACCCCTTCTGTTGGCGCTGCGATTCGCCACTGCTGTATTACCCCATTAACAGTTGGTATGTTGCCGTTACAAAAATTAAAGATCAACTCGTTACAAACAACAAAAAAATCCATTGGGTGCCAGAACACGTTAAAGAGGGGCGTTTTGGTAAGTGGTTAGAGGGTGCGCGCGATTGGTGTATATCGCGCAATCGCTTTTGGGGTGCGCCGCTGCCTATCTGGCGATGCAAAGAGTGCAAAGCGGTTACGGCGCTCGGGTCGCTCGCAGAGTTGCGGGAGCATGCGCAACCAGCGCGTAACGGTTATTTCATTATGCGCCACGGGCAAGCCGATCACAATCTCAAACATATCGTGGACTGCGACCCCACAGATAATTCGCATTTGACCGACGAAGGCAAAAAACAGGTTACAGCGTCAGCTGCCAATCTCAAGGATACACATTTCGATTATATTTTTGGATCAGACTTTGCGCGCACTAAAGAAACGGGCGCTATTGTCGCGGATATCTTTGGAGTTGACAGTAGAAACATCATCTATGACGAACGATTACGTGAGATAAACGCTGGCGATTTGCAGGGAAAAACTGATACACAATTTTACACAATTCTTGGTGACGGTGACGACAAACTCACGCGGACTCCGGAGGGAGGCGAGAGTCTCATCAGTGTCAGAGAGCGCATGATGGGTTTTATCGGCGATATAGAATCGCGCTATGAGGGAAAAACCATTCTTATCGTGTCACATGATTATCCTTTATGGATGTTACAAACGGGCGCACGCGGGCTTACCAACACGCAGTCGCTTGCGCTCCTTACCAACCAAGTGTTTATCGATAATGCACAGGTTAAACCGCTTGACTATACGCCGATCCCACACAATGCAGATTATGTCCTTGACCTGCATCGCCCCTATATCGATGCTATCTCGCTTCTCTGCAACAAATGTTCAAAACCGATGCACCGCGTAGAAGAGGTGTTTGACTGCTGGTTTGAAAGCGGGTCGATGCCCTACGCTCAGTGGCATTATCCCTTTGAGAATAAAGAAAAAGTCGAACAATCGTTCCCCGCAGATTTTATTGCGGAGGGGATGGACCAAACACGCGGGTGGTTTTATACGCTGCATGTTTTAGCGACAGCACTGACGCAAACAAAAAGCGACCTGGGCGAACATGTAGGCGCATTTACCAATGTT
The DNA here is from genome assembly GCA_002780235.1 of Candidatus Berkelbacteria bacterium CG06_land_8_20_14_3_00_43_10. Classification (GTDB taxonomy): domain Bacteria; phylum Patescibacteriota; class UBA1384; order GWA2-35-9; family CG2-30-43-20; genus CG2-30-43-20. Next base: position 3,912 of record PEVO01000041.1, read on the forward strand.
GTTACCAACGGGTTGATATTAGGCGAAGACGGTAAAAAGCTGTCAAAACGGCTCAAAAATTATCCCTCGCTCGATGAAGTGTTAGAAACGAGTGGCGCAGATGCGCTGCGATATTTTTTGCTCGCATCGAGCCCCATCGGTGAAGATTATATAGTATCGCGCAAACGCATAGAAGAAACGGCGCGGCGCATCATCGGCACACTGGAAAACTGTTATTCATTTTATGCGATGTATGCGGGTGCACACCACAAACCATCATCGGCAAAATCAGCCAACATACTTGACCAGTGGATTATATCGCGCATCAACACGCTCGTCCGCGATGTTACCAAAGAGATGAACGGCTATGAGCTTACGCGGGCGAGCCGTCTGTTTGACATGTTTATCGACGGGCTGTCTAACTGGTATGTCCGCAGATCGCGGTCACGGTTCCAAAAATCTGGTGACGCGCCAGACAGCGCGTCAGCGGTACACACACTCAAAACGGTTCTCTTTACCTGTGCGCAGATCATCGCGCCGTTTACCCCATTTATTGCAGAAGAGATCTATCAAAAGCTCAAATCGAAAAGCGATCCTGAATCGGTACATCTGTGCCGGTATCCCGTTTCTGATGCGACACAGATCGATACTAAGCTCGAGGCATCGATGGACACTGTGCGCACTGTTGTTGCGGGCGCTCTTGCTCTGCGCGCGCAGTCTGGTATAAAAATCCGCCAACCGCTTGCGCGCCTGGTTATATCGGAAAAACTGGATGCGGATTTCACCACGCTTATCGCCGATGAAATAAATGTTAAAACGGTCGAACTTGGTAAAAAAATGGAACTTGACAGCGTGCTCACACCGCAACTCATCGCCGAAGGCAATCTGCGTGAACTGGAACGTGCGTATGCGGGTATGCGTAAGCAACTGGGGTTGTCGCCCGCAGATGTTATCACATCTGTTGCGGTTTCTGATGCGCATCTTCTTGCACGCGAAGTGCCCGCCGCTTGGCGCACCAAGGCGTTCGGGAGTATCGATGCGAACATCCAGTATGATGCAACGATAGAAGTTGCACTAAACGGCGCAACTATCATCCTCGCCGTACAGGTCAAATAACGATGTCTGTTCGTATCGAAAAAAGTTGGCAGCGGGTGCTCGCACCCGAGTTTGATAAACCTTACTTTAATGAGTTGACTACATATGTCAAAAACGATTACGCCACAACCGCGGTCTACCCGCCGCCCAAAGAGATATTGAGCGCATTTAACGTATGTCCGTTTGACCAAGTAAAAGTCGTCATATTGGGGCAAGACCCCTATCATGGCGCGCATCAGGCGAATGGGTTGGCGTTTTCTGTCCGGTCCGATATAGCCATCCCGCCATCGCTCCAAAATATCTATAAAGAGATACATACCGATATCGGCGTGCCGATACCAAAAAATGGCGATCTGTCTGGCTGGGCGCGTCAAGGGGTATTACTCTTAAATGCAACGCTCACCGTGCGTGCAGGGAGCCCCGGGTCGCACCAAAATAAAGGGTGGGAGGAGTTTACCTCCGCCGCAGTGCAGGAGTTATCAGATAACCGCGACCACCTTGTTTTTCTCTTGTGGGGCAGTTATGCCAAGCAAAAAGGAGAAATTATTGACCGTAGCAAGCATTTGGTGTTAGTCGCGCCACACCCGTCGCCGTTCTCTGCGGACCGCGGATTTTTTGGGTGCAAACATTTTAGTCAAGCAAACGCATACTTGGCAAAACAAGGGATCAAGCCGATTGTGTGGGGATGACGTCATCAGCACAACGCAACCAGCTAACCCTTGACAAAATATATAAAAGTAGTAAAATAGTATTTGTATGAAAGTAGAATATTTTGCCACAACTAATCAAAAAGGACAGGTCGTTATTCCCAAGAAATTGAGGGATGAATTACATATTTCGGACTCCGTTCTTTTGCATATCCTCAAAAGAGGTGGCGGTTTTTACGTTTATCCAGTAAAAGAAGTTATTGATCATGACAGCGTAGATACGAGCTACGGCGCCGTTCTTGCGCACACTCAAGGCAAATGGGGTAAAAGTAAGAGTAGCACTCGAACGGCGACACAAGAATTAACAGCATCTCAATCAAGAAAAGACGCATGGTAGTGCTCGATACATCGATTATCATCGACCATCTGCGCCAGAGCAAACAGGCAGAATCTTGGCTAATGAAGATCGTCTCAAAGATGTCGAAAAGCAACCTCGCGCTGTCAATGGTTACCATTCAGGAGCTCTATGAGGGGAAAAGTACTCTTAATCCACAAAAAGAACACTATTTACTCTCAACCATCGCTCCGTTGACGGTTATACCCTATACGTACGAAGTTGCACAATTGGCGGGCGAACTGGCACGTGATTGTGGTCGACCCATAGAACTAGCAGATGCTGCCATTGCAGCAACGGCGGTAGCACACGGCGCACAACTTGCAACACTCAACAGCAAAGACTTTATTGGCATCCGCAACCTTGATCTTTTTGATCTCAAAAAGTTTTCTAAACCATAAGTAACCCAGATCGTTTGTGCAAATACACGAAACCCCGAGCGAAGATCAACCTCGCTCGGGGCTCTGTTCATATTAGAATGGAGTTGCAACTTGCACACGCAGTTGCAAACTCCGGTTCGTTCCAACGGGAACGCAGCGATATTTAACCTTGATGGTTGATGGTCCTGCGCGTGTCACAACAACTGGTCCGGCGATGCCGGAGGAGGGCTGCCCATCGGTTTTGCTCCCGGTGAGCATGACACCGACTTTTGTTGTATGTGAAACGGGAGTGATGATGGACGCATTGACCAGATTCCAGTAATCAACTTCTTTGGAAAGTGAGATATACCGTGACAGAGTGGTGTCAAATCGGCACGTGCTGTGTCCGATAGGGCAACCATACTGTAGGGAAGGTTCCAGATAGAGTTGGTCTGTGCTCGGCACAGTTGCAATGTAGCAGCATGCGCGCAGACCATCGGCGCCTTTGACGGCTGCCATCCTCCCAATCTCAATACTCCTTCCCTCCTTGTTCCAATTGATCATCAACAACTCCATCCCGTTATCAAAGAACAGGAATGTCGTGACTCTTGCTTCTTTTCCTTGCCACATATCAACACGGTTGATGACCGTGTCTGCTCTACATGCCACGCTCAAGAGCGCGACTAATACTATCACTGCGTACCTCATAATAGTTTCCTCCTCTGTGATCGGAGGACGTGCCTCCGTCTGTCAAACGTGTGAGTCAGACAGATAGAGTAAGAGGTACGTGAATGGGCGCTCTGGTATTGGGTGGTCGAGCTAAATAGTGTTAATCGACCAACCGTTCAATGAATGCGGTAACCAGTTCGATAATCAGTACACATGGAAATGCAATCTGATGCGAACCACTGATGCCGTCTAACTCGCGATATTCATCTCCAGAGTAAAGCGCAGTATCGCTATGCGATGCCATCGGTCGGACCCGTGGTAGCACCTTCTCTCTGGAGAGTGGCAGTACGCAACACATGCGAATTAGTACGGGCATTTCCCCGCAGATCAACTGCGTAACCACTTTAAGCGGCGACGCAACCCATACAGCGATACATGTTGCCAGAGATGCCTTTCGTACGGCGCGCCTACTGTTTTCGACGTGACGGACGATCCGCTCAATGTCTTCTACGTGCATCGTACGGGTGCATTCGTTGCTTGCGCACTGGAGTGCATGCAGCCGAATTGAAGCAGGAATCTTTTCAAAATGATAAAACCCATAACGTTTGGGTTCTTTGTATTCATTAGGGACGTACTTCCAAACCAGTGTGTACAGTATGTCGTCACGGTTTGTGAGTTTCGCAGTGCGCGGGCATACGAGGTATTTGAGCGACGCAATCCCTGCCCAACAGACATCCTCTTTGAGATACTCCTTCCATCCGAGTCGGAGTTCCTGGAGAATCTCTCCTATCGAATACTGCGATAGCCAAACAAGCACACGGACAAAAAATGACCCGATAACTGCGCTGAAATATCCTTCTATAAACCACATTCTCATCACCTCCTTTCGTTTCTATAGTATTGATGAGCTTGGTTTACTGTGTCGGTCGCATCGAAAACGTCATTTTGAGCGTAAACCGTTCTGTATGTACAGCGGTGTTCGTGGGTGCCCGTCTCCACGCGGCACACCGTGCTTCTCGCATACTGCGCCACGTGCCAAACGGCGTACCGATATTTAGGTACATCTCGTTTTGCGCGGAGCTTGTCTCTACGATAAGTAGACCGTTTTGTTGGTCGAGTCGTACATCTAACTTGTGGTGAGATGTCGAACTTATAACTCGCGCCTGCGCGATATCTTCTGCGTTGAGCTCCTTGATATCACGGTAGCGTGATACAGAAGAGCACGATATTGCGCAGCGACCGGGAACAACCTTTGCTTGTTTACTTGCGTAGTGTAGCGCCATCCATGTGAGCGCGTTATCGGCACACGTAGCCGGATCTTGAATCAACGACGGATCATCTCTGTCACGCGCGCTGTCTTTCCACTGCCCGGTGCACCACTGGTACCTTTTTGAGATGACAAACAAAACTCCATCATCACCTCGCGTAACCGTTGCACTACCATCTTTAATCCATTGGTCGACATCAGCGACCTTTTTCTCCTCGGTCTCCCGATGGTTTTGGTCTGATTGTTGTATCCCCTCTATCACCATTCTCCCCCAGAAGGGGCGAACGGTGAGGAGACAAAATACGACAATCGCAGTGCCGATGCACGCAAAACCGCGAACTCTCTTCATTTTATTCACCCTTTCAAGGAACTTTGTTACTTAGATCAACAACACGCAAGTATACGGAAAATATAGACCATTGTCAAGAAGGCGGCATGAAGGGTCTGTCGACGAATACGCTTTTAAAAGCGAAAATTGATAATACGACGTCGATAATTTCTAAGAGCGACGACGCCTAACAGGTTTGTTAAGCAGAGGAGCTTTTAGGAATGTGTCCTTCGACATGCTCAGGATGGTGAGTAATATCGAACCACAAACCGTAGTGTCAATTTGCAGCAAAAATGGTATTTGCTGACAGATCCTTGAAGTAGCTATCGGTAGAGCTCGCTATGTGAGCCGAGAGCGACGAATACGACGGCGGTTTCATCTATCTGTTTATAAATAGCGCGGATGTCGCCGGTAATATTGATGCTTCTGTGACCCTTCCAACGACCGGTCAAAGCGTGATTATATAAAATAGGATTAAACGGATTATGACAAAAAATGTATAAACGATCTTTAGCCCGATCTTTTACCTTTGCAGTTTGTTTTCTGAGGTCTTTTGTAAAATCCCGATGGGGAATAATTTGGATGCTGTAGTTCATAACAACGCAAAGTAGTCGTCAAGATCTTTTTTATTCGTAATAGTTGGTCCGAGATTTACTTTTGCTTTAATATCATGATCTGCTTTTTCCAATCTATTTTCCAAGTAGGGTGTTGGGGTAAAGTCGGGGACCGATACAGTAATTTGTTTTGACCTGATAACTTCTTTAAGCTGAATGGTTACAAGCGCACTTAAAGTCAAGCCCATCTCCCCAGCCAATTTTTTTGCCTGTGCCTTAACCTCTGGTTCTGTTTTGATGCTTAATAGTGTTTTCATATAACCATTGTATATACGTTGTCTATACTTTGTCAATACCTTATCCAACGTGTAGGTTGTCGGTGATTACATGGGAGCGGTACTGTTGAGCTTGATGTGATACAATAGCAGTATATGGCGGGGCTCGATACAAAAATTGCAAGTTTGCGGTTAGAAGAACAAGAGG
>PEVO01000002.1:0-3571 GCA_002780235.1 Candidatus Berkelbacteria bacterium CG06_land_8_20_14_3_00_43_10
TTGGCGGGCGGGCGTTAAAAAATTGAAAGAAAATTGTTTTGCTTTGCTCGCCGAAGTTCGGCGGGCGGAAACGCGGAGCGGAGCTAATCAAGCATTTTTTGTTCAAAAAAGGTTCGAGCTTCGTTCAGCAATTGCGACCATCTCACATCGTTCGATGTAAACGTTGGCAGTAGTAATGAGTCTTGCTAAAGAGTATAATTAATATATGCAACTGATAATCGGTTTTTTATACAGAAATATTCTTAGGAGAATATTTTTTTTGTTTGATGCGGAGGACGTGCACGACAGGATGATCCACGTCGGCATATTTCTTGGAAAGCATTCGGTAGCTCGTTTCATCACTTCTTATATATTCAGGTACTCAAATACGATGCTAGAGCAATCAATTAACGGTATTACATTTACCAATCCTATCGGTCTTGCAGCAGGGTTTGATAAAAATGCTCAACTTACCGATATTATACCCTGTGTCGGATTTGGGTTTATAGAAGTAGGGTCTATCACGGGCAGACCATGTGTTGGCAATCCAAAACCACGCTTATGGCGTCTTAAAAAATCTCGAGGTATCGTTGTCTATTACGGGCTTAAAAACGATGGATGCAGTGCAATACACAAGCGTTTACGAAGTAAAAAATATACTTTGCCCGTCGGTATAAGCATTGCAAAGACAAATGATATGCATACGGTATCAACAACTAGTGCAATTGCAGATTATGTTAAGGCATATACCACGATGAGCAAAATTGGCGATTATGACACAATCAATATAAGTTGCCCTAACGCATATGGTGGACAACCGTTTAGCAATCCTATAAAACTTAATAAACTTCTTTTGGCGATAACACGTGTTCAGTCTCAAAAACCAATATATATTAAACTCCCACCCGATCTGACACATACAGAGATCGATGTTATTCTTTTAGTTGTAAAAAAATATACCGTAGCAGGTTTTGTGTGTTCTAATCTTACTAAAGACAGAAAAAATAAAAGTTTGCGTATATATGATAAAAATATACCTAATCACGGTGGTATCAGCGGAAAAGTTGTAGAAGAACTATCAAACCAGCAAATTAAATATATCTATACAAAAACAAAAGGAAAATATACTATAATAGGGTGCGGTGGTGTATTTTCTGCACAAGACGCATATACCAAAATAAAATATGGCGCGTCACTCATACAATTAATCACGGGGATGATATTTGAGGGACCTCAACTCATAGGGGAGATAAACAAGGGTCTCGTAGAACTTCTTTATAATGATGGTTTTACCCATATTTCACAAGCCGTGGGTAAAGATGTATTATGATGATATGAACAAACAAGAGAAGCTACATGCCCTGCTTCACGAACTTGATGTGCTCTACCCAAATGCGCATATAGCTCTCAATTGTTCAAATAATTTTGAGCTGCTTGTTGCGGTAATTCTCTCCGCACAATGTACCGATATGATGGTAAATAGAGTTACGGAAAAATTATTTAAAAAATATACTAAAATTAATGATTATATCTTAGTTCAACTGGAGGAATTTGAGCACGATATCAGGTCAACCGGCTTCTATCACAACAAAGCAAAAAATATACGTGAAGCGGCAACGATCATCACAGAAAAATACCACGGTCATGTTCCTGATACTATGGAAAACCTTGTATCATTGCCCGGTGTAGCCAGAAAAACAGCAAATATAGTTCTGGGCAATGCATTTGGGAAGGTAGAGGGAATTGCCGTTGACACGCATGTATTGCGTCTTTCGCATGTACTCGGCATGTCAGATGCTCAAACACCAGAAAAAGTAGAACAGGATCTGATGAAATTGTTGCCCAAAGAAAAATGGTTTTCTATAACCTATCAGTTAATAGAATATGGGAGACAATTTTGTACCGCAAGAAAACACGACCATGCCAATTGTCCGCTGACACAATACGCTCTCAAGTGAATAGACATCCAAGATAAAATAGGGTATAATAATCATAGAAATAGTTCTAGAAACTGGCAAAGAATAATATGATAGATCAAGCGGGCTTGCCTGCCGAAGTGAAATCTCTTTGCTTGTGCTTAGCTTTTTAAAGAGATTGAACATAGGCGGGTGTCGTATAACGGCTATTATGTCAGCTTTCCAAGCTGAAGACGAGGGTCCGACTCCCTCTACCCGCTCCACCTCGCTATGTTCGGTGTAAACTATGAATAGTGTTTACATTGGAGAAAATAGTGATGAAATGGTTTACGTAGAGGAATGTAATGACGATATGCGCCCGTAGCTCAGCGGATTAGAGCGTCTGGCTTCGGACCAGAAGGTCGGGGGTTCAAATCCCTCCGGGCGTACCATAGAAGGATTTGAACCACGAAAGGGGTCGGGAAAACAGTTGTTTTCCTGTTAGAGGAATGTCGGGAAACCGTGGGTTGCCCGAATGACGAAGTCCGCGTTTATATCCCTCCGGGCGTACCATTTATGGTGGTCGTGGTGAAATGGTATCACAGGAGATTGTGGCTCTCCTATCACGGGTTCAATTCCCGTCGACCACCCCATTTATTTCGTTTACTTCGAACGTAGTGAGAAGAGTAAGAAAGTATGCCCTCGTAGCTCAATGGATAGAGCAGGACGGTTCTAACGTCAAGGTTGGGGGTTCGACTCCCTCCGGGGGCGCCATTTACTTCGAACGAAGTGAGAAGATTACGAGAACTTTACTTCGAGTGTAGCGAGAAGAGTGAGAAGATTACAATATGAAATCAAAATCTTGGTTTGTATATATAATTATTTGTTGTGATAAAACATACTATACTGGAATTACTACGGATCTGAGTAGACGTATCACAGTACATAATTCAGGAAAAGGCGCACGCTACACTGCTCAGAGACGACCTGTCACATTAGTATGGTACGAGATGCTTCATAATCAATCAGATACACGCAAACGAGAAATAATCATCAAAGATTGGAGACGAGAAAAAAAAGAAATACTTATTAATAACTTCTCCTTACCGCATTCGTCGAAGTAAAGGATCGCTAGCTCAATGGTAGAGCAGTACCCTCTTAAGGTATTGGTTCTGGGTTCGAGTCCCAGGCGGTCCACCACATAGGACTCGAACAGGGAGGGGGTCGGGAAACGGGAGTTTCCCGCATCGGAAAGTTGGGAAACCGAGGATTTCCCACAGGAGCGAAGCGACGCTCGAAGTCCCAGGCGGTCCACCAAGAGGAGTTCAAACGTAGTAAGGAGGTTGTGATATCCCATCCTGAAAAAAGTATACTTGATAGACTATCCGATAATGCGACATCATGGATAGGATCGACATCATCGTTGCTTGTGCATACATTATTTTTTGTCGGTATATTTTCGTTATACTTTTTACATGTTAATTTTGATGCGATACTGCTTATCCTCACAACAATAGTTTCGCTCGAAGCAATATATCTTGCGATATTTATTCAGCGCGCAGTCAACAGACATCAAGAGAATATCGATGATATCGAAGAAAGTATAGATGACATTGAGGAAGATATAGAAGATATTACCGAAGATCTTGATGATGTGCAAAAAGAGCACGATGATATTTCGAACGAAACAGTCAAAA
>PEVO01000002.1:3684-25965 GCA_002780235.1 Candidatus Berkelbacteria bacterium CG06_land_8_20_14_3_00_43_10
GAGAAGTCATTGCGAGGAGCCCCGACATGGCGGGATAGACTCCGCGACGAAGCAAACAATAATTTTTTAGCCTGTTCGTCTAGCGGTTAGTATACCAGGTTTTTCCCACTTCAACTTTACTATCAAATCTATTCCATAGTATTATGATAGTAGCAGTTTATGAGGGACTATTACCAACATGGCGTATTCATCTAGTGGTTAGGATACCAGGTTTTCATCCTGGAAACACGGGTTCGATTCCCGTATACGCTGCCATAAAGCACATTGATGATTTTCTAAATTAAGGTTGTGCTCGTGGAGTTTATCCCGAGCGGAGTCGAGGGACTCGCACATTTGTTTATATTTAAGAATAAAGGTATATGTTTTAGCAGTTCTAACAGCAGCAGTTCTAACAGCTGTCAACTGTAGGAGCGAATGTGTTACGACACTATATCCCCCGCCAATCAACTTTTATTTTTCCTTGACATACTAATAATACCTATTATTATCTAATATTAGGTAGATGAGAAAGTTCTAATAGATAAGGTTATAGTATCGAAATAATAAAAATTATTAAAATGGTAAGCGCAATAATTCCATTTAAAATAATTCCTACAAGTGACGACAATAGCGAATAGGTTGCAACTTTTGTACTCTTTTTGATCGATCTACGTGCAATTAAATCAAAGATAAATATACCAAGCGCCGGTCCAAGTATTAGTCCAAACGGTCCTAATATAAGTAGTCCAAATATAGACCCAATGCAACCTCCACCTAATCCAGCTTGCGTTGCCCCTCCTTTTTTTGCTCCGATAATTCCAGATAAAAAATCAATAGCAAGCGATGCTAATACAAGTATTCCTATAATAATAACTGTAATTAACGATATTGCTGAAAAATGAGTGTAAAATGCAATTAATACGACCCCCAAAAACATAATTGGCACTCCAGGTACAATAGGAACTATTGCACCAATTAATCCGGTACATATAAGTATCAATGCAATAGAATATATAATAATAGTCATAGTGCTATGATACAGGAATATTTTTAATTATCCAATAAATATAATCTTCTTTCTTTACGAATAGGTTGAGATGGTATATAGTTTTGATATATAAATATGATAAAGCAGAACCAATTTAAATTACGATCACAATATAAACCATCTGGCGACCAGCCACAAGCGATCGCTAAGCTTGTCGGTGGTATAAAAAAAGGATATACAGACCAAACGCTTTTGGGTGTTACTGGTTCTGGTAAAACTTTTACAATAGCAAATGTTATCGCACAAATTCAAAAACCGACACTTGTGATTGCTCACAATAAAACACTAGCGGCGCAATTAACTCAAGAATATCGTTCCTTTTTTCCCAACAACGCTGTGGAGTATTTTGTTTCCTATTACGATTACTATCAACCAGAAGCGTATATGCCCAATACGGATACCTATATAGAAAAAGAAGCGCAGATAAACGAAGAGATAGACCGTTTGCGCCATAGTGCTACCCAATCGCTTTTGACTCGCCAAGATGTGATTATAGTCGCCAGTGTATCGTGTATCTACAACATCGGTTCGCCAGATCTGTACCAAACCCAGATGCTTATTTTAGAACTTGGTCAAGAGATGCGACGCGAACAATTAATATCCAAATTGGTCGATCAACAATTTGTCCGCCAAACTATCAACCTCGTTCGTGGTACATTCCGGGTGGTTGGGTCAAATTTTGATATTATTCCGGTTAACGAAGAGATTATTTACCGAATTATTATCGAACGAGATATTATCAAAAATATTTTGGTATTTAATGCGGTTAGCAGAAAGGTGATTGCCAGCAAAAAATATATTTATATTTACCCAGCAAAACATTATGTAACCGATAAAAGTACACTCAATGAGGCGCTTAAAGCAATTCGTGCTGAAGCACAAGGACGAGTTACATATTTTAAAAGTCAAGGAAAATTATTGGAGGCGGATAGGATCGAACGCCGAACGAAGTATGATATGGAGATGATAGAACAGATCGGTTTTGTCAACGGCATAGAAAATTATTCTCGCTATTTCGATGGCAGAGCATCGGGTGAAAAACCACACTCCTTGCTCGAATACTTTCCCCCTTCGACCCGTTCGATAAACTCAGAGCAAACAAGCTCAGGGCAGGCTAAAGACTACTTACTCGTAATAGACGAGAGCCATGTTACCATTCCGCAGATTCGGGGTATGTATGAGGGAGATAGAAGTCGCAAACAAACGCTCATCGATTACGGCTTCCGTCTGCCGAGCGCCATTGATAACCGTCCGCTTAAATTTGATGAATTTGACACTTTGCGAACGCAAAGTATATACACTACGGCAACGCCCAGTCAGTATGAGTTACAAATCTCCAAACAAGTAGTTGAGCAAATTGTCCGACCAACGGGGCTTATCGACCCGGAGATAATCATCAAGCCTATTACCTGTCAAATCGACGATTTAAAAGCACGCATTGACGATCGCGTTAAAAATAAAGAAAGGGTGTTAGTAACAACGCTGACTAAAAAAATGGCAGAAGATTTATCTGCGTACTTAGAAGAAAAAAAGTATAAAGTCCATTACTTACACTCCGGTGTAGACACACTGGAAAGAATCGAGACGTTAACAAAACTTCGAACCGGCGCATACGACATTATTGTTGGCGTTAATCTGCTGCGTGAGGGTTTGGATTTGCCAGAAGTTTCTTTAGTAGCAATTTTAGATGCCGATAAAGAAGGATTTTTGCGGAGTGAAACGTCGCTCATACAAACTATCGGGCGGGCAGCTCGTAATATCAATGGTCAAGTTATCTTATATGCTGATACTATCACCAGATCAATGGAGCGAGCAATAAGTGAAACTAATCGCCGCAGAAAAATTCAAATAGAATATAACAAAAAACATGGCATTACACCCAAGTCAATCCAAAAAGAAATTAAAGATATTACTCAAGAACTTCAACTCGTATCGCATGCAAAAAAAGTTCGCGAGTTGTTAGCCACAGAATCTCTCGGTAACTTAGAAAATATAGACGGTCTGATCAAAGAAAAAGAAAAAGAGATGAAACACGCAGCAAAAGAACTTGACTTTGAACTTGCCACGATACTCCGCGACGAAGTAATAGAACTTGGCAAGATAAAGAGAATAACCGGCAAGTGACATCTTGACCGGTTATATGAACGATAGATACAGAAGCATAGAAAAAAATGCAAAATCTATCGCCGTCTTTTTATAAGCCAAATCAGCTAATATAGAAATGCTGATTGTGAACGCGCATATTAACGAAAAAAGAGGATAATGTGTGCGCGCACTTAAACCAATCAAGACACTGGTAACCAATGCGCCGAATATAAACCATTTCGTTATTTCTATTCCACAAGTAACCGGTATTGTTTTTTTATATGGAGTATTTTCCATTATAAAAAAAACAACTCCTGACTGCTTGTCGATAGCGTAGTCTTCTATGTCTTTTAAGCATTCGCGAGCGAAGAGGAGCACGACGGACATTCCTGCAATAATGATATGCATAAAAGTAATGTTTCCACCGATTTCTGCTCCCACTATAACGACGAGCGCTGCACTCATTCCGACTAATAATGCTGATGAAAATCTAAAAAGATAGGATAGATAGTAATGAGTTGCGATAATAATGAGAATAATTCCGTAGATCATTACACCAAGATTGTGATCATTATGAATTATCACATTGATAATAATCATGAGTGCGCCAGTGGCAATTGCCATTGCAACCGTCAAATGACGATGAACGAATGTTCTCCCTTTCTTGATATCGTGTAATAGATCATGGATACCATTCATAGACATGATAAGAATCGTGCCAAATGCAGAAATTATAGTAGTAGATCGCACTACATCGTCCGAAATATACTTTCCACATAATCGGAGTGACACAAACATCAACCAGACAGTGACAAAAACCATGAGTGGGCGTATCAAAATGTATAGCCCTGTGCAATACTCGATGAACGTTTTTTTCAATTGCTTCTCCTCCTTTTATGAGGTAGAATATGAATATACTACTCGCAAATGCTTTTAATTACAATAAATGTTTGCTATACTATATTCAGCTCCCGCAATGGACGCGCCCTCGTAGCTCAGCAGATAGAGCGATTCCGTCCTAAGGAAGAGGTCGTAGGTGCAATTCCTACCGGGGGCACCACAGGTAGACCATATGAAAAATGTATTACGACTAAAAACAACACTATTACTCCTTGCGGTCGGCTTAAGTATCGGTATACTTTTTGCTCTGCAATTCCAAGCTCCGCAAACGCGTGTGTTCAACCCTGTTTCACCATTTATTGCACTTCAAGACTCTAAAACGAGCTTAACGGCAGATCAAGCAGATCTTAAAAATTCTATATCGACGATAAGAGATGAAATATCAAAACAACAAGATTCCCTTAAATCGACTAAAAAAAGTACCAAAGGTATTGTAGAACAGGTAGAAGAACTTAAAATTATTGCAGGATTAACACAACTCAAACAAAGAGGTCTCGTCATCACTCTTGCAGATTCACAATCTAAAGATGTCACGATAGATTCAATCGTCCATGCAGCAGATTTACGTGATATTGTTAACGTGCTGTGGGGTACAAAAGCGCAGGCGATATCTATTAACGATCAGCGCTTAGTATCAACATCTTCTGTTGATTCTATTGTGAATACGATATTGGTAAACAACACGAAAATCGCAAATCCATTTATTATCAAAGTGGTTGGCGATCAAAGTAAAATGAAACAAGCGCTTCTTTCTGGCGATAATTTAAAAGATATTCTTCGCAGGCAGAAATCAAATGGTTTAATTTATAATGTTGAATCGTCACCAGAAGTGACCGTAACTGCGTTCGATGGCGGTTTTGCAATTAAGCATTCAAAGGTTAAGGAATAATATGGGTAAAAATAGTGTACTTTTTATTGTAATGATTATCTGCGGATATTTACTTGCGCAACAGCTTCAGGTTGGTGGTCGCTTAGAACAGATAACTGATCCGACAAAATCAAACGCAATTTCTGTAGAAGTTGCGGAGCTTATCAAAGGTAACAAAAAACTTCAAGAAGAATTAAGGACCCTCCAAGATCAAAAGTCATCATTAACAGAATCATCATCATCGACATCTAAAACGGACGCGAGTTTAAATGAACAAGTTCAAGAACTCAAGATATTAACTGGTGAAACAGTTGTAACGGGTCAAGGAGTCGCAATAACATTTGATAAATCACTTCAACTCACTCAACTTGTCGATCTAGTCAATGCATTGCGCAATATAGGCGTAGAAGCGATAAGTATAAACGGAACACGAATTATTGGATCAACGGTTATAACAGAAACCATGGGAGATGTACCACTCACAATTCTCGCAGTTGGCAGTAAAGATGTGTTGCACGACTCTCTGTTGCGTCGCGGTGGTATAATGGAACAAATAGGTAGTGACGGTCAAGCGACAACAAAAGATACTTTAGAAATCCCATCAATTAAATAATAAAATTATACAACTATGGAAAAACAAAACATCAAACTGGAAATATCGTATATGTCAGTGCTGCGGGTAGCAATTGTAGTATTAGGGTTGCTCTTTTTCTGGTTCATCCGTGATATATTAATCCTCTTTTTTGTAGTTTTAGTTGTCGTTGCTGCGTTGTCACCTATTGTAGATGCGTGGTCAAGACGCATAAATAGACTTGCTGCAATCGCGCTTATCTACGTTCTTATACTTGCCGTGTTAACCCTTATCGGGATTATCGTCATCCCACCATTTGTTATTCAGCTCCAAGATTTGTCGCACACACTTCCCAATTATGCAGAAAAAATTGTTCCCGCACTTGGTAATATGCGCGAGTTAGTCAACCTTTCTCAACAGGGGTTATCAGAAATTGCACAACATGTATCAAGTTTGACAACAGGGTTTTTTAGCGCAACACTTGGTTTTTTCAGCGGAATAATAGCGTTTGTCACTATTATCGTATTATCGTTCTATTTGCTTATTGAGGAGCACGGAACAAAGAAATTCATATTGAGTTATCTCCCCCTAGAAAATAGAGAGCAAGTCGTTCTCATTGTTCAAAAAATTGGTAGGAAAATGGGTGGGTGGTTACGCGGTCAACTGATGCTCTCATGTATCATCGGGATCGTTGATTGGATAGGACTTTCTCTACTTGGTGTCGATTTTGCATTGACATTTGGTGTGTGGGCGGGTGTGACCGAACTCATCCCCTATGTTGGACCGGTCATTGGCGCAATACCCGCAGTAATCCTTGCGTTCACGATATCGCCACTTATCGGAATATTGGCGCTTGCACTCTATATTCTAGTGCAACAGATAGAGGCAAATATACTTGTTCCTAAAATTATGCAACGCGCAGTCGGACTTTCTCCCGTGATCATCATACTTGCATTACTTATTGGCGCTAAAGTATCGGGGCTCATCGGCATTATTATTGCGATACCTGTCGCAGCAGCGATAAGTGTCATTATAATGGAGTGGTCACAGATTAAAGACGTTTATTCTAGTACAAAAAAAAGATCGTAATGATCTTTTTTTCTGGTGCATCCAAGTGGGATCGGACCACTGACCTCTTCCACGTCAAGGAAGCGCTCTACCACTGAGCTATGGATGCATAGGTGAATGTAATCGTACCATAGCGCGCGCATTCTTTCAAGATTAAAGCCCCGCAGTGTGCAGGGCTTTAATCTTACTTTTTAACGGAAACTTTTGTTACTTTTGGCGGTGTTGGAGCAACTTTTGGTAAGGTAATATGTAACGTTCCGTGCTTGATCTCTGCCTCAACTGAATCTGTTTGAATATGGTTGGGCAACCCTACAGTTCTTTCAAATGCACTGTAGCCAAACTCTTTACGCAGATATGTTTGTTTATCTTTGGCATCATCAACCTTTTTTTCACCTTTGATTGTAACAAAATCAGTTCCTGCCTCAATATCTATATCCTCATCGGTAAAACCGGGAATAGATACGTCAACAACAAATACTTTTCCTTCATCTTTTACGTTCAGTGCCGCTAATGGGACAGTTTTTGTCGTTGATTGTGAATCTTCAAAAAACCTATCTATCTCTCTGTGAAGATCCAGAAGATCAGAAACCGGTGTCCACGGTAATAATGAGCGGTCCATAGGTGTCACCTCCTTTCTAGTAGAATTATGGTTATGTAATCCAATAGGAATAATGGTGGGTATATCATGGAGAATTTCTGCAAACAACTCTTCCAAAGCACAGTCAAAAACAAATGCGAGCTTACGTGCAAGTGCGAGTGACGGTTCTGACGACCCCGTTTCAATAGAAAATATCGTTTGTCGAGAAACACCGGCACGAGAAGCTACCTCGTCTTGAGATAACTTCCATTCACGGCGGAGTTCACGCAATTTATAGGGTATTGCTTTATCGGTCATTTAATCCTTTCGTATATTTAAAATGTAAAGTAAACTTTACATTTTGTCAAGAGTATACGTAGATTGTATGACGATGGTATTTTTCTAAACGGAGCGGCGTAATTCCGGGGATATGAAAAGATATCGTCACAATACGAACACCGCGAGCGAGTATCAGTTGTATCTGCGGAACAAGGGATCGGAGTACTTCTGGAGAAAGATACATATAGACGATCGTTGCGTGCGTTGTATCACCTTTGATAAACGAGCATAGATGCACGTGCTCACCCCGCAAACGAGAAAATAAGTAGGGGATGAGCGCAATTTCGTAACCGATCGCGCGTGCTCCAAATTCTGTTCGTGCTATATGGATGACATTTCCCCATCCCGATCCAAAGTCAACAAGGGTGTCGCGTCTCGTCACGCGTGCGACGGTAAGAGCATGGCGGATAATATCATTTTTGGTTGAAACCACCATCGCTCCGTGTATATATGCGATAAAAAAAGAGAGCGTTGTTGCGCATACGAGCACAGAGAGTATCACGATAATAACTAATATAAAGGAAACCATAGAACTGTTATGCGGGGATCTCTTTCTCGAGTAAGCGAGTCAGTTCTGTAATATGTTGTTTCTTGCGATGCTCAAGCGACTCCTGTGTTGTCTTTGGTGCATGTTCTTTGACGTTTGCGATAATATCGGCGAGATATTCACCGGACAAACGATGAGGCAAGAGAACATAATCCACTCCTTCATCATAAAGAAGGAGTGCTTCTTGGATGGTTGTTGCAGTTACAAACACAATTGTTTTGGTATTATTTGATCGTGATTTTTTTAAAATTGCTTGTGTATCAAGATAATCATGTGTCGTGGATATTACCATCTTTGCATGTTCTAAATTGAGATGATCGACAAGTTCCGGATCCCCCATATCGCCATACAGTGCAGGGATCGATTGTTCGCGAAGTTTTTTAATCACGGTAGGGTCGTAATCAACAACGATCATCTCATGCTCAAGCTTGGTAAGCTGTTCAAGGACCGGATATCCAACCCGGTGTGCCCCAAATAATATAACATGATCGGACATCTTCTTTTCGATGGCGTGATAATCTTCCCAGTAACGACCTGTTCGCTCAAAAAATTTTAATGATTCAGAGAAAAAGTGATACAGTCTGTTTGACTTTGTGATAAGTAACGACGAAAGAGCCATTGTCAGTATTGTGGTGAGTAATATAATAGTCGATATCCCCGGATCAAGTTTTCCATTTGTTGCGAGCATTGCAATAAATATGAGAGAAAATTCAGAAACTTGTGATATCGATACACCAACCATAAACGATGTTCGTCTGCGGAATCCACTTATCCCCATAAGAAGTAATGTAAAAAATATCTTGCCAATGATTACTATTCCAGAAAATACAAGAACAGGGACAAGAAGCGGCTGGGTCGAATTATCAATCAGCTTTGCTCCAACGAGTGACAAAAACAAAACGATAAAGAAGTCACGCAACCACCGTACGCGACCACGTATCTCATCAGCATAGGGAACGGTAGCAAGCGTTACCCCTGCAATAAATGCGCCAATCGCCGGAGAGAAACCAAGTGTTCCCGATAATACGGTTAAAAAGAGCGCCCATGCGATAGAAGCAATAAAGATAAGTTCTGTAGATTTTGCAAAAAGTTCAAACAACCATGAGATAATAAATCGACGGACGATATATGCGCTCGCACCAAAAATAATAAGAGAGCTAACCAAGCCAGTCGCAGAACGTATCATTCCACCGGTGTTCCCATCTTGCAAAAGAATGAGTGCACAAATAGCAATGATATCTTGTGTTAAAAGTATCCCGACAAGGATTCTACCATGTAACGATGCAAGCTGATTTGAATCAGAAAGATTTTTTATGACGACAACTGTTGATGAAAATGAAAGTGCAAGTCCAATATAGAGACTTGATTCAACACCAAATCCAAGTATCGTTGCTCCAACATATCCAGCGAGAGTGACGAGAAGTATCTGCCAGAACGTAATAATAAAAGAAACAATACCAACATTTTTTATTTTACTGATGTCAAGTTCAAGCCCAACCAGAAAAAGCATAAATGCAATGCCAAGCGCGGTTAACCCTTCTATCGACCCTCCATCGAGAGGGATGATATTTAATCCAAAAGGACCGATAATGAGGCCTGTTGCGAGATACGCAATAATAAGAGGTAAATTAAGCGCTTGTGCGATAATACCGCACAGCCCTGCAGCTACAAAAACAATCATTATTATCTGGAGAAGTTCCATATCACTCCCTCCATCTAGTGTACGTGAGAAATGGGCATTCGTCAAAGGGCTCGATATTTATCTCTACATATGGTACAATGACCTGTACACAATATGAATAATCCATTACTTTCCAATAATAACTCTCTGATTCGTATTCGGGGCGCGCGCGAACATAATTTGCAAGGTATTGATGTTGATATTCCTAAAAATAAACTTGTTGTATTTACCGGCGTGTCCGGCTCGGGAAAATCAAGTCTGGCTTTTGATACCATTTTTGCCGAAGGTCAAAGACGGTATGTAGAAAGTTTAAGTGCATACGCCCGCCAGTTTTTGGGGCAAAAGGATAAACCGAATGTAGACAGTATAGAAGGATTGTCACCGGCGATCGCCATCGACCAAAAAGCAAGTAGTCATAATCCGCGCTCCACAGTGGCAACAATTACCGAAATATACGATTACTTGCGCGTGTTATACGCACGTATCGGCACGCCGTATTGTCCGGACGACGGGACGAAGATAGAAAAAATGTCAGTCGATGAAATTGTCTCATTCATCCAATCAAAAATTTCTTCTTATACCCTTATACCCTTATACCCTGAAACCCTTTCTGTCCTAGCCCCTGTGGTCGAAGGACGGAAAGGTGAGTATCATCAACTTTTATATGATTTATACCTTGAGGGGTTTCAAAAAGCGTATATCGATAACAAACTGTATAACTTAGCGGATAAAGTTACTCTGCCACGGTACAAACAACATAAAATAGAAGTAGTAGTTGATGAGTTCGATAGTAAAGAAAATATTTCAGAAAGCCGTTTGAGCGAGGCGATCGAGCTTGCTTTGCAAAAAGGAAAAGACGTTCTCACATTAGTTTTGCCCGGTGGTTTACGTCAAACAATCTCATCTAAGTTTACCTGTCCAAAATGTCAAAAATCGTTTACAGAAATTGAACCACGTTTATTTAGCTTCAATTCACCCTACGGTGCGTGTCCTGTTTGCCATGGTCTTGGCACAGAATATTTTTGGAGCGAAGATCCGTGCCAAGCATGTAGTGGTGCGCGGTTAAGAAAAGAAGCACTTTCTGTCAAAATTAATAATAAAAATATCAATGAAGTTACAACATTGACCGTTGACCAATCGCTAAAATTCTTTGGATCGTTACCTTTATCAGATACCCAGTTGCAAATTGCCGAGCGTGCGTTAAACGAAATTTTAAACAGAATACAATTTTTAGCCGATGTAGGATTAAACTACATTACACTCGATAGAAGGGCGGCAACACTCTCTGGTGGAGAATCGCAACGGATACGTTTAGCCAGCCAGATTGGATCTCGTTTGACAGGGGTGTTGTATGTGCTAGATGAACCGACCATCGGTTTGCATCAGCGAGATAACGAACGTCTCATTGCAACACTCAAAAATCTTCGTGATTTGGGTAATACGGTAATAGTTGTGGAACACGACGAGGACACCATAAGGGCAAGTGATTATATTGTCGATATTGGTCCTGGCGCAGGCGAGCATGGGGGTAATGTTGTGATCGCAGGTAATATAAGTGATGTATTAGTGAGTGGTGGTAAGAGCGAAACCGTCCAGTATTTAGTTGGCGAGAAAAGTATTGAAACACCAAAAATCAAACATAAACGGTCAGGTGAGTTTATTAAAGTAGTAGACGCGCAAGCTAATAATTTAAAAAATATTTCGGTTAAATTTCCACTGCGAAAATTTATCGTTGTTACCGGAGTCTCTGGTTCCGGTAAGTCAACTTTAGTAGAAGATATTTTGGGAAAAGCGCTCCAAAAACATATTTATCAATCCGCTGTATCGCCCGGTAAGCATAACCGTGTTGAGGGGATGGAAAATATTGATAAATTAGTTAATGTTGATCAGTCCCCAATTGGCAGAACCCCCCGCTCCAACCCCGTTACGTATACCGGTATATTTACCCAAATACGCGATCTGTTTACCGCTTTACCGGAGGCAAGTAAAAGAGCATATCGTCCGGGTAGATTTTCTTTTAATGTCAAAACACAAAAAGGAGGCGGGCGGTGTGAGAGTTGCGAAGGTGATGGTTTTAAAAAAATAGAAATGCATTTTTTGCCTGATGTTTACGTTAAATGCGAGGTGTGCCAAGGCAAACGCTTTTCCCGGGAAACGTTAGAAGTTACATATAAAGATAAATCCATCGCTGATATTTTGGCGATGACCATAGAGCAAGCAAACGAGTTTTTTGAAAATATCCCCAATATCAACGACAAACTAAAAGTGTTATCGGAAGTTGGTTTGGGGTATATGCAACTGGGGCAAAGCGCGCCAACGCTCTCTGGTGGGGAGGCACAACGGATAAAATTAGCAGCAGAACTTATGAAAAAACCAACTGGCAGAACTCTCTATATTTTCGACGAACCAACTGTCGGTTTGCATTTTGCCGATGTCAAACAACTATTATTAGTTTTGCACAAACTCGTTGACCGTGGCAATACCATCATCGTCATCGAACACAATTTAGATATCGTTAAACAAGCGGATTGGATTATAGACCTTGGACCGGAAGGCGGCGACGCCGGCGGTCATATCGTCGCCCAAGGCACACCAGAGGAAATAATAAAAGAAGAAAAAAGCTATACGGGCAAGTGGCTAAAGAAGTATATTGAGTAATTATGTTCTAACTTTTCGTGTTCCGCCATGGTTGATGATAACGGCGGGGCGACCGTGGACTAAACCTATTATGCCGATTGTTATGGAGCACTCCGGGCACATAACGTAATCACTATTGTGCAGAGTTTTTACGTTACAGTGATCAGTTCGAATCTCATCTATATAACACTTTAAAAGCAATCCCGATTTTACTTTGCGGTACTTTTCAAACAAGATATGATCGTTTTTACAGTATACATCTATGGTTTTAATCATATTTTCTGACAGATCTATTGTAATAATCCAAGATACTCAAGCCCTCTATACGCTGTTTCACTATCGGTGAGTTCCCCACTATGGAGTTGTCCAACGAATGTTTCGAGTGATACAAGAACAACGTCTATCGGTTCATGTGGATTATTTTCTGGCTCTTGTACTTTTTTACAATCAGTTGCAACAAAGTGGTGCCGATATCGTGTCGAATATCCACAATCCCAACTGGAACCTGTTTGCACCAATGTACCACTATATCCCGTTTCTTCTAATAGTTCTCGCTCAATTGCGTGCAAAGGGCTTTTGTCTTGATCATTACTCCCACCGCCGGGAAGTTCAAATAACACTTTTCCCGGACCGGGGCGTAACTGCTTGGCAAGAATTACTTTCTTATCTGTAGTGAGCGCTAAAACACATACGCTGTTTCCTTCTTTTTTACCTCAAAATCGAATGTGGTACTTCCAAAACTGAATATACGCTTAACGACCTTCCTCCAACCGTTGAATGCAAGTGTTTCTAATTGTAATTTCCATCATTCCATACTATGATAATATCATTTTAGCAGTAATGATACAAACAATTATGATAAACACTTCTTCTCAAATTATAATTGATACAATTTCCCATAGTTCGGGGGTGTATCAATTTTATGATGCGGAAAAAAGGTTACTCTATATAGGCAAGGCGATTGATTTAAAAAAACGAGTCAGTCAGTACTTTATGCGACCGCATGATGAACCCGCCAATTCGGCGGGCGGGCGTATTTCTCAAATGGTGCAAAAGATCGCAAGCATTAAAACTATTGAAACTGACACTAATATAGAAGCGCTCATTTTAGAAGCGAATTTAATAAACAAACATAAGCCGTCATATAATGTATTGTTAAAAGACGATAAAACATTTGGTGGTATATTTATTACCGATGAAAAGTATCCACGTGTTTTCCCCGCTCGTATTACCGATCAATTACCAAAAGGCGAGTGGTTCGGACCGTATGTCTCCGGTAATGAACTTAAAATAGCACTTAAAGTTTTAAGAAGGATATTTAAGTGGTGCGAATCGCCTGACGGCTCAAATTTAAAATTTAAAATTAAAAATTTAAAATTAGTTAAACCAAAAACTTGTTTTTATTACCATATAGGCTTGTGCAGTGGAGTATGTATCGGAGAAGTTTCAAAACAAGAATACAATCGCCAGATAAAGCATGTAAAAATGTTTTTGCGGGGGGAGAAAAATAAATTAATCAGAACAATCGAAAAAGAAATGAAGCTGGCGTCTAAAGAGAAAAAGTTTGAGCAGGCTCAAAAATTTAAACTAGAATTAGATGGGCTAATGCATATTCAAGAAAGCGCATTTGTGGTTACCGGAGAGTCGCCAATAACCAGATCAAAATTAGATTTAAAAATTGAATGTTATGATATTGCAAATATCGGTAACAGTTCCATCGTTGGAGCGATGGTTGCTAGTATTAGCGATTCACTTAAACCATCGCTGTATAGAAAATTCAAAATCAAGACTATAACATCACAAAACGATGTTGGCGCTCTCGCCGAAATGGTCGATAGACGATTAAACCATACAGAATGGATATTCCCCGATTGTATTATTGTTGATGGTGGGATTGGACAGGTTAATGCAATCCGTGAGATATTGCATATTCGGGACGTTTTTATCCCTGTAGTAGGAATTATTAAAGGTTCAAAAAGAAATAAGAGTATGCTTGTTGGTGATGTTTCATATATAACAGCGAACAAGATTACTCTTAAAACGATTTCTATAGTTCGCGATGAAGCACATAGGTTTGCACAAAAATATTTTCATACTCTACGTGCCCGTACAATACGCCAAACAATGCATCGTTGACGAAATGGGACAAAGTAGCGTACAATAGTAATATATGAGTACAATAACACACACGAAAGGACACTATAATGACACCTTTATTTATAGCAATTGCTACGGCACTTGGCGGGATTGTAATTGGCGGTGGTGCGGGAGTCGCATTTCAAAAACAATTTACGCAAAAAAGAATTAAGGATGCGGATTCCAAGCAAAAAGAGGAACTCCTTAAAGCAAAAGAAGAAGCACTTAAGATAAAAGAGGACGCAAAAAAGGATGAAGAGCGTAAACGTAAAGAGCTCGATGAAGTAGAACGACATATACGAGTTAGGGAACAAAATCTAGAAAAGCGATTTGATGAGGTTGAATCAGAGAGAAAAAATATTAAAAAGCAAGAGGATGATATTTCATCAATACGCCTTGAGCTTAAAGACGCACATACAAAACAGTTGTCTGCGCTCGAAAAAATTGCAAAACTCAAAAAAGAAGATGCACGTGATCAGCTCATCGAATCGGTAAAAAAAGAGTATAAAACTGATATAATCAGCGAAATTAAAAAAATTAAAGCAGAACTTAAAGAAGAAAGCGAAAAGGAGGCGCGTCGCGTCATCTCAATAGCGCTTGGAAGAATCGCTCAAGAACATACCGCAGAAAACACATCATATTCAGTCCATCTCCCATCAGAAGATCTCAAGGGACGGATAATCGGAAAAGAAGGGCGCAACATTCAACATTTTGAAAAGGTGAGTGGCGTCGATGTTATAATTGATGATAGTCCCGACTCTGTTACAATATCATCATTTGACCCTATCAGACGATACGTTGCAAAAGTCGCAATGGAAAAGCTTGTTTCTGACGGGAGGATCCAACCGTCACGCATAGAAGAGGTTATTGCGAAAGTTCAAGAGGATGTCAATAAAGAGGCAAAAGAAGCTGCAGAACAGGCATCGTACGATTTAGGGATACCCGGGTTACACCCAGACATACTCAAGATCGCTGGTAAACTAAAATATAGAACATCATACGGTCAGAACCAGTTGGCGCATGCGGTAGAAGTTGCTACCCTCGCAGGACTCCTTGCTACAGAGATTGGCGCTGATGTGAATATAGCTAAAAAAGCAGGGTTTTTACATGATCTTGGTAAAGCGGTTGACCACGAAGTTCCCGGCGCACATCATCATATCTCTATGGATATTGCACGGAAATATGGCATGTCAGAAACGGTTATTAATGCAATTGGCGCGCATCATGATGATATAGAACCAAAAACAGTAGAGGCGATTTTAGTGCGTGTTGCAGATTCAATATCAGGTTCTCGCCCCGGTGCCCGCAGAGAATCGTTTGAAAATTATATTAAACGTATAAAAGAATTAGAAAACGTCGCAAATTCGTTTGAGGGTGTGGATAAATCATTCGCCATCCAAGCAGGTCGTGAAGTGCGCATTATTGTAAAACCAGAGCAGATAGATGATCTTGAAGCAATTAAATTATCTAAAGATATCGCAAAAAAGATAGAACAGGACTTGCAGTTCCCCGGCACGATCAAGGTCAACGTTATTAGAGAAACACGAGCTGTCGAATTCGCTAAGTAATATATGAAAATTATATTTCTAGGTGATATTAGTTGGAAGATAGGGCGCGAAGCAGTGGCGCAGGCGATTCCAGAATTACGTACAAAGTATCAACCCGATATTATTGTTGCCAATGTAGAAAATGCAGCACATGGCACCGGTATAGAAAAACGACAGTACGATTTTTTTAAAGAATGTGGTATCGATGCGATGACGAGCGGCGACCATGTATTTGATAAATCTCATGTCGATGAGATATTTTCATCCCCCAACTGCACATTAATCAGACCAGCAAACTACCCAGCAATGGCAGACGTTCCGGGTAACGGATATATGGTTGCACAGACAAAAGCAGGTCCACTTGGCATTATTAATCTCCAAGGACGTGTCTTTATGTCGGAGGGGATGGATAACCCATTTTGGATAATTCAAGATATTCTTAATAAACCAGAATTACAAGGGATTCCAATCGTCGTCGACTTTCACGGCGAAGCAACGAGCGAAAAGGTTGCGATGGGTTGGATGTTAGATGGCAAAGTTTCTGCGGTTGTTGGTACGCATACGCACGTCCAAACAAACGATGCACGCATCTTACCCAAAGGTACTGCATATATCACTGACGTAGGCATGTGTGGACCACGAGACGGTGTGCTCGGTGTTGATAAAAATATTATTATGAATCGCTTTTTGAACGCTCTCCCATCAAAATTTAATCAAGATGAAAGCGAGGGGATGATTAATGGGGTGTATATAGAACTCGATGGATCCCAAGCGCTCTCGATAAAACCGGTCTATACAATAATAAAACTATAAATAGTATTTTTTATTCCACTCTTAATTCTTAGAATCGGGATCGACTGATGATCGAATAATTTTCTCATATCCATCAATCATCGTAGAAATAGAAAAATATTCTTCAACACGTCTTCTACATGCGGATCTCATTTTATTATATTGGGCTGTGGTCATGTTATATATTTTTTTTACAGCTAACAAAAATGCCTTTTCATCGCCCGGTGGTATAATATATCCGGTTTCACCATCTTTAATAATCTCTGATACCGATCCTTCATCGTAGGCGATTACAGGAGTCCCGCACGCCATTGATTCAATCATAACCGATCCAAATGGTTCGGGTCGACTAATAGGGAAAAGTAATATACGTGCATTCTGAAGTAACTTTATTTTTTGTGAATCACCAAGCTCACCTCTATCACGGATAATACCATGTATGAGGTGCTTAACTTTAAAATTATAAAAATCAGAGACAGAGCGTTTTGCACCTATTTCAAGTGGTAATTGCAAAGATTCTGAAATCGAAATCGCTGTCATAATTCCCTTTGAAGGCATAAAATTACCAAGAAATGCCATATAATTCCCTCCAACTTTTGAGTATGTATACTTATTAGTATTTAATCCGTTATACACAAACCCATCAAATGATATATTTTTTATTTGCTTTGTGTGAGCGGATGAGAGACCAAATAGCTTATATAACTTCCTGTTTTTTGAATATATTCTATAATCTCTCGTATCGAGTACATTACGTGCCGATATTATTACCGGACAGTTGAATTTATCAATAGAAGGTAAAATAATATAATCATTAGATAAAAATGATAAAACTATATCAAATTGGTGAGTATCCAAATACTCAAGAGCGAGTTGTACCGTTGACATTTCTCCGCTTAGGTCAGTGAAAGGAACTTTTTTTTGAGCGAGCGGAGTTTTATGTGTAAACACCCTACGCACTTTTGATGATGATCCGTTCGCACAAAAAAGAGTAATATCGTAGCCTCGATTTTTAAGCCCGACAGCTATATTATCGATCATTCGTTCGATTCCGCCGTATCCACTTGGGGGAACGGAGTACCATGGAGATGATATAATAGCAATTCGAATTTTCTTATGTGGTTTTAAATTAACATTATTTTTTTTCGAGTAGTTCATAGTAATATTTTTCATATTGAGAACCCATTATAGACAATGTAAATTTGTCTTCAACACGTTTTCGACAATCTGACCGATGTATACTTTCTATCGATTTAATTGCTTCTATCATCGCTTGAGTATCACCCGAATTAATGACAAAACCAGTTTTCCCAGATTCTATTATCTCGGACATTGCTCCTTTATTATATGTAATAACAGGAGTACCACATGCCATTGATTCTGCAACGACAAGACCAAATGGCTTATCCCACAATGTTGGAAAGATGAAAGCTTTGCTACGACCATATGCCTTATTCTTAATAAAATGAGTTGCAGGACCATGATATTTTATTTTCTTACTTAAATATTT
Source organism: Candidatus Berkelbacteria bacterium CG06_land_8_20_14_3_00_43_10 (assembly GCA_002780235.1). GTDB lineage: Bacteria > Patescibacteriota > UBA1384 > GWA2-35-9 > CG2-30-43-20 > CG2-30-43-20. Next base: position 21,970 of record PEVO01000002.1, read on the forward strand.
TTTAACATACTTATTAAAATATTTAGGGTTGCGATTTCTGCCATATATATCTAGATTAATTTTAGTAGCTCGTGCTACCTCAATTGCTTCTTTTAATCCTTTTTCTGGTTGAATTCGACCAATCCACAAGTATCGATCCTCGGGATCATTTTTATAAATAAAGTCGTTAACCTCAATACCATTATAGATAACTTTACTTGGGTATGGGTTCAAGAATAATTTTGCCATTGATTTTGAGACTGACACAAAGTTTATTTTCGGATAGTTTTTACCAAGTAATTTATGGAATATATCTTTATGAATAAACGGACCATGGACTGTCATAACGTGGGGTATGGTTATCATGGGAATAAGGGGGATAATTGTTTGTGCATCAAAAACACTTATATGGACAAGGTCAAATTGTTTTTGTCTCTGTACAAACGAAGAAAATTCGAGTAGATGCAAAAGCATAAACATACGCGTGCGATTTAACGTATATTTGGGATTGTCCATCAATCGACTCGAGAAATTAGTTATTAATCGAGCATCAGTTTTACTTGATTTTGATGCAAATAGAGTAACTTTATGTCCGAGTTTAGTTAATTCTCGACATAAATTATACGTAAATATCTCGGTTCCTCCGGGTGTGTTTTTTGTGATCACCTGGTTTGGGGGACCGATTATCGCGATTTTTAGTTTTTTCTTTTTGGGTAGTGTAGTCATTATAATAAATATTCTGTTATATATTAATAACAGAATAATATAGCATATATTTAGAATAAAATCAATAGAAAAGTACTAACTATTCAAATATTCCGCTGCATTTTCTGGGCTCTGTACATCGATAACAACTTCCGATTCGATCTCGTACCCTCCGTAATGCGAAAGACGAGGAGTAATCTCTATATGCCAATGATAGTAATTTTTTTCACCATCTCTAGTCGGTGAGTCGTGAATATAGAAATTAAGGGGTGGGTTATTAAGCGTTTTACCTATTTTTTCAAATACCACATGCATTATCTGTGCTAATTCGATTAGTGTCCGTTGTCCTTCGGAATCAAAATGGCTTTGATGGTGTTTAGGAAGAACCCAAACTTCGTAGGGGAACCGTGCCGCGTAAAACGTGCATGCAAAAAATAAATCATTTTCTGCGACAATACGCACTTTTTGTTTTTGTTCGTATACAATAAGATCACAATACACGCACGATTTATGTGAATTGTAATACTTTTTTGACCCTTTAATTTCTTTAATAATGTAACTGGGGATAATGTTTGAGGCAAAAGTTTGTGCGTGTGGATGGTCGATAGATGCACCTGCGGGCACGCCGTGGTTATAGATCATCATGCTATAATCGCAAGTACGGTTTTCACGCCAGTGTTCATACCTTCGTTTAGTCATCAAAAATAATTCAGTCCATATGCCCGTGGAAAATGAATAGATATCGCAGTCGTGATCTTTGACGATCACAACATCATGCCCTCCAACGCTCGGCATCGTAGTATAAAAACCGGACGGATCAATTTTGCTTCGCATACTGCAGTATTCTGGATTTTCAACAAAAGCAGGGTATTTATTAGGAATAACATAGATTATATTCGATTCGTATGTATGTATTCTGGTTTGGTATGCTGGACTACCAACACAAAAAACACAGGGTTTTTCTGTCCCCGATTCATTTTTATGAGAACTGGGTATCTTAAAATCATGCGGGCGTTGTGAACGCTCTGGAGTAATAACAACCCACTCACCAGTGATGATATTTTGGCGTAACTGCGGCACGCGTCCCCTCCTAAGAGCCTGTTTAATAACATATAGGATAACTGCACAATGTGTATGTTCGGCTACACAATGAGAATTATTCGTCAACATAACTCAAGTTATGCTTCCTTATAATTCTCATTGTTCGCTCAAAATATCCTATTGGTCGTTTCTTAACATGTTATTAAACGGGCTCTTATCGAGTATACGTTAACTCAATGAAAAAGGTAATACCCCACTGTATCCGCGCGCAAATTCATCATATTGTATCGCTTTCTTGCCGGGTCGTTGTACAAGAATCGGTTCGATATGACCATCAATCAATCGAGCTGTGAGTATCTTAAGATCACAATCAGTGAGTTGAACAAACACACCCGGTTCGTGAGCATATGCTCGGATAGTGTTATATGACTGCCTATCGTCGGCATGTTGATTAATATACATCGGCTGCGTAACTTTTTGGGTACATGTTGCACGCGTATGGTTTTGCTCGCTCGGTGAGACGGCATGTACAATCACCTTATCAATAGTATCTACAATAAGTGATGCTGCAATAAGGGCTAATTTTGTTGAAAGGGTATCAAACGTATCATCTGGGTCGATGAGACATTCTTTTTGTGCATATATAGGACCATGATCCACTTTTTCGTCCATTTTAATGATCGTTACTCCTGTGTGGGTATCTCCATGTGCGATCGCAGATTGTATAGGCGTTGCGCCTCTATAGTGCGGGAGAAGTGATGGGTGAATATTGAGCGCACCGTAGCGTGGTGTATCCAGTTCTTCTTGGGTCAAAATTTTCCCATAATTGCATACAACATACACATCCGCTGCATCCGCATCCACGATCGGGTATCGTGTGCGAATGAGTGAAAACGCTGTATCAGCAAACGTTCCGTGTCCCAAAAGGCAGATAGAAAAGGGATTATTTGTGCGTAATTGGTGTGCCATGGTCGGTGATAAGTATTCCGTTGCAATGATCAATTTCATGCTGGATGACGCGAGCAAATAATCCGCGTGCATCAACAGACTGTGGTTCACCATGAGCAGTATACGATGTAACTGTTACTTGAGTCGGTCGTTGTATGTTTACTTCTATTCCGGGGAGCGAAAGACAACCTTCGATATCTTTGGATGTATCATGGCTTACTTTAATAATTTTTGGGTTAATTAATATATACAGTGATTGTGCCTCTAACTGCTCTTTACGTCGTAGATCAGCGGGTATTTCGATCACCGCAATGCGCAGGGGAACACCAATTTGCACACCTGCAAGACCCATGCCCTTTGACCCGCGCATTATATCGAGCATTTCTGACACAAGTGTAGTGACAGAATTATCAAACGCAACAACGGGAGCCGCTCGCGTATGTAAAATGGGATGTGGGTCAGTAATAATTGATTTCATAGTCTATCCTTAATATATCACACTGATGTAGAAAGTTCAACTAAAATAATTAGATGCTTGCTGCTCTCGGATCGGGGTCAATACGAATATATGAAGGAAGTGTATTGCACCAAAGTTCTCCTAATCGCCATGCATCTCGGTTAAGAGAGAGCGTAACACTCTGTGTATTTTTAATTATTTTTTGTGAGATAATTTTTCCTGGAAATGACGATAGAATGCCGTGCGATATCTCTTGTTTAGATCGCAGTTCTATAAAGCGTGATTGAGGAGGTAATTCCAAACCACGTTCGTGTGTAAGCGTTTTTTGCAGAATATCAACCGTATTTGATGCGAGTGCATGATGCACTCTATGGAGCGGTCTTGATGTCAGAACTTCACCGCTTCGTCCCATTTTGAAAAATGTTACAAGTAGATTCATAATTTTTTCCTCTTGAATAAAAGTAGGGATATCAAGAATCGGGTCAAATCCAAGACATACAACATGATCAAAGGATGTAACGGGATAATCGCATATTTTTTGTGTCGCTATAACAATGATGTCATCGTTACCCAGCACTCTTGATTTATTATCATCGCTTACATCGACACATTCTACCGTTTTGTTTGGAAATCTTTTTTTAAATATTCGAGCAAGACCTTTCGTCCCTATAGAATATCTATGTATCCGAGTACTTTGACACTTCGTACATATACCGTTTAAGTCAACGGTGCGTGCACAACGAACGCATACAATATTATGTGAATCAACTTGCTGCGCAACGCGTCCGCATTGTGGACATCTCACGACGGTCTTACACTCTTTGCATATAAGCAGTCCCCATTCGTTTTTATGAGGTACAATGATT
>PEVO01000037.1 GCA_002780235.1 Candidatus Berkelbacteria bacterium CG06_land_8_20_14_3_00_43_10
AAGATATTAGAGATAGGGCTGATAGTATAAAAAATGAATATGGCTGGTCATCCCCTCCAGAACAAGTAAAAACAGAATTGCTTGGAATGATTAAGGATTTATTATTGATTTTAGACCAAAATACTCAAGTATAGAAGATTTTAATTAACCAATGAAAATTGAGATTGACCAGAGTGGTAGAATAGAAGAAACGAATAGAGATACTATTTTAACGTTTTCTAATGGAATTTCATATTCTGTCAAAATAACTGCTCGTACAAAAAGAAGGTTGCAGGAAATATACAGACAGATAGGTAAACCAACGGTTTTTATGGTTAATACTTTTGCAATTGGTGTATATTTGTTAGTAAAAAATCATCTAAAGTCTATTACAACAATAGTTATTGATATTGAATACGCCGGTTGGGAGTCTGTAATTATCGGGATTCTGAAAAACATATTTAAAGATAAAAAAGTAAAAAATCCACCCGAAGTATTCTTTACGCTCATCGGCAAAAAATCAAGAGCTCATAAAATTGCGATTAAAGTATTCAGAAAGTGGGATAATCCCCAAAAAGTATTGAGTTTAGCTGAAATTATTAGCGAGAGCTTAAGAATGAAAAATGGACGTCCAGTGCTTACATACCCTGTCTCAAGGACTGGTAATTCAACACCGTTACGCCCAAATCTAAATAAATAGTAACATATAATAACGACAATGTCAAGATCGATTGAAAAATTACTACAACCCAAAACTCACTCACAAAAACATCAATTGCTTAAGGAACTAGGTTTTACGATTCCATTGGCGAAAGAGTGTACAGATATTATAGAAGTTGAGAGGTTTATGCAGGAAATTGGGAAAAAACGGAACGATCTGCCGTTTATGATCGATGGGATTTGGGTTGGAGTCAACGATAATGAGATTTACAAAAAACTGGGTGTAGTTGGCAAAGCGCCTAGAGGTGCAATTGCGTGGAAGTTTCCGGCGGAGGAAGTGACCACTAAATTATTGGATATTGTGGTGCAAGTTGGGCGGACGGGAGCGCTAACGCCAGTGGCGATTTTGGAGCCAGTACAAGTAGCGGGTTCGACAGTTAGCCGAGCAACCCTGCATAACGCTAAAGAAATTGAGCGCAAAGATGTGCGGATTGGTGACACGGTAATTGTCCGCAAAGCCGGCGACATTATCCCAGAAGTTGTCAAACCTCTTATCGAACTCCGCCCCACCAAACCCCGACCTACGAGGTCAGGGTTTGGGGTCGCAAGATTTAAGATGCCGAAACATTGTCCGACATGTTGGTCGGATATCAAGCGAGTTGGCGAGCTGGATTTTTGTGTCAACCGCAAATGCTTTACCCAAACTAAACGCCAAATTATTCACTTTGTTAGTAAAGGGGCGATGGATATTGATGGGCTTGGTCCAAAAATAATTGAGCAACTTTTAAACGAAGGGCTGATCAAAGACGAAACCGATTTATTTGAACTTACCGAAGGCGACCTAAAACCGCTGGAACGGTTTGCGGACAAAAGTGCCGAAAATATTATCCAATCTATTGAAAATTGTAAAAAAGTTAAGCTTGGTCGGTTTATTTATGCATTAGGAATTCGCCATGTCGGCGCAATTATGGCAGATGATATCGCCAAATACTTTGGCGAAATGTCAAAATTTCAAAATTCCTCAATTGATCAATTAAATGAAATCTATGGAATGGGCGACATTGTCGCAAAATCGATCGTGGATTATTTTGCCGACGAACATAATCAGTCAAAAGTCCGTAAAGTCCTAAAGTCCATAAAGCTAGAAAATCCGCACAGACGAGAGCAAAAACTAGCTGGTAAAACATTTGTAATCACGGGCGGTTTAGAAAGTATGACTCGTGAACAAGCCGAACAAAAAATCCGCGACCTCGGCGGACGCGCTTCAAGCTCCGTCAGCAAAGAAACCGACTTCCTCGTCGTGGGAACCGATCCTGGTAGCAAAGCAGAAAAGGCGAAAAAAATGGGTATTGATATTATTGGCGAAAAAGAATTCAGTAATATGTTATGATATATACATAAAGGGGTCGTCCTGTCTTAGATTAATATATTAGAGTTTACTGCTAGATTGGAGGAAAATGAATAAAAATGTTTGGGTAATATCAACGGTAATTATAGTAGCTGTTGCATTGCTAATTATCGTAGCAAGAAATAATTACATCAATACTCCGGGGATAACTAAAACAGAAATAGAATATGTCAAAACCGCAATTGGAACAGAGTTTTTAAAAGAATGGCAGGGCGTTAATGATGGATGTAGTTTAAAAAAAATAGGAGATATACGCAAAATCGAACCTGATAATTATCAAACAGTTATTGAATATCAATGTGGACTCGTACCTCCTGGAATACCTAATAAAAAGAAAACTGTAACTGTCACTGAGAGTGGAAAAGTTAATGGTATTTGAATTGAAAGTCGCTATTATAATAGAAATTGAATTATTAATATTGATCTGGGAAAATGAGAGGAAATGAAAAAAACATTGATTATTTGCGGTATCGTAACAACTGTAATATTAATTTTTATTTTGGTCATTTATTTTTTTTCAAATACAGCAGTTAAAAAAGTTGAGCAAAAATGGACGACATACAACAATGCACGTTATGGATATTCAATAGATATTCCTACCTTTGCTTATGTAGATAATGATAACAAAGAAGACTCAAAAATTGATATAACATTTTCTAATACCATTAGTCCCCAGTTAAATGATAGTGGTTTTTTATATAAATTTGTGAGTAAAGCCGTAGCTGCGTTGCCACCCTATCAATCCACCATGAGTATACAGGCACTAAGTATTCCAAAATCTACTTCAATTCAAAATTATATTAAAAATAATTTTATGGTTACTAACCACGAAACACAGTATTTTGATGATACGCAAGATAATGAAAGATATCAACATTAATGATGGTCATTGAAAGGAAGTACCGATGCTAATTATTGCGAAGATAATCCTCTTACGACAACGAATATTAATAATCTGTCAATAAAGGGAGCAAAAGAGAGTATTTTGTATCATGAAATTAGTAGGCATGATTATAAAACTAATGATTATTTATACTTTATTCTGAGAGATTTTCCAGAGAAATCTGAAAACACTATGATTTATCTTATTTATGGTTCTGGATATTATAATATTGGTCATTTTCTAAGTAACAATGACTTCCAACATGTTATTAATAGTTTTAAAATAATCAATTTTGGCAATATTCCGATTTCGAATAATAGTATAGATGAGATTTTAAAAAGCGATAAAAAAAATATGCGATACAAGAAGTAATGAGTGCACTAAAGAAAAAATTATCACTAGTTGTCAAAATGAAGCTCAGGCTATTGATTTTCTGAAAAATAGGGAAATTAAACCTGGCACTCCTTCATTAACTGCTTATTATTGTCCGCAAAAGGATTTATTTTGGATCTTTAATGCTCCTAGTAGTACTTTTCCATCCTGGTACGGACCATTTAGTAGTTTGCTGATTCAGAATTAATTGATATTCAATTTAATAATATCTAATCTGTAGAAACCGACTTCGTTGTTGTTGGCAAAGATCCCGGTAGCAAAGCGGACAAGGCAAAGCGATTAAATATCAAAATAATAAATGAAAATAAATTTAAGGAGATGGTATGAGCGAGAAATTACCAAGCGATCAAAATATCGAATCTGAAGAATTAGAGAGAGAGAGTTTAATTAAACTTCACAAAGATAATTTACTATATTTGTTTAGTCGTGAATGTGATGGATTAAAAAAAGAAAATCCTGATGGTTGGGAAGTATCAAAGATATTAACTCAAGAAGCGATAAAAATTCTTGAAGAAAATGGGTTAATTCCATACAAAAGTTGGTTTAAACAAAATTGGTCACCTTTAAACCAGAGAGACAGTCAAAATTTTAGTAGATTAGGAACTGTCCATATGGCGAAATTAGCCAAAGAAGAAGAGTGGACAGTTAATCAATTTTTGCGTGAACATTTACTTGCCCGTGCCCAAGGCGAAGCAGTGCGAAAAGAAATTGAAAACGAAAAAAGAGAAAAACCCAATAAAACCGATATTTAACTACCAGTGCAAACTTTTGCACATTGGTTCCCAAAGTAGTAAAATTAAGGAAGGAGATGCTATGGGAGAATTAACACGTGAACTAGAAACAAAATTAGAAAACGGATTTGTAGATTACGTGGATCTAATTATTTCCTAGATTAATAACGAGCCCGATTATAATAAAAGACAAGAAAAGCGTGAAATTATCGTAGGCGCAATAGTTGAGCGATTAATTGCCGAATTATCAAGTGATGATCCCAAAACCCGTGAACTATCAAAAGAATCATTGCATAGACTCGTAGATCTCGCAGTTCAAAAATACGTATAGTGAGGAATATGGGAATAGATAGCTTGATTAATACAATTAACGAACAGGAGGCAATGTGGAAGGCACAAACTGGAAAGTCGCTAGAAACGCAAGCGCATCCCGAATCTCTCCCGGCAGTAGCCATGCGAGTTGAGGAAAAAATTAAAAGCCAACTGGAACCGCAACAACTTGATCGAAGGGGTGAGAGAAGCAAAGAATTTACTTCAAAAGATGGAAATATTGGATATATTTTAAGGCAGAAGGATATATCTAGGGATGATATTTATACATATTTAGTAATTCAAAAGAAGCCAGATAAAAGCAATCTTGCATATAACCCTGCGCCAGTATCGACAAGAATATCTTTTGAGGGTGGAGGCAGGATAATAATGGAAGAAAAAGGTGCCAAATTACTAGATACTCTCCTTAACGATGACTATAAAAGCGATCCAGGCAAAGAAGCGAAAGTAAAAGAAGTACTAGAAGCTTTGTTAGAATTTGAAGGCGAGTTTGACAATCAGATTAAAAAAAGCACATAATGAATAAGAAGATAATTAATATGTATGTTCCTTAAGGAAGAATATGGCAAAAAAAAGATCGATAACAAAAATCACTTTAGTGGTGATTGCTTTAGTGCTAGTCGCAGTAGTTGGCTATTTTGCTTGGTCTAATGTTTTGACAAAAGCTGATACATCATCAAATATTACTAATCTCCCATCATATACTCTGCAAAGAGGAATAAATTATATTGCGTTTGGGGGGACAATTGTACCGAGCGATGCTAGTAAGTTAATATTTAATCGCACTGCGTATCGCTATAATCCACAACTAAAAGACAAATCTGGGAACACTGGCGAGTGGGAAAAGTTAAACAAAACCAATTATATTCCCAAACCCGGCGAGAGTTTTTACATCTTTTCAACAAAAAAACAAGAAACATGGTCGCCAGTGAATGTTGCCTCTTTTGCCCCAACTCCGATGGAGTTTCATAGTGTTGCCATCTATCCGGGTTGGAATATGGTTGCCAACCCGTATAATAGCGTTTATTATTTATCGCAATTAGAGGTTATGAACCATCCTTGCCCAACACCTAAACCAGGTGAGTTTGCTTGTATGGCAGAAGGCGTGGTTCAATCCTACGCTGATTCCAGAAAAGCTGGTGAAGTATCGAGTTTTTATGTTTGGAATAAAGAAGTAAAGGATTGGGATGAGGTAAACGAAATTTCACCATGCCAAAAAGCTCAGAAACCTGATGATCCTAGTTACGAGCCATCTTGTCCACCAGCTTCTATGTTTTCTTCGCTTGCCCCAAAAGCCGGCGCTTGGATCAACAATAAAACCCAACAAACCCGGCAACTACGGTTTGTGGTAAAGACAGAGTGTGTGAGTGGCACAGAAAACTGTGTTTTGCCCGAACAAACACGGATCGATAAGCTTACCCCCGATAATTCCCCAATCGGCGTTGCTCAAGAGGTGACGATAACTGGACAGAATTTACCAAGCGTAGGCGTTAAAGTTCATTTTGGCGATAAAACAGTAGATCCAATACAACCAACTAGTCTATCTACTTTGAAATTTAAAGTACCAACGCTTGGTGTTTGTCCGGAAAATGCACAATGTTTTGGTGCACCACTCCCTGCTGGGGAATATGATGTGTGGCTTGAAGTGTCTGGATCGGAGGCAAAATCTATTAACAGTAATAAATTAAAATATACGATTATTTAGCTCTGTGTAGAACCAGAAAGATGTTAGCCTGAAACCCAAAAACGCATCCGCCCAGGGCGGATGCATTTTTGGTGGAAGATAAAAGTGATGTTGAAAAATATTGGGGGATAGGGTACGATTAGGACATAATGAACGATAAATTAGACATCGAACATATTGCTAAACTTAGCCGTTTAGATTTATCTAAAGAGGAAAAAGAAAAATATTCAAAACAAATGGGTGGGGTCTTGGAGTATGCGGAGAAAATCGGAGATTTTCGGAGTCCCGAGCAAAGCGAGGGATCTCTCCACGTTGGTCGAGATGACAAAGAGGGAATTAGTCGAGATGACACTAGTGATGTTGAGGTCGGTGTTATTAATGGCGTTACAGATGCGATACGAGAAGACGAAGTTGGGGAAAGTTTATCTCGCCAAGAGGCACTTAAAAACGCCCCGGCGCAGAAAGATGGGTTTATACAGGTAAAGGGAGTGTTCGCCGAAGACGAATAGTAGAAAGTTCATAAAGTTCATAAAGTAAAAAATTAATATATAATGACTCAATTTTCAATAAAAGAATTACAAGAAAAAGACCAAGGCATTCATGCGTTTTTGGAGTTTTTTGACGAAAAAAAAATTGACCAACAGATAGAAGAAAGCAAAAAGCGTATAGAACAAGGCAATCCTTTGAGTGCGATTGATGGGAAAACAGTTGCCATAAAGGAAAATTTTGTGTGGACTAATGGTAAAACCAATGCGGCGAGCAAGATTTTGAAAGATTTTGAAGCGCCTTATACTGCGACTGCGGTGCAAAAAATAATTGATGCGGGTGGGATAATAGTTGGTAAAACCAATATGGACGAGTTTGCATTTGGCAGTTCGACGGAAAACTCTGCCTATGGACCGACAAAAAATCCGCATGATTTAGATCGTGTTCCCGGTGGTTCGTCTGGTGGATCGGCGGCGGCGGTAGCATCTGGGATGGTAGAATTAGCCATCGGTACCGATACCGGCGGGAGTATCCGCCAGCCAGCGGCATTTTGTGGAGTAGTTGGGTTTAAACCGACCTACGGCGCAGTCAGCCGATACGGAGTGATCGCCTACGGTTCGAGTTTGGATACGATTGGAACATTTGGAAAAACAGTCAAGGAGGCGAGAGAGTTGTTTGAAGTGATGGCGGGAAAGGATGTAAAAGATGCAACATCGATTGACATCGAAAACTCTAAATTCGAAACTCTAAACTCTAAACAAGCTCCACATTCCAAACTCAAAACTCAAAACTTAAAAATAGGGTTACCTAAAGAATTTTTTGCTGAAGGTTTGGACCCACGAATTAAAAATGCGATTGACGGCGTTGTTGAAAAAATAAAATCGCAAGGGGCGGAAGTTGTGGAGATATCGTTACCGTCGCTACCATATGCGCTGGCGTGCTATTACATTATTGCGTTTGTAGAAGCATCGAGTAATCTTGCCCGTTATGATGGTGTTAGATATGGTTTTTCTATCGAAAATTCTAAATCTAAGGTGACATCCCGACTGGAACGGAGGGATCCCTCGGCTTCGCTCGGGATGACAAAAGAGGGGGTCGGGATGACTCTTTTGGATATTTACCAAAAGAGTCGCGCGATGGGTTTTGGGGAAGAAGTAAAGAGGCGAATAATGCTGGGGACCTACGTATCCAGCGCGGGGTATGCCGATAAATATTATCACCAAGCTCAAATCGTGCGGCAAGAGATTAAAAAAGAATTTGACGATGCGTTTAGCAAAGTCGATTGTATCTTTGCGCCGGTGACCCCGACTTTGCCGTTTAAGTTTGGCGAAAATACTGACGATCCGGTCAAGATGTATTTGGAAGATGTCTATACTGTGCCGATCAATGTTGCCGGCATTCCGGCAATCTCAATCCCAATCGAAACTGCGCAGGAGGGTGATAAGAAACTCCCTATCGGGATGCAGATATTGGGAAAACAGAGAGATGATTATAACATCTTTAATATAGCCCAGAATATTGAAGATTTAATTTCTAAATCCTAATTATTAATTTCTAATAATAATCCAATGACCAAATATCAAAATAACAAAAACAAAAAATCCGGATTTGAGAATATAGTAATCATGATAGGTTCTGCACTGTGGCAGTTGATAACCTTACCGTTTAAGAAAAAGAAAAGTGGGGATGTTATTGTGCGTTGGAAAGAAGTGCAAGAGTTGATGGTAAAAGATGATGTGCACGCCTGGACGATGGCGATAATTAAAGCCGATAGTATTTTGGATAGTGTCTTACAAAAGCGAGTGTCCGGTAATACAGTCGGCGAGCGGTTAAAAGCGATGGAAAATAAAATAAATCGTGATACTCTCCAATCCGCCTGGGACGCACATAAAGTCCGCAACCAAATCGCCCATGGCGATAGTGATATCAGTAAAACCCAAGCCCAAGATGCAATTGCGAATTTTAGAAAAACGCTAAATTCACTAAGCGAATTATGATCACAATTTCACAATGAAAAACCCACATTCAATAGTATTATTTAATCAAAAGCAAGTTCGCCGTTTTTATGACGACAAAAAGGAAACTTGGTATTTTTCTATTATCGATGTGATAGGCGTTTTAGTTGATTCAACGATTCCAAAACGATATTGGAGTGATTTGAAAAGCAAACTGAAAAACGAAGGAAGTGAGGTGTACGAAAAAATCGTACAACTGAAATTAATAGCGTCCGATGGGAAAAAATATGCAACAGATTGTTTTTCTACGAAAGACTTACTTCGTGTCGTGCAATCAATTCCTTCTCCAAAAGCAGAACCTTTTAAACTATGGCTTGCAAAGGTTGGATATGAACGGATAGAAGAAACAGAAGATCCAGAACTTGCATTCGAAAGAGCGATGAAAACATATTTGCAAAAAGGATACTCGAAAGCATGGATCAACCAGCGATTAAAAAGTATTGAGGTGCGCAAAGAGTTAACTGACGAGTGGCAGGAACGGGAAATGAAAGAAGGGCTGGAATATGCGATACTGACCGATGAGATTACAAAAGCATGGGCAGACAAAAGCGTGAAAGATTATAAAAAGTTTAAGGGGCTCAAAAAAGAAAATTTGAGAGATAATATGACCAACCTCGAATTAGTTTTGAATATGCTGGCGGAAGCATCGACAACAGAAATATCCAAAAAGAAAAAGCCACGAGGGTTAGAAAATAATAAACAGGTTGCCAGAGCAGGAGGGATTGCTGCAAAAAAAGCGAGGAATGAAATAGAAAAACAAACAGGCGAAAGTGTGATAACTGCAAAAAATGCGAAATCGTTAAGAGGGGCGCAAAAAATTTACTTACATGATAAAATAAATAACAATGTTAAAGCAAATTTTAGAAAAATATTAAATGAGATTGGGGAGATATGAAGAATAAAGAAAGTTTCCAATTTGATGAAAGTATGTACCATTATAAAAATGAAAACGAAGTGTATGATAGTATATTATCTATGCTTGAGGCAAGAACAGGTCTTACGCCAGATGATTTGAGTCCAGCAGAATCAGTATTCCTTAGAAGTGAAATGAAGAAGTTATTAGAAACAAAACCCGTTCCAGAACATCGATATTCATCGGAAGCAGTGGCAGGTTTTTTAGCTAATTACTATGGCACCGATGATATGAATATTCTTAGAAAAATTGCGGAGGGGTAGAGAACATTCGTCAGTATTTAATTTCGCAACGGAATAAACGAGAATTATTATAAAAATGAAAATTGAGATTGACCAGAGTGGGAAAATCAAAAGTTAAATTGTCATCCCGACCGGAGTGGAGGGATCCCTCGGCTTCGCTCGGGATGACAAAAGACAATTGGGATAACAAGAAAAGTGGTCGATGGCAAAAAAATGAAATCGTATTATATCTACATTCTGGCAAGCAATAGCTGAACATTATATACTGGAGTAACCAACAATCTAGTCAAAAGAGTTTACGAACATAAGAATAATTTAATAGAGGGGTTTACCAAAAAATATAAGTGTCACAAATTGATTTACCATGAAAGTTATAATGATATTAATCAAGCAATAATAAGAGAAAAACAGATAAAAAATTGGAGAAGAGAAAAGAAGGAAAATTTGATAAAAACACTAAATCCGAGATGGAATGATTTATATAATGGTATATTATGAGGAGAGGGGATTTCTCACTTCGTTCGAAATGACAAAATGTTAGATATGACAAGTATCTTAAAATGACAAATGATTCGAGATGATAAATAACTACGAAATAACAGAAAGATTGAAAAGACAAAGAATTCAAAAAGATAAATAACAAAGAAAATAACAAAATGACAAATTACCTTCCAACAATCGGATTAGAAATTCACGCTAAGCAAAAATAGATTTAAGATTATAGATTTAAGATTCAAGAATTAATAAAGTATCATGAACAAAGATATAAAAATACAACAAAAATATTTACCGACAATCGGGCTCGAGATTCATGCGGAATTGAATACCAAGTCAAAGCTGTTTTGTGGGTGCAAAAATCCCGCCCGCCATGACAGCAGTCAAGGCGTGTCGGGCGGGGATCCGTTTTGCTCCTCGTCTGAAATCGGAGTAAACTCGCCGAATATCCACACTTGCCCAGTGTGTTTGGGGTTGCCCGGGGCGTTGCCCGTGATGAACAAACAAGCGGTGATAGACACCATTAATATCGGCAAGGCGCTTGGTGGAACAATTGCACCGATTACCAAATGGGATAGGAAACACTACTTTTATCCGGATCTACCAAAAGGATACCAGATAAGTCAATTTGATGTGCCAATCGTGACCGGAGGGCAATTAGAAATTACAAATAATAAATCACCCCACTTCGCCAAGGCTCCGCGGGGCAGGCAAATTCAAAATTCAAAGATAGAAGCTGATGACCAAGAACCAAGAACCAAGATCAGGATTACCCGCATTCACCTCGAAGAAGATACCGGGAAACTAATTCATGACAAAGACGGGTCATCGCTGGTTGATCTCAATAGGGCGGGGGTGCCGTTGGTTGAGCTAGTGACAGAACCCGATATTCACGATGGGAAGACAGCAGCGGATTTTGCGCGGGAATATCAGCTGATACTACGCACACTCGGCGTTGCTGATGCGGAAATGGAACGTGGACACATGAGAATAGAAGTTAATATCTCATTGTCCCCGAACTCAAAACTCAAAACTCAAAACTCAAAATTGGGCACGAAAGTAGAAATAAAGAACCTTAACTCATTTAAATCAGTTGAAAAGGCGATTGAGTATGAAATAAAAAGACAAACGGAGCTGCTCGAAAAAAAGGAGTCAATCGTCCAAGAGACCAGGGGATGGGACGATGGGCGAGGGACAACAATCTCCCAACGGGCAAAAGAAACCAGCGCCGACTACCGCTACTTTCCCGAACCGGATTTACCGCCAATTGACACCACAAAGTTAGAAATCGGTGAAACCACTCCCCTACCTGACGCCAGCCGAAACGAACTATTGCAAGCGGGTGTTGACAGCAAAAGCGTTGAAATTATTATTCACCATCCAGAGCTACTTTCGCGGCTGGCGGAATTACGAATTACGAATTACGAATTACGGAAAAATCATCCAGAATTAAACTATATAGCCGAGGTGGCGAAGCTACTAATCCATTATCCAAAATCTAGGGATAAATCAGCAGAAGAATTGATCAAACTAGCACAGATGAATCCGCACCAACGCAAGTTGGCACTGTCTGGTGAAACACATGATCAACTCCACGGTGAAGATGAAATAAAATCTATAATTGAAACAGTATTAAAAAAGGAAATTCAGGCAGTTGCAGATTACAAAGCTGGCAAGCAAACCGTGTATGGGTTTTTAGTTGGTCAAGTAATGCGGGAATGCAAAGGACAAGCCGATCCAGAAGTGGTTAATCGTTTACTCAAAAATATGATATAATGTATTTTACAGGAGACAACAATGGCAAAGCCTATAATTAACCCTTCGACTAAACTCAGGGCAGGAAAGCTTGGTAAAGAATATTTTAAAACCATATCCACCATGTTAACGAGTGCTTTTGGTTTGGTGGCGGCTCTTGCATGGAATGACCTGATTAAAAGAGTTATCGACAGGTATATCTCCCCTGGTTCGGGTGTAATCTCGCAACTTATCTATGCGGTAATCGTAACTACATTACTGGTAGCAATGACTGTAGAGATGGGTAAAATTGCAGAAAAGTTTGCAGACGAAGAAGAAAAAAAGGAGTAATAGTCTATTGAAAGGAGTTCTATGAAAGATCCAAAAATTATTTATACAGATGAAGAGAGTTCGGTGTCAGAAGAAATTACACAAAAACCACGGTCAAAAACATTCCCAAAGATAGCATTTATTGCATGCACGCTTTTGGTCGGTGCTCTTGGTGGCGTCGCAGGCACTATTGTTGCAACTCATAACTCGGCAGTGCGTAGCGCACTCGGGTTTAGCACATCGCAAAGTAATGAACCACAAAGTGCTGGGAAAACAGAAAAGATTGTCGTCGAAGAATCAAGCTCAGTCATTGATGTTGCAAAGAAAGTATCCCCTGCTGTTGTCTCTATTTCTACAAAATCAAGTGCCGTTGATTTTTTTGGACAAACGGTAACACATGAAGGCGGTGGGTCTGGTTTTATCATTACATCTGATGGACTCATCGTAACCAATAAACATGTGGTGAGCGATAAAAATGCAATGTATACGGTGTTCACGTATGATTGGAAAAGTTACCCCGCAGAGGTTCTCGCACGTGATAGCGTATCCGATTTTGCAGTTGTCAAAATTAAAGCGTCAGGTTTGCATGTGGTAGAACTGGGTGATTCAGATCAACTCCAAGTGGGGCAACGCGTCGTTGCTATCGGCAATGCGCTTGGTCAGTTCCAAAATACGGTAACATCTGGCGTGATATCTGCTAAAGAGCGCCAGATCGATGCAGGGAGCGCTGCGGGTGGCGGATCGGAACATTTAGAAGGGTTGTTGCAAACAGACACAGCGATCAACGAAGGGAACTCGGGTGGACCTCTTATAAATCTCAAAGGAGAAGTTGTGGGGATAAACACTGCTGTTGCAGCAAAAGGACAGGCGGAAGGAATTGGTTTTGCGCTCCCCATGAATAGTATTAAAAATTCGATAGCGCAAGTTACCAAATCAGGTAAAATTGTGCGGGCATATCTTGGTGTGCGCTATATTGCACTAACCAAAGAGATTGCAGATCAAAATGATTATGGTGTTTCTACTGGAGCAGTATTAGTCGGCAACCCACAAAACCCCGCAGTCGTCAAGGGTAGTCCTGCAGCAAAAGCAGGGTTAAAGGCAGATGATGTTATAACTAAAATTAATGGGGAACAAGTGACCGAACAAAAAAGCCTTACACGCATACTTAACCAATATAATGTCGGTGATGTTATTGAGATTGTCATTGTCCGAGAAAAAAAAGAGATGACGGTATCGGTGACACTCGAAGAGCTCAAATAACAATTCTAAAATATGTCAATGCTAAATAGATCGAGCTCGTTGAAAAACCTATCAAAATAGTCATTGCGATCCGCCTTTGGCGGAGTGGCAATCTTTCGTCGGGTTTATAGATTGCTTCGCGGAGTTTACCCCGCCCTGGCGGGACTCGCAATGACGATAAGAATACTTTTCCAGCGGTTTAGACTTCTATATCTGTGTTGCTTTGACCACCCACCTATTTTGTATTGTTCCTGGTGGCCAGCAAGTCATAATGGTTACTGTTTTTTCCTGTATATCTTTTGATGGCGAGAGGATCGACCAGTCCTTATCGTTTGTTTCGTAACTTTTGGTTACTTTGTAGCGGTAGGGTGTTTTTTTATAGTGGACGACAAGCTCATCACCCTCTTTAAGCAGATTTAATTCTTTTAATACTTCTTTGTAATCACCGACCGCTTTGGCAAGATACGATGAATGACCGAACACAAAGAGATTTCCTGCAACATCAGGGTTAGACGATCCCTTAAACTGGGCGACACCCTTTGCGAGTGCAGGGTAATAAATATCCTCGTTTGTTCCGTCAACTGCGGGGATAATAGGCGTTGAAATACGAAGTTTTTCTATCGTAAGCCCAAAATCCTCGAATGTTGGTAACGGTTGAGGGATCTCTTGAGTAACACCAATTTTTTTATCCGGCTGTGACTGTGATGACAGTGATAATTTTCTACTATTTGTTACTAACGTTGCAACAACAACACCCACCCCCAAAAGGAGGATGAGTGTCGTTGTAAGCTTGTGTGATCTGTCCACGTTGCCCTTACGATCGTTGTTTGACTGCATAGTGTCTGATACCAAACCCTATACTGACGAGCCCTGCAAGCAGGACGAGCGCAATAAGAGGTGATGTATTTGTTGGCTCTGGACCGGTTTTAGGTAGTGTTGCTGCTGCTGCGGAAGGTGCGGCAGAAACCTGATCAGTATTTGTCGATTCATTATCGCTTGTATCAAGCGCTCTAACTGTATAGTAATACGTCGTGCCGTTGGTCAAACTTGTATTAGCATAACTTGTCGTTGCGCTCGTTGTTGTCGTGGTGATAACATCCCCCAATGACCCGGATGTTGTTGATCGGTAGATGCGGATTTTTGAAAAATCGGTATCGGTTGGGTTTGTCCACGCAAGATTAACTGTGCCATCTGTTTTTGCATCGGTTGCTGTAATACTTGTCGGTGCAGATGGGGCAGTTGTATCGGTGGATGTTACAATCGCAAAGTCAGTCAAATGATTTGTGGTAAACGATACGACATTATTAGTGGTATCGACAGAAGTCTGTTGGACGGCGTCCCACACACCTGTTGCATCGTTATACGATTTAACTTTAAAGTTGTCTTCTGATATACCGCTTGGGATATCACTATCTTTATAGTGGATCTCTCCAAAAATGACACCTTGTAAACTGGTGATTGTGTTCCCGCTCCCATCGACTGCATCAATGGATATACCTGCACCAATTGGGGTGTCAGTTTTTGTTTCTGGAAGCGCTGCTTTTATTTCTCCGAGCGCGACAACCGGGCTTCCTGAAGATGAGCTTGAATCAGAATCTTCTGAGCTCGAACTTGACGAGCTTAACGCACCCTGCGGGATCGAAATTGTATTCCCATCGGGGAGTGCTAACGCTGCAGACGAACTACTTGATACTTCTGATGTCACTGGTTGTTGAAGTGCATTATCTTGGTTTGATGTTGCGAGTGTTTGCGTTACGATAGCATCTTTTGTTGTCGCAATCTTTTTGTAACCACTCTCTTCAACTTTACCAGAATCAGGGAAATCTTTACCTGCTTGCACATTATATATCCCCGTTGGAACTTTAACTTCTATAATACCGTTTGCCATGCCGTCTTGATCTCCACTATTGGCGTCACCATCGGTCACGGTTAAGTTTATCTTCCCAGCGTCATCGAATACTTGCGTAACCGCTTCGGTAAGATCAGTGCTATCTGACCCTTTATTTACTTCTACCTTAAGTGTAGAGTCTGCGGCTGCAAGTGTTACGGTGACATCTTTTGTTTCTTCTGATGCAGGGGATACCTGTGTTACTGAAGTCGGGAATAGATCGGGGGCTTTAACAACTATATTATAGGTGTCTGGCGCAACGTTGATCGCTGCTATTCCATTTTCATCGGTGACACCTGCAAAACCAAAGTCAGGACCTTCTTCTGGACGTGAACCACCTGGTCCTCCGGGTCCACCCGGTCCACCTGGACCATCGGGACCAACAATATCAGCGAGTGCATTACTTGCGACAACATTGGCACCTTCTACTATTGTTCCATTGTTGTCTTTGACGGTAACGTTGATCGTCGCATCAACCTTGGACAGCGTGAGGTTCTTCGTGATCGTTTCTGTGCCTGTTCCGCTTACTTCATCGGGGCTTATGTTCGGCACGTATCCACCTCTGTTGACACCACGTCCGGGGTCGCCAGCCATAACACCTAAACGGACTGCTGAACTTGGGGGAATCGAGATAGAATATGTTCCTGCTTCTGGGTTATATCGTCCCATAAAGAATCCATCAGACCCAAATGCACCGACATTGATACTTAATGTTGCATCTTTAATGACCGCATTATTATTTGACCCATCTTGGATATTACCCGTCACCGTAACTGTTTTTTCTACCACTTCGAGTGAAACTGCCTGATTATTTTCTGTAACAATTACGCTCTTACTTTTCCCAGCATACGATGAATCGGGAGGGAACATAACGCGAGCTTTGATATCACCGGCTATTGCATAACACGTCCCCATACCACCTGCTGTTGGACAGCCAAGATGGAATCCTGATGGGAGTGTCATGTCAACAAACCCACCTTGTGTTACAAGCGTTCCATTACTGTCAACAGTTCTCACATTTAACGCTTTGTCAGCTTTGTCAAACTCTGCAGTTACGCTATCGCCTGCCGAAACTTTTTGGAACCCTTTTCGCGGGAAAAGTTGTTGTAAGTCATTTGGTTGACCACCTTGTTGTGATTGTGCAAACGCTTCCGTGACAAGTGATTTAAAGAAGCCCATTGGTCCACCTTGGTCACCGCCCGGACCGCCTTGACCTCCACCTTGTCCACCGCCTCCACCTTCTTGGGGCTTTCCACCTTCTTTACCTCCGCCAAAATTACCACCCGGCATAACACCTGCTCGCCCGCTAAAGCCAGTTGGGACTTTCACGGTGCATACACCACTTGAGTTGGTTGTTGCAAAATAAGGGGGACCCTCTTCTTTGGGGAATATCATACATTGTGTATTTGCCATACCTGCGCCCGTATCGGTTCTCGTTGCGGTGATAGTGATTGTTTTGTCGTTAGCAACTTTTTTAATGACACCGATATTGATAGTTTTACCACTTTTTGCCGTGATCGTCGTCTTTGGTAGTGAATAATTACCCGATGGGTCAAAACTGTCTAACTTATACGTGCCTGCGATCACTTTTGCGGTAAATGTCCCATTACTTAACTGCAATGGTGCGAAACTATGCTCTTTAAAGTTCTGTAACCCCGCTCCGCCTGTTGCTGCAGATCCGTCGGGATTCTGGATGGTTCCTGTTACGGTTGCATCTGCAGTTTTTACTTCTACATTACCGACATCGATTGTTTCTGCTTCTGCTTGCGCCTTTACAAAAGAAACTTGGACGCTCGTTGAACCATAATCTGTTTCTGATAGTTGTTGCTGTTGACCGCCCGGACCTCTGGGACCACCTTGCCCCCAGGACCCTGCATAGGTGGTTGGACCATGAGAAATGATGCGCCGGTGCAGTTTGAGGTCAAGGTAAACGCGCCAGTAGAATCAGTCTGTGCGTTAGAAAACCCGCCACCAAAACAGCCGATATTTGTTTGCGCACCGACAACTGCAGCTCCAGTCTTTTCTCGTACAACCTTACCAATAACTTTCTTATTTGATTTTGCAAGTGCTTTATTTATAGTTTGCGGTGTATCGGTAATAGTAATTTCTACTTGTTCAAACCGTGCATATTGACTAATCGTTGCTGCTTGAGAACTTCCCGGATCAATGCCCGGGCTCATTTCAAAAACAAATGTGCCATTAGTAAGACCTGCAAAGCTATAATCTCCCGATGCATCGGTCGTCGTCTTCCAAAAACCGTTCATCGATGCGCTATTAGGACCAGGGTGGATTTCTACAGGGATACCTTGTATACCATTACCCGATGTTGCATCAGATATTTTTCCACTTAATTTGACTGTGCCTAAGGTAAACTTGGCGTTTGTATCGGGGCTAAAACGTGCACCATCGAGCGCCGAACCTGTGTCGTATTTGTTGATTCATTACCCGATGTATCGAGCGCCCGAACAACATAATAGTATTTGGTCCCGTTTGTAAGGCTAGTATCATCATAACTTGTGGTTGTCGTGCTCGAAATGGTGGTGAGCGCATCGCCTACGGATCCTTCTGTTGTTGAGCGATAGATCCGAATCTTTGAAAAGTCACTATCAGTGGGATTTGTCCACGCAACCGTAACCTTTCCGCCTGTTTTTACGTCAGTAGCTGACTGGCTTGTCGGTGTAGTTGGCGGCGTTGTATCTGTTGCTGCCGTGACTGCAAAGGAGGTAAAGTGAGATGACTGACCGGTAACCAGGATGGTATCTCCACTTTCAACCGCGGTAACCGATCCCTCAAGCGGCGTCCATTTTCCATTTTCTTCATCGTAGTAGCTCATCACTGCCTTCTTACCGATATCCGCAAGAGTCAAACCAACTGCTTCCAAATCTGTTTCCTTAACGGGGATCGTAATAGCAACGGATGAGTTGGTCGAAGTGAGCGACTGTCCAGAACTGTCCTGCGCGGTGATATCAAGCGCAACTCCACCAATTGGTTTGTCAAGCAACTGACTGGGCACCTCAACTGTTGTGCCAATAGTCAACGTTACATTATCTCCCTGTCCATCCATATCTAAGGCATCTTGGGGGATAGACACCTTTACACCATCGAGCGCGCCACCGTCAACGGTAACTTGTTTTGCATTGTCGGTGTCAAAACTCGACGTAACCATACTTGACAACCCGTCGGTATCTTTAGTCAGGACGATATCTTTCGTAACGGTTTTATCAGTCCCAGCGTCAAACACACTTTCTGTTGATACATATGCGTCAGCGCCATCGTCATTGCGTGACCCCACATGCCATTCGCCGCCAATTATATTTACTGAATAATCGCCGTTAGCATCGGTAGAAATTTCAATCGCCTCACCGTTTTTTGAGTATGCATTTACATAGGCGCCTTCTACACCAGCACCATCTTTGGTAACTCTACCTGATAACACGACATCAGCTTTTTGGAACTGGAGTGTTACATTTTTAGTATCATCTTTTGCAAGCGCTATTTTTTCGCTCCTTGGTTGCAACCATTTATTGGAACGCAGTGTTTCGGGGGGGAGAAATGCTTCAAACGAGTAGTCTCCGGCAGGGAGACGGAGTGTGACTGTGCCATCTGCGCCAGTTTGCTCACCGTGGTTAAAGAACGTATCTATCTTTGAGTCACGGTCTGACTTGCGGTTGTCCGCCTCAACAAAGGCATTGGCAACAGCATTACCATCGGGGTCTTTTACGGTGAAGTTGACCGTTGTCGTTGCTCTTTTCATGACAATATCACGTGTTGCTGTTCCACCTGCTACAGGGGTAAAGGTATTATCGGTCACCGGTTGTTCAAAGTAACCCGAGGAAGGGTCAACAAAATATCCTAATGCAAGTTCACCGCCCGCAGAAGGAACACGCATAGAAAATGTTCCATTACTTGAGTTAACATCCCCAGGGATAAATGCACCTTTTTTATTTGTTGCAGTAACAAACGCCATAATGCCTGTCACCGTATTGCCGTCTTCATCTTTAAGCGTTCCGGAAACAGTTGAATCATTCTGGAGTAATGTAATAGTTGCATTTGCATCCCCGTTCGTTACATCAACTTCTGTTGCGTCGCCACTGCTATAATCAGAACCCGGAGGAGTCATCATACGCAAATTATACTTTCCGGCAGGCACTTGAATAGAAGCCATACCGGGCATATTTGGGTCAATGGGTTGCCCTAATCCACCTGAGTCGAATCCACTACCGAGTCCCGAACTAATTAATTCGGCTTCGATAAAACCATGCTCTTGAAGCGGTGTTCCGTTAACATCGGTGATAACAACGTTGATTGTCCGGTCTGCTTCGAGTGCCGTAAACTCGACTGATGCGGTGGTGTCAACCTTAACAAACTTTGGTCCGCCCATGACGACGTATTTTGATTGACTTCCTTCGTCTTGTTGTTCTTCCTGTGCGAATGCTTTTACCACACCAAGGTATTTCTGGAGCATCGCCGTTGGTCCTTCACCGTCACCTTTAGAGCCACCTTTTCCGCCAAACCCCGACATCGCCATACAGCCCCATTCACCGGCTTTTACCATAACCGTTGCTACACCATCTGCACCGGTTCTACCCATAGCAAATCAGCCGCCGTTGGGTTGGAAACAGCCAATTTCAAAGTTGGCTAGCCCACTGTCGCTGGCTTTGTCTTTGACCGTGGCGATAATTGATTTATCCATTTTGACGAGTGTTATGACACCGAGATTTTTGGTTTCGCTGTCGCCGACAGTTATGGGGTCCATAGTAGGTGTCGTATATTTATCGCCAGTTTGCATTGGATCCATAAACATGTCTAATTCGTATGTTCCGGTAGGGACCTTAACGGAAAATGTGCCGGTGTTTGGATCAACCCCGGTGCCGGTTCCAAACCCACTACGATTATGCACGCCAATTCCGCCGCTAGAAACGATTGGACTAATTGTGCCAGTTATAGTTGAGTTGGCATTGATAACTGTAAGGTCTACGCCTGTTTTTGATTCTATTGTATCGTCTTTAGCAAATTTGACCGGAATTCCAGGACCGGAATACGTATAGTCCGGCGCAGTTTGTCCGGGACCAACCCAAGTGTCAGGTCTGACTTCCCATTTTCCACCGGATAACAAAAGAGTATAATTGCCGGAGGAATCTGTTTCACCATTTGTCCCACCGGGCATATCCATCCTCCCTGCAAAGACGCGTGCATTAGGTATGCCATCTCCATTTGGTCTTTTTAATTTTCCACTAATCGTTTTTGAGGCGATAGTAAGTGAAAGGTTTTGTGTTATTTGCGATCCGCTATAGGTAATTTCAACCGGATCTGGCGAAATATAGCCTTGCGTGTTTGAGTTAGGATCACCGCTTCCCCACAGCCAGACGTTGATGATATACGTGGTTCCCGCAGTTAACCCGCCGACACCATAGACACCGTCTAATCCCGGCGACGAAGAATAACGGTCGCTGAAATTATTTTTATTTTGAGCCTCGACGGTTAACCCAATTGCCGGGTCGCCGTTGGGGAGCGTAACCGTTCCTTGGATATCTACCGTGCCAATGGTAACGGTCGTTGAGCCAGAGTCAATTCTTGATTCAAAACCACCCCATGTTTCCAACGAAACACTATATTTCCCGTTTTTTGACGGGTTAGTGATGCTATTGAGCACAAGCGTATACTCGGTTCCGGCGGTTAGTTCGCTGGCATTGATCGAGACATTGTCATACTGAGCATCAATATTTGAGATTTCAGTGAACACGGCAGAACTACCGGTGCCAAGCGTTACCGAACCGATACTAAACTTTGAATCTGACGACGATTGAAATTTAATATTAACATTCGCCCATTGGCTACTTGTCGCCGGAGTAAAATTAACGGTGTAATTAGAACTTTCATTTTTTACCGAGCTAGAACCAGTTGCCGTAACGTCAGTCATACTTCCGGCGCTGGTGGTTTTTGGTCCTCCAAAAGGAACCTGCCAGAGTGTCATACCGATGATCGCGAGAACTGTTATGAAACGTTTGAAAAATGCCATTGTCCTCCTTTCTCTCAAATGTATCGATAGATATTTAAAATCCGCATTTAAGCGGAAAAAGAACCTTTTTTAGTGGTTTTTATTAATAGTATTGATGTTATATGACAAAAGTATACTGCCATTACATCTATTGTGGAGGTTCTGCGTAGTCCCTCTCAGAATAGGGTATAAGGGTGTAAAGGTATAAGAATATAAAGGTGTAAGATTTAAAAAATATAAACGAAAGGGCAACCGTCTGTGTGGGTGGGTTCCATGAACACGAACAGATAAGGTTGCCCTATGGGGGTAAGATTGTTGCTACGATTCATGTGCTACAGTCCTTTCTTCGAGTATTGCTTCGAACTCATCAGGGGAGAGTCTGCTTCCATTTGCATCGGACATCCGTCCGGCGGGACCGATACGGAGAATCTCTTCGATATGTGTTGCGACACAGTCAGGATTATGCCGAACGAGCGCAATGACCGCTTCGACAAAGTCAGGATTTTGGGTTGTGACTTGATATTCACGGTTTGCAGGATCAAATCCTGTTTGATATTCACGCGACAGTCGAAGGACTTCTCCCATTGCCTCCGCAGACCGTTTACCATCTGGATCGACAACGACGAACGTGTGAGGTTGAGACATAGTAGCTCCTCCTTTCACAAAAGATTTTAGTTTCTTAAAGAAACAACCATATTGAGTCGCCTATATGCTATAGTAGATGGGGTGCGCTGTCAATGGTCGTGAGACATAATACCGAACAAAGCTTGTGAGTTTACTGTTCGCTATCCGTTCGCTTTTGCAACGCACAAACGATCGGGTCAAGATCACCGTCCATAATTTTTTCTATACGTGACCAACTTTTTTTGAGCCGATGATCGGTGATGCGATCTTGGGGGAAATTGTAGGTGCGGATCTTTTCGCTACGGTCGCCCGTCCCAATCTGATTTCTGCGTGTATCAGATTGTTCTTTATTACCGAGTGCCGTATGCGCAATTGCTAATTTTGCGCGTAACACCTTGAGCGCTTTTGCGCGGTTTTTAATCTGGCTGCGTTCATCTTGGCAGGTGACGACGAGCCCGGTAGGGATGTGGGTAATGCGCACAGCAGAATCGGTGGTGTTTACCCCCTGCCCACCATGACCCTGCGCGCGATACACATCCACCCGCAGGTCATCTGCTGTAATAACATATTCTTTTTCTTCGACCACCGGTAAAACGGCAACGGTTATCGTAGATGTATGCACACGCCCCTTTTTTTCTGTTGCGGGGATCCGCTGGACACGGTGTACGCCGGATTCGTGTATGAGGATATCAGCAACTCCTGCGCCTTGAATTTCTGCCGTGAACGATTTGATGCCGTTTAGTTCGGACTTTGTTTGGTCTATCACACTAAAACACCATCCTTTTTGTTCGCTATAATGCTGATACATACGTGCACACTGCGCACCAAAAAGTTCTGCTTCATCACCACCCGCACCGGCGCGAATTTCTACAATGACGTCGTTGTTGGAATGCAGCGTTTCTCCCATAAGCGCCTTGAGTTTATCTATCTCTTCTTGCGCAAGCGAGCGCATAGACATATCATCACTGGTGAGCAGTGATCGCGCTTCTTCTAATTGTTCCGACAAATTTTTTACTTGACTACCCATAGTTTTGAGTTTTTAGTTTTGACATTTACGTTACTCTATGTTACCATATTGTCTATACCTGATCAATGTTTATGGGTTCGCCGACGGACCTATGGTCAGTGTTTACAAAAGAAGATAATTACCATGTCAGAAAAAACAAAACAAAAAATCGAAGAGGTCACGTATCAGGATACCGTTATCACCTGTAGTTGTGGTGCGGTCTATAGCGTGCAATCAACCAAGCCCGTAATCTCCATCGAGATTTGTGGTGCGTGCCATCCGTTTTACACGGGGACACAAAAACTTATCGATGCAACAGGTCGGTTAGAGCGGTATAATGCGCATGTTGCCGCAGGCAAGCAGCACGAAGACAAACTAAAAGTTAAAAACGAAAAACGCAAAACTGCAGAAAAAGAATCAAAAGAATTAGAAAAAAGCAAAGTAACATCAAAAACAGAGGAGACACACTAATGTCGACTGCATTACCAACTGTCGAAGAACTGTTTGCTACAGGTGCACATTATGGACATGTGCGTGAGCGGTCGCACCCCAAAGCACGCGCACGTATCTATTCGACCATCAACAAAGTGCATATCATCGATCTAGAAAAAACGCATGCAGATCTTATCACAGCGATCGCATATCTTAAGCAACAATCCAAAGAAGGGAAGACGATCTTGCTTGTTGGCACAAAACGCCAAGCAAAAGATGTTATAGAAAAAGTTGGCAAGGAGCACGGTATCGCCTATCTTTCTACAAAGTGGTTAGGAGGGACACTTACTAACTTTGCGACCATAAAAGAAAACCTCAAGCGCCTCGAAGATTTTGAGACAGAAGCAGCGTCGCCAGAATTTGCATTAAAACCAAAACGGTATCAGGCGACCATCACCACAAAAATTGAGCGATTGCATAAAACGCTTGATGGGATGAAAAACCTCCAAAAACTCCCTGACATTTTGGTTATTGTTGATACAAATAAAGAGAACACGGCAGTTACGGAAGCAAAAAGATTAGACATCCCCGTAGTCGGCGTGCTTGATACAAACAGCAATCCAGAGGATGTTGCATACCCGGTTATGATAAACGACGATGCGCCTGCGGCGGTTTCTCTTGTCGTAACACTGCTTGCAGAGGCGATCGCAGAGGGTGCAAAAAGTGCACCGAAAAAAGAGGAAAAAGGAGTCGAAAAGTCCGTAAAGTCGTAAAGTCTATAAAGTCCGTAAAGTCATAAAGTCGGGGAAGGGAAAATACAATGACACTTGATTTAATTAAACAACTACGAGACGAAACAGGCGCTGGTATTATGGAGATAAAAAAAGCGCTCGATGAGAGTGCTGGTGACCTTGCCAAAACCCGCGCTGTTTTAAAAAAGTCCGGTGCAGCCAAAGCAGCAAAACGAGCAGAACGCACTGCAGGACAAGGTATGGTAGAAGCATATAGTCATAACGGGCGCATCGGTGTTTTAGTCGAGGTTAACTGCGAAACCGATTTTGTCGCGCGCGGTGATGATTTCAAAACATTTACGCACGATTGTGCACTCCAAGTTGCAGCGATGAAGCCAGAAAACGTCGATGACTTGCTCAAGCAAGAATACGTAAAAGATCCCAGCCAAACAGTCGGCGATCTTTTAGAGACACTCATTGCAAAAACAGGGGAAAAGATCGTTGTTAGTCGATTTGTGGTCTATGAACTCGGAAAAGAATAAGAGTCTCTGCATTCGAAGGCGAACATAAGTTGCAAGACCTTTCAACTTGTCAAATTTGCAAATATAATACGTATATGGTTTATAGTATTATGGTATACACCATAATACTATAAACCTGAAAAAGGGTATATAAACGAAGTGATGCCCCTGTCATTCGACAGGGGCATCATAGTCTAATACATTGTGGACACTGTTAACTACTCATCGGTCTCGCTCCAGCCCGGCATCGAGAGTTCGTTCACTCGAAAATAATCGAACTCATCTTCCGTTGGTAGAAATGTGTCTCTACCAAAAGCGGGACGCAAAGGTTCGAGGTGCTTTTGCACCTTTGCAAGAAGTGTATTCCACGGCATACCGACCAGCGGGATCCACACGGGAACAGGGGTAAACAGTGTCCCTGCACCGGTGATATACGGGTAATCCATCGCGATGCGGTAGATGAGGATAGCGAGAGTTTTCTCGTATCCGACATCACCAAGTATCCGCACAACAAACGTTTCTCCGCTGTCCTCACCCCACAGCGCATGGGAACACGCAAGGATCCCAAACTCGCTACGATAGCATGCGACAAGTTCTTGGCTCTTTTTGCCGTGGATGAGAAACGCGGCGCTTGGTGTTGGGGGGATAATGAACTCGTGGATGCAGCGTTTCCGATGACCTTGGAGAGTAAAAATTGTCACCGGAGAAAGTCTGAATTCCCAGACAACGCCATCACGCAGTGAGTTCATGTAATCCTTATGCGTCATTTCGTGGTCACACACCCTCCCTGCAATACAACAACCTTTGAGGTATGCTATATCCTCATTATAGTCATGAAATTACATCCTCTGTTTGGCATACCAAGGATGGTCAGAATGGATCACCACCTTACCGTGCGGGAAGTCACTATCCTTCTTTTGTTTGCGTTCGCGTTGCGCTTCATCAACTTTCGTCATATCGATAATCGGGTCCATCTTTCACTATTCCTTTCAGTTATCAAAGTAATTCTATTCTCGCTGATTATTGCAAATCAAACCTATAAAGTCAATACTTTTATGCCTATCGGCAAATACCATAACAGACCCTATTTGTGTTATTGGCAAATCAACGATAGGATGGGGATAGTATAAAGTCTGTAAAGTCCATAAAGTCTGTAAAGTCCATAAAGTCTGTAAAGTCCATAAAGTCTGTAAAGTCCATAAAGTCTG
>PEVO01000018.1:0-15949 GCA_002780235.1 Candidatus Berkelbacteria bacterium CG06_land_8_20_14_3_00_43_10
CAACACTAAAAGAATACATATCGGTATTCACAATCAAACACCAATGGATTATATTATCCAAAAGTCCAATATGTGTGGGACGGATACAGTGACTAGACAGATATTAATCTAGGGGAGTATAATATAGGTAATTAATAACAAGGAGATCAATGTTAAAGTATTACAAAACATATTTGATTCTGTTAGCTCTTATCGTTCTCATCTGGATCTTTCGCCCGTGGTTTCACGGGAGTTTAATAGGGATTTACAAACATCCACTCACCTTCATCATCCCTGTATTTATTATAGTTTACTTGATACTTTTTGTTATTCGAGTAAAAAAAGTATCTCTAAAACAAAGTGAAAAGTCACCGATTGTTGCAAAATCAGTCGGGCGATTTATGTCGGGCTTTGTCTGCCTTTCTATCCTTTCGATGATCATTTTTAGCACAGAGTCAGATATTTCACATTTTATTAACTCAAAAGAGATTAACTTCACCAGCATAACAACTCTGCCAGAAATTGACAAGCTCCGCTTGCTCCCCAAACAAGTCGCCACACGCTATGGTGCAGATTCCCTGCAAAACCCACAGGAATATCTGGGCGATTCGCAGATCGTGATGGTGGATGGCAAACAAGAACGGGTATTCCCCCGTTTGCCTGATGGGGGGATCTTATATTTTATTAAAAAATTAAACGGGTTTGTTACGGTAGATGCATCGAAGTTGGATAAAAAAGCAGAGATTATTGACCAAGAGTTTAAATATTCAGAGGGGGTCGGTGTTTTTGATAACATCTACTACCAGTTGTATAAACAGAAATATTGGGTTGATTTTGTCGACCAGCCGATCTATCTAAAAGACCCGCAAACGCAAAAATGGTTAACGGTTGTCCCCTATATCAAGTATAAGCATTTTCCCATCCGCACACCATATTGGGGTGGGTTTATGACTATTACCAGCGATGGCATGATAACCGATTATGCTCCAGAAGCTGCGCAAACATTGCCGTTGACTATCGGCAACCGAGTCCAGCCCAAAGAGATCGCTCGTTTTTACGCCGAGTCATACGGTTACAGAAACGGATTACTTAATTACTGGTTTATTCACAAAGACCAGCCGGAGATAGACGAGGTCAACTATGGCGACCAGCCGTTCCATATCTCAACCCAAGAGGGATACAAACAGTTTGTTGTTACGCGTCCCGTTGGCGGTTCTTATGGGATATTTAAGATATTTATCTTTGATACGACAACTGCCAAAGCAGAGATTATCGAATACGACCAATCATCACTTTTAACCGGTCCGGTTGCAGCGCTCGATTATGCCCAAAAAGAGTTCCCAGAGATAGATTATAATAACTTTTTTCTTGACGAACCACGACCAATTACCAGCAAGGGCAGGTTGTATTGGCTCATCTCAATCGTCGGCTCCAACTCCGCCGGTATCGCCAAAAATGTCGTTGTCGACGCCCAGACCACCAAGGTAACGAGCTTCCAAAACAAACAAGAGATAGAAGACTTTATCAACTCTGGTAAAGTTATCGCCACCCCAACAACCGAACCGACTAAACCAACCACTGCTGATATAGAAACTAAAATTAAAGCCATCCAAGATCAATTAGAACAATTAAAAAGTTCGATACAAGGACTTTAGTAAAAAGGTCAAATCTCTACTCTTTAATTTTTGTGATATCCGTTTGCGGAGTAAACTTTTTACCCACCGATTGTACCAGTTTTAATGATGCGACTATAATAAGTGCAATGACTAAACCGATGAGGATTGCCGTTCCGCGAGAAATTTTTTCATCTTGAGTGCTCATAAGTATCTCCGCATCTATTATATCAATTGAATCATTATGTTGTCCATACTACGACATATTCTTTGATTTTCTCTATAAAATGAAATATAATATGATAGATATGCAGTGGATAGATCCCATAGCGGCGCGGTGGTGCCTGCCCGCAACGACTTCGTCTTGCGAGTCGGGCGGGAAATTGCTATACCCCAGTATAACAGCGTACTGGCTTACAGAATTTCATTCTGTCACGCCGTGTGCGCTATACGGGGCAAGCACGCCAGAGTGGCGGAATTGGCATACGCGCATGGTTTAGGACCATGTGTCCGTAAGGACTTGAGAGTTCAAATCTCTCCTCTGGCACCATTCGACTTTCTATCCCGCGAAGCGGGATGAAGCGCTCATGGTCTTCGACCTCTCAAATCGTTAAACATGAATTCATCGTAGGACTCATGACAATCAAATATAAAGGACTGATTCTATGAAAATTACAAACAAAACATTACGATTAATGCAGTGGATAGTGTCGCTTGGTGCGATGATCGCGCTCGTGTTGGTGGTACGTAATTTTTATATACAACGGCTCCCATCGGTCATCATAAACTATGTCACTATACGCACAACCCTTGCAACGACTCCAGAAGAAAAAAAGCAAGGTTTATCAGGCACTCAACCGCTCAAACCTCATACTGGGATGCTTTTTCTCTATCAAGATAAAGTATTCGAACCGTTTTGGAATAGAGATATGAACTACCCGATCGATGTTATTTGGATTCTGGATAATCAGGTTGTTGGCACGGCAGTACTCGATGCGCAAACGACAGATCAAACACAGACAATCTATCCACCCCAGTTTTACAATAAAGTGCTTGAGGTGCCACGCGGGACTGTTGACGAGCTTGGTATAAAACAGGGGACAGGTGTTGATTATGCACGCATTGTCGCACCAACAACGTGAATGGTTAGATAGTCTAGAAAAGAAACTCCGTACGCCACGCAAACGCACGCGTATGCGCGTTTCTGGTAAAAGTGTTCTCACCCTCCTTAAGGTTGCACAGAAACGACCTCATCTCAAACGGTCACGATGAGTATTACAAAACCACCGATAATCGTCATCGGAGGACCAACTGCCAGCGGCAAGACCGATTGCGGAAAAGAGATAGCACAAAAATACAACGGGGTGGTAATATCGGCAGATTCACGACAAGTGTATAGAGGTTTAGACATCGGGACAGGCAAAGACGCAACGTTCCATCAGGAGATGATTGATATAGTTAGCCCGGGGACACCATTTACTATCGCGGATTATGTTTTACGAACAAATAAAGTAATCTCTGCAGTGTATCAAGCACGAAAAATACCCGTTTGTGTCGGTGGAACAGGGTATTATATAGATGCAGTTTTGCATAATGCGTCGTTTCCAACGGCACACAATGCTTTATATCGCCAATCTTTAGAACATATGCCGACCATGCAATTAACAAAAGAATTGCATACGGTTGACCCACGTTCAGCAATACGTGTCGGGCACAACCGACGCCGTATTATACGGGCACTTGAGATTGTGTATGTAACAGGAAAACCAGTGCCTGTACAATGCAAAAAATTACGATATGATCCGTTAATAATCATTCTCGATCCCGGTCCCGATGCGCTACGTGCGCGTATTGCATCGCGGTTGGATTCACGGTTGCAAAGTGGTATGATACAAGAAGTAGAACATCTGCGGACATATGTCGATAATCACTGGCTTCGCAATCTTGGACTTGAGTACAAATATATATCAGACTACTTAGATGGTATATACACGTACGAACAGATGCAATTAGTGCTCTACACTGCAATATGCGCATATGCGCGCAGACAACGGACATGGTTTCGCAGGTATCCAGACGCACAGTGGATTACATCGCCAGATGAGGCGTATCCACTGGTTGACAACTTTATAAAGCGCTATACTATATCTATATAATTAAATGGAGGGGCTCCTATGCAATGTCCAGAAGACTCGCATCAACTTGAACAGACGATCTATTCCGAACATGGGCTTGTATCGGCATACGAATGTCCCAGCTGTCACGGTGATTATTTTACACAAGAATCGGTTGCAGAAGATCTTTTTCAAGAACTTCCCGTCCGTCTTATCGGGAGAGATGTCCGTTGCCCCAAAGATAGAGAGACGATGCAACAAAAAGATGGATATTTCTTGTGCAATCTGTGTTTAGGCGTGTGGAAACCAAGCGAAGCAGGTGAACCAAAGCAACGTACCTACGCAGTGCGTATGGCAGCAGAAGTATTTACTCTATTTGTCACTGCGCTCGGTTTGTTTGGCTGGCAGACAGGGACATTATCGAGTTCTGCAGATGTTGTTGGCAGCGCGACGCTCGCTCCGATGAAAATAACATCGTCAGTTATATGGTTTATTATATTTATGTGCATCTTTTTAATCCCTGCCCTTGTGTTTGCCGAATCAAGACTTGCACATCGACCAAAT
Organism: Candidatus Berkelbacteria bacterium CG06_land_8_20_14_3_00_43_10; assembly: GCA_002780235.1. Taxonomy (GTDB): domain Bacteria; phylum Patescibacteriota; class UBA1384; order GWA2-35-9; family CG2-30-43-20; genus CG2-30-43-20. The sequence goes on from PEVO01000018.1 coordinate 4,271, forward strand.
GCGCGCCGAGCAGCGATCCGACCATTTATCCGTGCTATACCTGTTGTTGTTATCGGGCTTATGGCTCTTAATATATATTTCTTTTCACTCTAAAAAATGCTTGCTGTACTTACCTCAGCGACAGTCTATGGACTTAATGCGATACCGGTGATTGTAGAAGTTGATCTCGCACACGGTCTTCCGGGGATGACAATTGTTGGGTTGCCTGATAAAGCCGTAGAAGAGGCAAAAGAACGGGTTAGATCTGCACTGACCAACAGTGGTTTTCCTATGCCGGCGAGACGAATTACAATAAACCTTGCCCCCGCAGATGTTAAAAAAGAAGGTGCGGGCTTTGATCTTCCTATTGCACTTGGCATTCTTATCGCGCAGGGGATAATCCCCAAAGATTCGTTTAAAGATAGTATTGTGATCGGAGAGCTTGCCCTCACCGGAGAGGTGCGTCATATCCCCGGAGTGCTCCCCATCGCTCTTGCTGCACATACGCATTCAATTACGCACCTATTTGTTCCAGCGTGCGATTCGATAGAGGCGCTTCTTGTCAAAAAGATAGTCGTTTTCCCTGTTACCGATATCCGTGGCATTGTTGCGCATGCAAACAATGAAGAACAAATTACGCCTGCATCGTTACCAAAAAGCGCCCTGCAAGAGCCAGCATACGAGCATGATTTTGCGTATGTTCGTGGACAAGAGCATGCAAAAAGAGCGCTCGAAATCGCGGCAGCAGGGGGGCACAACATCATTTTTTCTGGTCCACCGGGGTCGGGCAAAACACTCCTTGCGCGGTGTCTCCCGTCAATCCTCCCACCGATGGGGGACGAAGAACGTTTACAGGTGAGTACAATATATTCTGCCGCTGGTTTGCTGCAAGGTGGGTTGATGTCAGAAAGACCATTTCGTAGCCCGCATCATACAACGTCATCTGTCGCGTTGGTCGGTGGTGGGAGTATACCAAAACCCGGTGAGGTTACGCTTGCACATCACGGAGTATTATTTATGGATGAACTTCCAGAATTTCCCCGTTCTGCACTCGAGGCCCTGCGCCAACCACTCGAAGACGGGGTTGTAACGATTGCCCGTGCGCAAGGAACATTGCGGTTCCCGGCTCGGTTTACTCTTGTCGCTGCACAAAATCCCTGTCCCTGTGGATATGCAACCGATACAACGCGCCCATGTATCTGCACACCTCATCAGATTTTGCAGTATAAGAAAAAAACGTCGGGTCCACTCCTTGATAGAATCGATCTGCACGTGGAAGTACCCCGTGTTCCATCAGAAACATTAGCGGGAGAAAACGTTGCCCCGCCAAGTAGCGAAGCACGAAAACGTGTGATCGCCGCACGTAAAAAACAGGAAAAACGATACAAAAAATCATCACTCACCAACGCTGCACTTGGTGCACGTCATATCAAAACATATATTCATTTATCAGATGATGTACAATTACTCCTCAAACAGGCGGTCGACCACCATGGACTTTCTGCGCGCGCGTATCATAGGGTTATCAAAGTTTCACGTACTATTGCAGATCTAGAAGGGTCGCAGGAGATTACGTCTACACATCTGGGTGAAGCGCTGCAATATAGACCGGTAAAAGATATGTATTAGAGCCCAAGTCGTTGTGATAAGAACGTACCAGCGCTGGCAAGGTACGATGTGTTGTGGTCAATAAGTATAGTCGCGACAAGGATGAGTATGATAATACTAAAAACCACGCCAATTCTTTTGAGTTCTGCCGTAGTCGTGAGTGACGGCGTATCTTTGACTCCACGAGTTGGGGTAAGGTTATGTGAAGATCCATGATCAGATTGTTGTGTACTCTGAATATCGGTTGTCGATATTGCAAGAGAACGCAGGAGTGCGTCTCGTTGTTCTTTCGTCAGTGATCGTTTTTTCTTTTTCATAATAGTAGATTCGTAGATTTATTGATGCCCGCCGTCGTTCAATCTCTTGCAATATTCTAATCATAGAAATTTGCAAACCCGCCTGCGTCGCATGCGAAGCATTGCGGGCACGGTATATTTCACTTTGGAGGGCAAACCACTTTAACAAAGTTAAAATAGGTTTGGAGGCCTCGTCCGGAATTGAACCGAAGTGAACGGTTTTGCCCGCCTGCCATCGCCTGGAGGCATGATCCGGAATTGAACCGGAGTGAACGGTTTTGCAGACCGTCGCCTAACCACTCGGCCATCATGCCACTAAGCCATGGCGGGCAGGCAGACCGTCGCCTAACCACTCGGCTACGAGGCCTTGGAGCGAGAGACGGGAATTGAACCCGCTACCTTCTCCTTGGCAAGGAGACGTTCTACCGATGAACTACTCTCGCATATATGTACCAATAACGTCAACTTGTATAGTACCAAACAAACCAGATTCTGACAATATCTAAGATCCTGTTTAATAACTATTCTTGGAACGAATGAGAGTTAGTTTTAGGCGAGAAATGCGAAGCGTAAGGAAAGATAGTAACGACTATCTTGACGAGCGATGAGCATTATATAGCCAAAAGGAACGCTTATGCAGTTACCAGATATAGTTATTAAACAGGATCTAAGGGTTTGGACTTGACAAAAAAGGGAAATAGAGATAGGATACAGACTGTTTTATATGCAAAAAATAATCACAATTTGTTTGGTTGTTATCTCATTGCTATTGATAGCATCAATTCTCTTACAACAGCGTGGAGCATCGCTTGGTGGTGCGTTTGGAGGAGATAGTAGTATTTACCGATCACGGCGGGGTGCTGAAAAAATTCTCTTTCGATTAACAATACTCTTTGCTCTCTCCTTCATCGTCATATCTATCATCGCGGTGTTGGAATTTTAATGAAACTATCACTTCGTGGTCGTCTAGTAGACCACTTAAAACGACTTCCCCGAGTGCTGACCAATGGTGACAGACTTATTCTTGCTCTGGCAAGTATTGTTTTGTTCGTGGGTCTAATCGGTTTATTTATGCATTCTGCATCGCGACCAAACAGTGATATTCCCGTGCATGGTGGTGAACTTGTCGAAGGTATTGTCGCATCATCGTTAGCTGACGTTGATAAAGAGGTTGATGCACTCACGACGATAGGACTTTTGCGCTATAACGAAAAAGGAGAGATCTCTCCGGCGATCGCGGATAGTTATACAGTATCTGACGATGGTCTCTCCTATGTTTTTAAAATTCATGCGGGGGTAAACGATGCATCGCTCGTTGGATTGCTTAAAGATCCATCAAGTGGTATCGGCACCGATGATGTTACGCTTTCGGAGAACCACGATGTAACGATTAAACTCCATACGCCGTATTCACCACTTCTTGGAAACCTAACAAAACCACTGTTTCCCTATGGACCGTACGAAGTTCAAAAAAGATCTCAATCCGAGATACTTTTTACGAGCAGACCAGATTTTGTATTTGGGGAACCACGTATTGCAAAGATTCGATACAAGATATATCCATCGCAAGACGCATTAAATCGTGCGCTCCAACAAGGAGAAGTTCTGGCAGGTTCAGGTATTAAGGATCCTGTCAAAGGTTTTACGTTATACACAGTTAATCTTCAAAGAAAAAACGTTGTATTATTTAATCTTGATAGAGACCCATGGAAGCAAAAAGAACTGCGCAGCAAAATAGTGCATAAAGAGACGTTGGCACCAACTCAAAAAATGGTTCTTACGACGCTAAACGACCCACAATTTCTTGCTAAAGCGCAATCACTTAAAGATATGTATACACCGCTTGGACTTGATATAGAGATTCGTAGCGTTGATGCGCTGACCATGCGTGATAGCGTTCTTGCGAAAAGAGATTTTGACGTACTTTTGTATGGCATCGATACCGGTAGAGACCCTGATCCTTTTCCATTTTGGCACTCGTCACAGATCGGGGGGAGCGGTGCAAACGTGTCAGGTTTTATCAATAAAGAAGTAGATTCTTTACTCGAACAATCTCTTTTTATAACAAACAAAGATGAACGGCAAAAGAAATACGATTCCGTATCAAAAATTATAGACGAGCACGCGCCCGTGATATATCTTGATTCGACGAGTGTCCCGTACTACGCATCGACAAAAATTCAGGGAATTAAGATGGGATTTGGTATCTCTGAAGCCGACCGATACTCTAATGTGTGGGAGTGGTATTTACTTACGAAACGAGTTTTTAAGTAACATATATTACTACAGATTGAATAGAACGTTATACTGCGCTATACTTGTGGCATGGCGCGATGGTGCCTGCCCGCAACGACTTCGTCTTGCGAGTCGGGCGGGAAACTGGCAGACCCCAGTATAACGTCTTCCTTTCAAATCGACTCCGTTGTATTATGAAAGGATCGTCGTATACGGGGCATGCACGCAACGTATTATGCCGAGGTGGTGGAATGGTAGACACGCAGGCTTCAGAAGTCTGTGTCCGCAAGGGCGTGGAGGTTCGAGTCCTCTTCTCGGCACCAGCTAATAATACTATGGAACGAAAACGTTTAACGATTACACTAAGAAATGATGTCATTGCGCACGTTGATGCGACTATAGATGGTGCGACAATTCGCAACAGAAGTCATGCAATCGAATCGCTACTTATCCAATCGCTTCCGCCGACCATTACGCAGGCAGTTATTTTAGCAGGCGGTCCCGGAATTACGATGCGCCCACTGACGTATGAACTTCCTAAAGCGATGATACCTGTCAAGGGGCATCCGATACTAGAATATACTATAAAATTACTTCGTACATATAATATCAAAGATATTATTATCTGCATTGGACATCTTGGCGAAACGATACAAAAATACTTTGGCGATGGTCTGCGATTTGATGTGTCAATAACGTACAGTCAAGAAACCAAAAGACTAGGAACAGGGGGAGCACTGCGCAGTGTCCATAAACAGATTGGCGATAAACCAGTTCTCGTAATCTACGGTGATAATCTTATCGATATCAACTTAAGAGATATGATCGATTTTCATGAACATTCAGGTGCGCAGATGACAACAGCGCTGACAACGGTTTCTCAAGCAAGGGACTGGGGTGTCGTTGGCTTACGTGGAAAGAACGTTGTTTCGTTTACAAGTAAGCCGCACACAGAAGGTTTTTCTAAGCTGATAAACACGGGTGTTTTTGCTGTTGAACCTTCAGTCATTGCACAATTGCCAAAAAAAGAATTTTCGATGCTCGAAAAAGATTGTATCCCCCAGCTTGTGCAGGACGGGTCAATCGCTGGGTATACCTTTGACGGTCTTTGGTTTGATATTGCGACTCCCGAGCTCTATGAAACGGCGCTCACCTATTGGAAAAAGTAAGCTTTACACATATACATCAACAACTGCGTGCACAGATTTCATGAGGTGACTCACTTTTTTAACCGATCGCGCCTCGGCGATGATGCGCATGCATGGTTCTGTATTTGATGGGCGAATATGCACCCATGCATTATCAAAATCTATCCGCAATCCATCGATCTCATTAACCGTTCCCTGTGGGAATGCATTTATTAAAGATGTATATATGTGAGGGAGCGCACCGCGATCACCGATAGTAACCTTTTCTTTCATCATGTCATAGTGGGGCAGTTCGTCTGCAAGCCGACTTAATGGTTTGTTCGTTCGTCTCATGCAATTAATAACATTGAGAATTCCAATTAGACTGTCGCGACCATAATGATGCCGTGGGTAAATGACCCCCCCATTCCCCTCTCCACCAAAAAAAGCACGGTGTTTTTTCATCATATCGATGATATTGAGTTCACCTACTGCAGCACGATAAACGACACATACATGAGCACGAGCGATGTCCTCTATCATCCTACTCGTCGACATATTGACAACAATTGGTCCCGTATCACCACGAACACATAATTCGAGCAATACGAGTGGAAGGGTCATTTCTTCCGAAAGTAGCCTCCCCTTTTCGTCTATGAACAGGAGTCTATCAGCATCGGGGTCAACAACAATACACAGATCGTAGGCGATATTTTTTAACGCGCGCTTTGTCCAAACCAAATTTTTTGGTGTTGGTTCTGGGGTATGAGGAAATGGTTGTGTCGGATCGGTCGCAAGCGAAATGACATCGCACCCACACTCATCGAGAAAATGAGGGATGATATACGATCCCGCACCGTTGACTGCATCGACAGCGATTCGCAATCGTTTTCCGGGAATAATCATCGGTCGTAAACTCTCTCTATGACGCTTTTCCGCATTAGTGTGTATATCTGTAATAATATCTTTATTATCAGTTGTTTTCACAACAGGTTGATCGTTTTGCGTGACATCGGTAACAAGCGCATCAAGTGCTTTTTTATGAATATAAATTCCATCGGGACCAAATAATTTAAGACCGTTCCACTCTATGGGGTTATGACTTGCGGTGATATCAATTCCTCCTGCCGCTTTATACGATACTACGGCAAATTGAGTTGTCGGGAGCGTACTAAGGTCCGCATCGAGAACCGTTCTTCCGGCATTGGCGAGAGCATCGATGACTGCTTTTTTAAGCACCCCTCCCGAAGCTCGTGAGTCGCGACTCACAACGATTGGTCCTGGTGGCAACGTCTGTGCGAATGCGTATGCAAGCGCACCTGCAAGCTGGGGAGTAAAACTACCAGGTATTTTTCCGCGAATGCCAGAGATACTTATCATAATATCGTGGGGGATAGACATGTTTCCTTTCTCAAACAAAAAATGCGTTTTTGCAAGCACATACATAGTGTACTAAAGATAGATCGAATAATGCAAGGTATAATTGACCACGCATCAGAAATAAGGTACAATTATAATTGGCTGTATCGTCGAAAAGGGGAAACTAAACAATATATGATACTCTAAGAGTATAAGCGTTAGGTTTACTATGCCGGGATGGCGCCTGCCCGCAACGCCTTGCAGGCTTGCATGGCGGGCGGGGAATTGAGACTATTATGATGTATTATACTTATGTTTTGCTAAGCGAAAAGGATGATAAATTATATATTGGTTTTACATCTGATCTTAAAAAGAGATTAGGGGAACATAATGTTGGATATGTTGAAGCAACTAAACATAAACGTCCATTAATATTAATATATGTTGAGGGATGTTTGGATAAAGCAAAAGCGATAAAGAGGGAAAGATATTTCAAAACTGGATTTGGGCGGAGGTTTTTAACTGGTAGGTTATGAACATGCCGGGATGGCGGAATTGGCATACGCACTAGCTTGAGGGGCTAGGCTCGCAAGAGCGTGTGGGTTCGAGTCCCACTCTCGGCACCATTTACTTCGAACGTAGTGAGAAGATACAAATACCAAGAAACAAATTACAAACAAATATCAACCACAAAACAATATATTTGCACCCATAGCTCAGTTGGTCAGAGCATCTCGTTTACACCGAGAGGGTCAGAGGTTCGAGTCCTCTTGGGTGCACCATGCCTGGGTAGCTCAGTGGTAGAGCGAGGGCCTGAAGAGCCCTGCGTCGTCAGTTCGATTCTGACCCTAGGCACCATTTACTTCGAGCGAAGTGTAAAGTCCTTAAAGTCGAAAGTCCATAAAGTTTGTAAAGTGTAGAAGGAAAATCAATAACATAATTATGCATGTTGTGCAACACATATTCTTTCAAATTACCAATTACTCTTAAACTCTCATGGATTTTAAATCAACACTTACTAGCTGGTCATGGTGGAGTCAACCAGCCCCACCTGCATCTACATTGTATCTGAGTAGTGCTTTAGGTGTTTGTATTGTATTATTTGTCATCGCACTGGTCAGTATGTGGCGATATCGCCCTACCAGTGTAGCGATGCAAAATTATAAACGGGGGTGGCTACAGCTTTTAACCTCTTGCGCGATAGGTTTAACTGTGTTAGTATTTGCTCGTTGGCAAGGACTTGCATATCTTGGATCGCGTGTCTTACAGGGAGGGCTTGCCTTGGTTTTTGTTATCCAGTCAGTTCGGTTCATAGTGTTACGCATGTTTATTCTTCCCAAAAAGATTCAAGATGAACACAGATCCACGACACTTTCTAAATATCTCCCAAAACCTAAAAGAAATAAATAACATGACTCAATCACCATCCCTTATGGATACACTCGCGCAAAAATCGCCCGATCAACTGGCTCCAATTAGCATTGGTAAAATAATCGAGTGTTCTGTTATTTCTATAAGTAAAAATAAAGTTATCGTCGATGTCTTTGGCGTTGCTCTGGGTATGGTCCCCGAACGTGAATTTTCATACGATGTCGATGATCTTGTCCCTGGCGATAAAGTTCTCGCCTACGTTCTGATGTGCGAAAACCAAGACGGATATGTTATTTTATCACTCAAACGTGCAGACAGAGAGCGCGTCTGGACAACACTTACCGATAAACAATCAACGGGTGAACCGATCAAAGTCAAAGTTGCAGCGGCAAATAGAGGGGGGTTACTCGTTGAATTTGGCGGTGTAGAAGGGTTTATCCCCATCTCACAGCTTGCGAGCGATCATATGGGAGGCAAACAAGAAGAAGATACCCGTGGTGGTGGAGGGTTACGCAATCTTGTGGGGACGACCATCCGCGCAAAGATTCTTACCGTTGATAAGCCTGCAAATAAACTTATACTCTCTCAAAAAGCAATTGGTGACGAGCGCTTAGAGGAACTGGCGAAAAAAGTAATCGTTGGAACAAAATTATCGGGCACCGTTTCGGGTATTGTCGATTTTGGTATTTTTGTCAAAGTGACTATCCCCGGTGAAACGCAAGAGATGGAAGGGCTTGTCCATATATCAGAAGTTTCTTGGGATAGAGTCGACGATCTCCACAGTCTGTATGAAGTTGGGCAAAACGTTGACGTGACCGTCATAGAAAATAAGACGGGGCGATTATCATTTTCTATAAAACGTTTAACACCAGATCCATGGGCGGGAGTTGAAACGATGTTTAAACCCGGCTCAACCGTCACGGGTGCAGTTACTCGTATAACACCGTTTGGCGCATTTATCAAACTGCCCGGCTCGCTCGATGGTTTAGTCCATATCTCGGAACTTGGTGAGAATATCTCCAATCCACAAGATGTCGTCAAAGAAGGCGAATCCTATCCCTTCCGCATCTTATCTGTAGATGTCAATGGGCGCAAAATATCGTTGACCATGAAACCGGAAAAAAGTGATTCGCAAAAAAAGAACTCCGAAAAGAAGCTAGAATCACCGACTAAAACCAAAGAAATTAAGAAAGTTGACGTAAAAGAAAAAACTGTTAAAACTGTTTCTCGTACTCCCAAAAAAGTAACTAAAAAATCTACTACTAAAAAGTAGCGTAGCTTTCAATTATATTCTTGAGGTAAAGGGGTTGATTTTGATATGTCTCTCGATAGACGTACATTTATCGTGAGCTCTGCGGGTCTCATTTTATCAACAGCAAATTCGCAAGTCTATGGAAAGTTTGTGCGAAACGATTCGACAAACGAACAGGGTGCAACAATACCTTTTCTTTCTTGCATTGGTGATATGCATGTTCATTCACAGTTTTCATCTGGAAAACAATTTGGACAACTTGATGCTGACCACCTACAAGCTCAAAGTGTTCAACAGCTTGTTGACATGCAAGAAAACGGATCATGGCTTATGGTGATTACTGATCATGGAGAAAAAATGACTCAATCGAACTGGAAACGTATTGAGTATCTTGTAAATCATGCAAAGAGTGGATATAAGGTTCCCGTGTATCGCGGTTGCGAATGGACTCTCGGAGGAGCGATCAATAATCCTACAGCGTGCCATGTTACAATCATGTGCACTGATAGATACGTTGCAACACATGCTGCTCCTGTAGATTTTGGCGGTGATATTGTGACTTCCTATCACGACTTGTGGGGGTGGTTAAACACCAACCTCGGTAAATCGGGGATGTGGGGATTTCCGCATCCATGGATTGGCGAGTATCAATTTGATGACTTTGCGCTTGCGTCACAACTAATTGTACGCGACCGTTGTTGCTGGATAGAGGTTTGCGGCGGTCCGACCCGTCGCTCAATCGAAGATGGAATACCTTTCTTGGTTAGTGCGGTGGAAAAAGGGTGGCATGTAGGTCCGGTAATGGGAGGAGATAATTTTGGTGATGCGACATACTACAGCACGCCCGCGACATCCGTTTCGATGTGTGAACGCATATCGGGAACAGATTTTGTACTTCCATATATATTAAGGCGTCGACTATCAGTAACGGATGTGTATAATCCACGCTTTACGTGGAGTATGATGAAAAAAGGGATTCCTCAATCAGAAGTTCTTCTTGGAGGGACATACGATGCACGTCGCTACGGATTTCCCGATACGGTCGACTTTATGATAAACCAAGATTATTACCCACGTCTTGCGCGGTGGGAGATGTATTTTGTCGGAGGCAAACATCCGTTTGCGCAGGGCAGAGCGCCCGATGAACCTCCGGGAATAATTCTTAAGTATCAAGAGAAAGCATCATCGCGACCAACCGCAGTTATTTTCTGTTTGATTCTCGCTGATGGGGAACGAATCCTCGGAGCACCAATCTGGATCAACTATTGACGAGCGCTTATGCGTTACATATCGGCAACCTATCATGGGTTGCCGTTCTCTTTTTTACGTGTTATATATACCATAAGGAGTTACGCTATGCAGATAACATGGAAGGGTGGTAAATCACTCGAAATCAAGGCGAAAGACGCAACCATACTCACCGGAGATGATGTGCGGGTAAACGATATAGTGCTCCCCGGACCGGGCGAATATGAGGTTGCGGGTGTGCAGGTTTTTGGTATCGCGCCGGAGATTTATTTTTTTAAAATCGATGAGATCGCCTGCGCATATTTTGACGGTATCAACCGTTCTCTGACCGATGACGAAGTTTCATCACTCACCGATGCATCGGTAATCTTTATCCCCGTTGATGGGAAAGGGGTGTTAGATCCCAAAAAAGCAACAGAAATTATAAAATTACTCGAACCGACAGTTATCATCCCCATCGAAGCAGACGATATTACCGATTTTTGCAAAGTCACTGGTGGGTGTGCGCAGCCTGTGTCAACGTATAAAATTACCAAACAACAACTTGAGAGTATGGAGGGGCAAACATGTGTTGTTCTCGAAAAGAGTTAAGAGCTCATGCGCGCCTCACTTGACAGAGTAATCGACTGGCTACATAAATATGATACTATTTTAATTATCATTCACCAGTTTCCCGATGGTGATACCATCGCTTCTTCTCTTGCACTCGCGCGCGCGCTCAAAACTCTGGGGAAAACCGTTGTAGTCACGGGTAAAGACCCCGTTCCTGCACCCTTTATGTTTTTGCCAGAAAGCGACACGATTCAACGTGATTATCTTGGTGGCGATTGGCAGGTAATCATCGTGCTCGATTGTGGTGATTTAAAGCGGACCGGTTTTGTCGAACGGATACGATCGTTTGCGCGCGATAAAAAACGGCTTATCAACATCGATCATCATCCTAAAAATGATCTCCATAAAATCGCAAACATAACCTATTTTGATGGCAGTGCCGCAGCCGTTGGGGAGATCGTTACCGAGATTATTGACCTACTTGGCGTCCGTATCGATAAAGAGATGGCAACGTGTCTACTTACGGCGCTCTATACCGATACGGGGGGGTTTAAACACTCAAACACCACCGTTACAACGTTAGAATACGCGGCGCGTTTTATGGAGGCGGGTGCGCGACTCAAAAAAATATCAAACAACATTAGTAATTCAA
>PEVO01000018.1:15962-23344 GCA_002780235.1 Candidatus Berkelbacteria bacterium CG06_land_8_20_14_3_00_43_10
CCAGCGTGATTTGCAAGAATGCGGCGCAACACTAGAAGATCTTGGCGGCGCGGTAAACCTTATCGGCGCCGTGCCCGGCGCACGCGCAAGTATGCTTTTTGTCGAACTGCCCGATGGTCAGATAAAAGCAAGTCTACGGACGGAATCGGACAGCGTTGATGTATCAAAAATCGCAGAGATATTTGGCGGTGGCGGGCATAAAAAAGCAAGCGGATTTATCATTAACGGCACAATCTTTCAAGAAAAGGGAAAATGGAGTATAATCCAATCAAGCCTGGGTGGTGGAATGGCAGACACGAGGGACTTAAAATCCCTTGCCTAACAAGGCGTGCGAGTTCGACTCTCGCCCTGGGCACCAAACGTATTAATGCAAACGCATTTCTTGTACTAATCTTTCTCTCTTGATATGATGTATGTATGGCAGTATCTAAAAGAAAAAAGTTCCAAATAGTATCAGTGATCGTGCTCTTCCTACTCGGTGGATTTATTTTCTATAAATATTTTCCAGAGATTTGGGGTGATGCAGTCTATCCGCTTGCCTATCAAGATCAGATTCTTACATCAGCAAACGAATTCCACCTACAGCGCAATCTTATCGCTGCGGTCATTTATGTAGAAAGTCACTTTAACCCAACTGCTGGCAGTGGCGCCGGTGCACGCGGTCTCATGCAACTGATGCCTCCCACGGCGCGTGGTGTTGCAAAACAGATTGGCATCACCGATTATACCGATGATAAGATCTACGATCCGACTATAAATATCCGTCTTGGGTCCGCCTATCTGCGCTCCGCTATCGACAGTCGTAACGGCAATATCGATGTTGCGCTTGCCAACTACAACGGCGGTCCCGGTGTCGCAGGCAACTTTGAAATAGCAATGGACAGGTCAACTCTTCCTCGAGAAACAGATAGATATATTCGTAGCGTCAAAGGTGCATGGGAAGCGTATGATAAAATATACGGAACAGATTGGCAAGGACCGACAAAACCATTCGAAGCGCCAAAAGAAACATCGTTCATCTCACAGATAAATATAAAAAATCTCTTAAACGTCTTTTTCAATAAGTAAATTGTATGGATAGTACTACTCTCCGGAATACGTTCATTGACTTTTTTACCAAACGGGCTCATACCCTTATCCCGCCCGCACCCCTTGTTCCAGAAAACGATCCATCGGTGCTTTTTACCTCTGCAGGGATGCAACAGTTTAAACGATACTACAGTAACCCCGATCTTTCATCTCATTCCCGCATCGTGACCGTTCAACCCTGTATCCGCACCTCTGATATCGACGAGGTCGGTGACAGTTCTCACTTAACCTATTTTGAGATGCTCGGTAACTTTTCGTTTGGTTTCCCCAGCAAAGCAGGGTCATATTTTAAAGAAGAAGCAATCACTCTGGCGTGGGAGTTCTTAACTGATGTTCTCAAGATAGACACCACTCGGATCTATGCTACCTACTTTAGTGGTGAAAAAGATATACATGCTGATATGCAGTCGCTTGGGTTGCTGCAAAAAATCGATGGGTTACATGAGATCAAGCAACAAGGATTTGACGATAACTTTTGGTCACTTAGTAGTGAGGGTTCGCCGGGCGGTCCAACAGTTGAGTTTTATGTCGATGGGTTAGAAGTGTGGAATCTTGTTTTTAACGAATATATTCTAGAAAATGGAAAATATATTCCATCAAAGAACAAAGGGGTTGATACGGGGATGGGATTTGAGCGGTTGTTGGCGACACTCAACGGGAAAACAGATATATATGAAACGGATGTTTTTGATGAATATGCTACAAAAATTGCTGGTTTATCAGTAGACACACGGCAAAAAAGAATAATCCTCGACCACAGTCGTGCAATTAAAAATATCGGTGATGCAGGTGTTACCCCTTCAAATAAAGACAGTGGATATATTCTGCGGCGACTTATACGGCGCGTTATGGTTATTCTAAAAAAATATGACTTTCCAATTACGAATATACTTGGGAGTGATGTTGTCAATCAAGAGGCGCAGAAGTTTAATGCAACATTGCAGGGTTTTGACATTGTATCAAAAACAAAAAAATCACACACAGTAAGTGCCGATCAGCTCTTTGATTTCTACCAAACAAATGGTATCCCTCTCGAAGTATGTTTAGAACTCGCACATGATAATGATATTTCTGTAGCCGATGACGCGGTGGCTAAATTTAAAGAACTATTTAAAATACATCAAGAAAAATCTAAATCTGCATCTGCAGGTATGTTTAAAGGCGGTTTGGCAAGCGGCGGAGAGATGGAAACAAAATATCATACCGCGACCCATCTTCTTCTTGCAGCGTTGCGTCAGACATTAGGCGAAGAAATATACCAAAAAGGTTCAAACATAACAGACGAGCGGTTGCGTTTTGATTTTAATTACCCCGAAAAACTTACCGATGATCAGATTATCAAAGTAGAAGATATCGTTAACGAAACAATTGAAAAAGATATCCCTGTCACAATGGTCGAAATGCCTAAAGAAGAAGCGCTAAAAACGGTCAAAGTTTCTTTTGACCCTTCAAAATACGGCGATATGGTAAAAGTCTATTCAATTGGTGATTTTAGTAGCGAACTGTGTGGTGGTCCGCACGTGGGAAGCACGGGAGTCTTGGGAAAGTTTAATATTACCAAAGAAGAATCCAGCAGTGCGGGTGTTCGCAGGATCAAAGCTGTGCTACAATAAAAGTAAGTATAAAAGTGAAAGTATAAAGTATAAAGCCATAATTAAGTGTATGTTTATAGATAATAGTTTTTAATTTTATACTTTAAACTAATCTAGGGAGGGTGTTTGGCACTGGGTAATCTGTTAAAAAAATTAAAGATTAAAAAAGAAACATACGATAACTATGCGGTTTCTTTGGATATCGGAACAGAGTTTGTCAAAGCCGTTATCTTTGCAGTCGAAGATGGTAAGGCGGTCGTCAAAGGATATGGGATGTATCGGCAGCGTTTATCTGATATGTCCGGCGGGGTGGTTACCGATATTCATGGGGTGATAAAAAACTGCGAAAAGGCGTTAGAGATCGCAGCGAAGCAGGCAACAATTTTACCCTATCAGTGTATCATTGGGATTGCGGGCGAATTAGTCAAAGGCACTACAACGATGATCCGTTATACGCGTTCCAATGCAAAAGAATCGATCACGCTTGCGGAACTTAAAAATATCATCGGTCATGTGCAGAAAAAAGCGTTCGAACGTGCGCGCAAAACGCTCGCATGGGAAACGGGTCACCGGGAGATCGATGTCCGTTTAGTTAACGCAGCGATCGTCGATGTTAAAATAGATGGATACAAAGTAACCAATCCGCTCGGGTTCCAAGGTAAAGAAGTAGAGGTCGGTATCTTTAATGCGTTTGCGCCTATTGTGCACTTGGGTGCTCTGCAAACTGTTGCAGAAGAACTCGATCTTGATTTGCTATCAATCGCAGCAGAACCCTATGCGGTTGCACGCGCCGTATCAGAAGAAGAATCGGTCGAATTTTCTGCAATTTTTATGGATATTGGTGGGGGAACCTCTGACGTCGCTGTTGTCCGTGCTGGTGGCATAGAGGGGACAAAGATGTTTGCCCTTGGTGGGCGCGCGTTTACCAAAAGAATTGCATCGCGTCTTAACATACCGTTTTCAAAGGCAGAAGAGCTTAAATTAAATTATTCTGCGGGGAACTTACCAGAAGCAAAAGCTGAAAAGGTTAAAGAGGCGCTCGCCACAGATGTTGCCGTATGGTTAGAAGGGATACAACTCACGCTCGAAGATTTTACCAACATCGATCTGTTACCCAGTAGAATACTCTTGTGTGGTGGTGGGACGGCACTTCCCGAGATAGTAGAAGCACTCAAAACTGCAGAGTGGAGCAAAAATTTGCCGTTTGCGCGCAGACCAACCGTTTCATTTTTAGAACCAAAAGATGTCGCGCGCGTGTATGATGAAACGGGGCAGCTCAAAGAACCACGCGATGTAACCCCGCTTGCACTTGCAAACGTGGCGATTGATCTTGTCGGCAAAGAGGGTATGATGGATTCGGTTACCTCAAAAATACTGGACAGTTTAAGGAGTTAAGATGGCACAAAAAAATGGACGTGCGCTGATATACCTTGAATCGGACGAAGAGATCCCCGGGATTATTCAGCGTATTGAACAAGAAAAAGAAGCTGCAATAACACTTGTTGTGCCAAAAGCATCAGTTGTTTTGCAGAGTGTCATCAATCTTAAACTGTTGCAACGAGTATCTGGTAAGGCAAAAAAAGATATCGCGCTTGTTTCTCAAGACGCTATCGGTCGCAATCTTGCCGCGCAAGTCGGTATTCCTGTATTTGATTCGATTAATGCAAAAATTCCCGTTTTAGAACCAGTTGCGCAATCGATCGAGAAAGATGAAATCATCGAAGTGAATATGGATAAAAAAAGTAAACCACCGGTCAAAGTGCATCATTTCCAAGAGGAAGAAGCGCCTCACGGTGATGATGTAAGCGAACTAACAGAAAGTCCGGTCGATACAGATGAATCAGAAAATGATGATGAAGATGATGATGTAGAAAATAATGATACCGATGATACCGATGAGACCAATGATACCATTTCTGACGAACCAGACGACACTATCTTGCCTGATAAGGGAGAACAATCCCAACGCCCGCTCCGTCATGCAACTGTTGTTTCTCCACAAACTGTGCAACGCGATGCGGTATCAACTCTTCAAAACGCCGTCCAATCTCCGCCTGACAGATCACCCCAAAAACGCACCCGTCGAGGTTTCTGGTTTGGGATCATCGCGATGAGCTGTGTCATCATTGCAGGGCTAATCATCTTTTATCCTAAAGCATATGTAAAAATTGTTGTTCCGGGCGAAGCGTTTAACCAGACTATCGATATCGCTGGTAAAAAAGATCAAAAAGAAGCAGATCTTACCAAATCGATTATTCCGATGCAGGTTTTTGAAGTAGAAAAAGAATCAAAAAAAACAGTATCAGCGACAGGTAAAAAAAATGTTGGACAAAAGGCGAAAGGTTCTGTTTCGCTTACAAATGTATGGAGTTTGGACGCAAAAAAATTAACCGCCGGGACGCGTCTTACCAAAGATTCAAAGGTGTTTGTTACCACGGTAGAGGTCACCATTCCGGGCGCAACGGTAGGGTTGCAGCAGGGGCAGATCGTCACCAGTCCGGGTAAGGCAACGATAACGATAGAAGCACTTGAAGCTGGCGATAGTTACAACATCGCGCCCGGTCGGTTTGCTCTATCAGAACTCCCTGCAGATCAACAAGAAAAAATATATGGGGAAACATCAGCGGCACTGACCGGTGGGTCAACGCAAGAGATTACGATAGTTTCCGCCGACGATGTGGAGCGTGCAAAAGAATCGCTTCGAACAGAAATTGCAGATGGCGCAAAAAAAGAGTTAACGGACCAAGCAAAAGGGCTCATGTTGCTTGATAAAGCAATTCAAGTCGAAACCATTAGTGCGACTCCGTCTGTTGGTGTGGATACAAAAGCAGATTCGTTTGATTTAACCGTAAAGGCAAAGGCAAGTGGTGCGACGTTTAGCGAAACGGCACTGCGCGATGTGTTCCTTGCGCAAGTAAAAGAAAAAGTTCCTCAAGATAAAGAGTTAGTATTAAATGAAACGTCGCAAGACGAGATAGTCGCAACAGTCAAAGAGCTCGACACAAAAGTGGGGACGATGACAATCAGTGGTTCAATTAAAACAAAGATAGGACCAAAAATAGATATAGAGCCACTACGAGCAAAGATAGCAGGTAAAAAACAAAGCGAAGCGATAACACTGCTCAAATCAGTTTCAGGCATTCAGGATGCAACGATAGAGATAAAACCACGCTGGATGTTTGGGTGGACGCCACTGTCTGCACGCCAAATTATCATCACCATTACATATACATAAACCGTGCACTATATTGCTCTTGATTTTGGCGAAAAAAGAATTGGGGTCGCGGGGAGCGATTCAGGAACAGTGGTTACGCCGCTTGCGATTATTACTCTACAACCAGCAGATGATCCGGTGAAACAAGTTGCCAGTGTGCTTATGCGCTATGATCCCCACAAGATAATTATCGGTCTACCACTGTCACAAGACGGGGAGATGACGGACAGTGCGCGTCGTGCGCATGTATTTGGAGAAGCAGTTCAAAAGAGTTTTCCCACATGTTCAATCCACTATATCAATGAAATACTTACCACATTTGAGGCGCGCCAGCGTGCGGGGAGAAAAACAGGAGAAGCCATCGACGACCACGCCGCCGCCGTCATCCTCGAACAATTCATCACCGAGCAAAAAAAGAACGATCAATAAAGAGATCGCGCGACAAGATAAACTTATTCAGCGCATACTTTTAATGCTTCTTTTTAGTGCGAAAATTCTTATAGTGTTCGCAATCATTATCGTGATAATCATGCGTTTCACCGGCAAAAAAGAGACGCGAAGCGGTCCGGTAAGCGTAGAGATTACTAAAGGGCAAGGAGTTAAAGAGATCGCCCAAAAATTACATGACGTGGGGGTGTTGCCATCTAAAACCGCCCTGTATTGGCTCTCACTGACTCAAAGAAAACCGCTCCAAGCGGGGCTCTATAGATTTGAAGTGGGACAATCGGTCGAAGATATATATACTACACTTGCTTCGGGGTCTGTCTACGAAGAAAAAGTAACTATTCCCGAAGGGTGGCGCACAGAACAGATTGCGCAGATGTTTTACAAAAAAGGGCTCGTCGATTATGAGGCGTTTATGTCTGTTGCAGATGGAAAAGAGGGGACGTTGTTTCCGGATACCTATCACGTTGCAAAAAACACAACGGCACAAACGGTTATCGATATGATGGTGCAAAACTTTACAAAAAGGACACAAGAGTTGCATCCCACCCCCGATCAATTGATACTTGCATCGATGGTAGAGCGAGAAGCAAAAAATGATGAAGACCGCCCGATCATTGCGAGTGTGTTTAACAATCGTCTCAAAGTGGGGATGAAGTTAGAATCTGATGTTACCGTCGAATACGGTTTGGATAGTGATAAACTTGCCCTACAAACAAAAGAAAATATTAACGATTTTGTGTTTTGGACACCGCTTAAAGCGGGGGAATCAAAAACGGCGAAGTCGACATATAATACCTATAAAATTGCCGGTTTACCCCCGACGCCGATTAGCAACCCGGGCATCAAAAGTATCCAAGCTGTAATGACGCCAGATAAAAGCGACTATTATTTCTTTCTCGCCGATAAAGACGGTAAAGCACACTTTGCCAAAACAAAAGCGCAGCACGACGATAATATACGTAAATATTTAAACTAGGGTATAGTCAAATTTTTGCCACCAAATTTAATAAATAATTCGTCTGTTCTTTAACATTTAAGCT
>PEVO01000014.1:0-25066 GCA_002780235.1 Candidatus Berkelbacteria bacterium CG06_land_8_20_14_3_00_43_10
CCTTTCATATGTAGACACCTTTCTTTGTTGACCAACCAGCATACTACTGGATTGGCTAAGTGTCCACGATGTGTCTGGACCTACGCACCTTCAATGTATATTAAAGTTTGAGCCAAGTAAAATTTGCAAATCCCCAGTCGAGTAATTTACGAGCTTCAATCGCGGAAGCTGCTTTATTCACGGAATCATATGTATTAAATACAACTGCTACGAGCGTATGCCCCTCACGCTTCGCTGCAGTAATTAAATTATGACCAGCTGTGGGGGTAAATCCTGTTTTACCGCCAATAATACCTTGATAGTGCATCTCCTCCTTAACGAGTCTGTTCGAATTGTCCAGTACATGACTAATTTTCATATCAGATGAATAGAGAGTTGTTTCTGGTGTATTTATTATTTTTCTAAATGTTTCATTACGAAGTGCATATGCAATAAGTAATCCTTGATCGCGTGCAGTAGAAATTCCCGTATCATCGAGCCCCGCAGGATCCTTATATAGAGTATGAGTAAGCCCAATTTCTTTAGCTTTATCATTCATTATTGTCACAAATAACTCAATTGGCTCCTTACCTGAATTTGCATAGAGTGGAATTGTTATACTCTGTTTAGCAAGTGCATGTGCAGCATCATTTCCAGACGGAATAAGTAAGCCATAGAGTAACGATTCGATGGTAATCGTTTCGCCCGCACGAAGATTAATTATCGATCCTTGAGATAGTGTAGATTCTTTTGAAATGGTTACAATATCATTAAGTCTGTACTGTTCGAGAGTAACGATAGCTGTCATAATTTTCGTTATTGATGCTATTGGGACAGGGTCATTATCGCGTTCACCGTAAAGAAATGTACCGCTGTCAACATCGTACAGAGCGGAATAATGTGCTAATATCTGAGGCGTTTTAGCTAAAGAATTTTTAATTGGAATAAGCGATATTGTAGGTTTTGATAACGAATGTAAATTATCTGAAATAGAAATATTAACGGGAGATTGTATCTGTATTGAACGAAAATAGACGTAAAGCGTGTACATTCCTGCAAAAACTATTAACAGAGAAACTAACACCGCATTTTTGGAGATCCGAGTTCTATACATTATTTAGAAGTAATACTAATATGAAGTTCTTGTAGTTGTTTGGGATCAACGGGCGATGGCGAATCCATAAGTGGGTCTCTCCCATCTTGATTGAGTGGAAAAGCGATGACTTCCCTAATATTTGGTTCACCGCTTAAAAGAGAAATTAAACGATCAAAGCCAGGAGCAATACCACCGTGGGGCGGAACACCATATTCAAACGCCTCAATTAAATGTTTAAATTGTTTTTTTTGCTCTGCGTTAAATCCAATTAAATCCCAGATTTGATTTTGTAATTTTGGATCATGAATTCGTATACTCCCCCCACCAACTTCTATTCCGTTTAACACTAAATCGTGTTGATAGGACTTAACTTTCCCCGGTTCGATGTCTAGTAAATACAAATCTTCTTTTTTAGGGGCAGTAAACATATGATGTGATGGTGCCCACTGACTTTTTCCTGACCCATGGAAATAATCATCTTTGCTTTGTTTATTGAATAATGGAAAATCAACGATCCAAACAAATGCCAACTCGTTACTGTCATTTTTATCTTTTCGTAAATCAGGCTTATCTGTATTGTATCGCTCCATAGCTTGGGAGTGTGTTAAGCGGGGAAAGGGAGTGAGGGTAATTTTCTTTTCCGGAAAGAGTTTAGCGATGAGTTCGGTAAACATATTTTCCGTTAACCTTAAAATATCCTCTTGCTCGACGAATGACATTTCTATATCAATTTGATAAAACTCGCCAGGGCTTCTGTCGGCGCGGGCGTCTTCGTCTCTAAAACAAGGGGAAATTTGAAAGTATCTTTCAAAACCTGCAACCATTAATAATTGCTTATATTGTTGAGGCGATTGTGGTAGTGCAAAAAATTTCCCTTTATGAATCCTGGAAGGTACTAAATAATCCCGGGCACCTTCCGGGGTTGATTTAGATAATATTGGTGTTTGAATATAGTTAAAATCATTTTTAGCCAAATAATCAATAACAAATTGAAGTGCCTTACTCCTTGAGACAATGTTTGCATACATTCGTTTATTTCTTAAGTCTAAGTATCGATATTGTAACCTTAGTTCTTCGTTGATATTACGAGTATCGCCTATTTCGAATGGAAGCATTTTACTTTGAGAAATTATATTAAATTCCTGAGCTTGTAATTCGACATGTCCCGATACTATATCATCGTTAACCATACCCGATGGGCGTTCTTGAACGCAACCTACGATTGATACAACAGATTCAATAGAGACGCCTTCAGCTAGTTCATATGAAGGGTTACCGGGTAGAATAACTACTTGTGTTAGTCCGGTACGATCACGAACATCTATAAAACAAATTTTACCATGACTTCTTTTAGCATGGACCCAACCACATATTAAAACAGTTTTACCGACATTATCGTTTAATTCTCGTGCTAGTTTTCTATCCATATAGTTAGTATAGCGGTTATCTATCGTATCGTAAAGAGGACGCTATCGAATGTGTGCATCATACGTTTTGACTAACATGGTATGAATATTTGAAATAATTTTATTAAGAGAAAGAGCTGTAAAATTATTATCACTATTATCAAGGAGTATATGAAATGCATAACTTATTTTATCAACACCGAATTTTTTATTTGAATATATATCAAACGGTTCTACGAGGATTATTTTTTTGTCGATTAAATGGAGTGTTACGCGTATCTGCTCGATAGAATATTTTCTATCGACGATACACGCAATATCTACTACTGTGGGCTGGTACTTAGACACGTTTTTAAAAGGAAATGACGTAAGTTTTACCGATGTATTCTCATGCGGAATAAGTAGCTTACATTCATCGATTGATCCCTCCCATACGTAATATTTTTTTCGTGTTTTATACGGAAGTTGATTTGGCACTATACTAAGGCTTTCTTGAATAAACGGAATTTTATCAGTGGATAGTAAAGCAATTTTAATTTCTTCGCTTGTAGCAGTAAACACGGTTCCTATTTCAAATAGAGAAAGTGATGGCATCCATATATTGAATTCCGCAGCCTTCACAAGGAGTGGAATAATACTGTTCCTTAAATATGCATGGTCTTCTGATAAGGGATTGATAACTTTTCTATACTTTAAGCGGTCACTGACGGGGATATTTTTACTTGATATAAATGAGTATGTTAACACCTCATCGAAACCTAAATTTTGAAGAGCATGTGAAGTCGTTCTTTGTGTGTCCCAGATATTTTGAGTAGGCATCGTTGTCCCATGTGAAGCAGGTAATTGTTCTTTACGAAGTTTATTGTAACCGTAGAGCCGTGCAATCTCTTCGATAAGATCTTCTTCTATATATATATCATGTAGACGCCAGCTTGGCACATACACCGACGACCCTTTGTGGTCAAATCCCAGCCTTCTTAGATAGTTGAAACAATCATCGGATGAAATATCTGTTCCGAGTAGTCGGGAAACGTTTTGTGTATTAAATTTAATAGTTCGCGTAGAGAACGTTTTGTGAGATATAATACTGTGTAATTTTGCATTACATAATTCTTCGAGTAATGATAATGCATATGCAAGAGCGCTATGAGCACCGTTGCGGTCTATCCCACGTTCGAACCGGTAACTTGATTCCGTAGCCAGAGACAATGTCTTTGACGTCGATCTGATAGTGACGGGATCACAATCGATAGCTTGGAGCAATATATTTTTTGATGAGTGAGTAACCCCAGATGATTTACCCCCCTGTATCCCGACGAGATCAATAAGTTTAGTCCCATCGTCTCCAACAAGAGATCCTTTTTTGAGTGAAATAGTTTTTCCGTTAAGTATTTCGACTGATTCATCATCTATTGATTCACGTATTGTCATTTGAGTGCTATGTATCGAACTACAGTCGAAAGCATGGAGTGGTTGCCCGAACAACAACATTGTAATATTCGTAATATCAACAACGGTGTTAATTGCATGTATACCGTATATTTTAAGTATATTTTTAATCCATTGAGGAGACGACTGGTTGTTTTGTATTTCAATAGAATATCCCCTATAGAACGGAACAAGGGGTGTAGTGATGGTAACATGTATGGTGGGCTCATCGTTAATTGGTAGAATGGTTCTCTTGTCGAAAGGATTATGCAAGGGTTTACTGGTGTATGCGCTATATTCTCGTGCACAACCTAAAATTGAAAGTGCATCTCCTCTATTGGGGGTTATCTCCAAATCTATTACGTCACCATGAACACTTTCAACTCCAAATCCTAATGAATAAAATATCTCCGCCGTCTCTTGTACGGAGGTATCTACATCTACAAACATGCGCAGGAGTGAAATCGGTAATAACATACTATTATATTTGTCTAATTATACGTGCATCTGGGTGATACAATGAACGGATGTCATTAATTCCATATTTGAGTAGACTGAGTCGATCGGCTCCCAGCCCGAATGCAAAACCAGAATACTCGGATGAATCAATGCCCATATTTGATAATACTTCGGGATGGATCATCCCGCATCCAAGCACTTCAAGCCAT
Source organism: Candidatus Berkelbacteria bacterium CG06_land_8_20_14_3_00_43_10 (assembly GCA_002780235.1). Taxonomy (GTDB): domain Bacteria; phylum Patescibacteriota; class UBA1384; order GWA2-35-9; family CG2-30-43-20; genus CG2-30-43-20. The sequence continues at coordinate 4,578 of PEVO01000014.1, forward strand.
GAATCTTTCCATTTAATAACAACTTCCATACCTGGTTCTACATATTCAAAATGATGCGGGTAGTATTTTGTGGGAATCTCACCGAACATATGGTTGAGTAAGCCGTCTATAGTTGATAATAAATGTGCCATCGTAATATTGGTATCTATTACAAATCCTTCAAGTTGATGGAAAACTGACTCGTGAGAGGCATCAGTTGATTCATTTCTAAACACTCTACCCGGTGAAATCACGCGTAGTGGTGGTTGTATATTCCAGTCCTTTGTAACTCTCCCTTGAATAGCCGAGGTTTGAGTTCGCAAAACAGTAGATTGAGATATCCAAAAAGTATCTTGAGTATCTCGAGATGGATGATGCGCAGGTACTCTTAAAAAATCAAAATTGTACCATTCAGATTCAATTTCAGGTCCGAGCGCTACGCTAAAACCTTTTGATATAAAATAGTTAACCACATCTTCGATGCATGCGAGAGTTGGATGCTCATGACCGGTGATACATATAGTTTGTGTGGTATCAGGCATGTGACGTTTTTGTTTTGATATATAGTTCGATCAATATAAATATAACCAATAATAATATGCCTTCAAGCTGTCCCAATACTCGAAGCGTTTGCAATATAAGAAATACAATGAGAGTAATGACGATAAGTGAAGAGTGAAGAATTGAATTTGGAATGGTATTTTGATTCGTAACGTCAGAAATATGTGAACGAACATAGAGAAATATAAATATAATTAAACCTGTAAGCCATAAAAATAAACTTGAGAAAAATGTAATAATGGTCAAGGGATCGGTATTAAATGGATCGACGGTTATACTAATTGCGAGCCATACCCCAAACGTAAGTAAGGTGCCCGAAAAGAGAGTAAATAATGATTTACGAATATCAGTCATGTTTTGTTTCTTCTATCAATGCATCAATTCTTTGTATAGCATCAGTTTTATCATCATGCATAAAATGTAAGATAGGAATTTTTGTAAAATTATACCGCGTTGCAATAACTTTTTGTATAGTATATGCGTGCTTACGCAGAGATGATAATCCTTTTGTAATTGCTGTTGTGTTCATGGGAGTGCAGACAATTCCAACGTCTGCACTTGAATTGTCTGGTTTAAGAGCTACAAAAGATACACTTAACAAGGCATCACGTACGTGTATATTCCGCGAGATGTAGCGCGCTATATCTTTGTGAAGCATTATATTGAGCTGAACAACTCTGTAGGACACATATCTATATTAATATAGATAGTCATGAAACGCAAGAGAAAGGTATCATTCGGTAAGAATTATCGTTTGCTCCATTGAGGCGCACGACGTGCACGTTTGAGACCTGGTTTTTTGCGTTCTTTTTCTCGTGCATCGCGCGTAACATACCCCGCCTTACGTAGCGTAGTCTTAAAATCTTGATTTATAAGGATGAGAGCACGAGCTACTCCAAGGCGGATAGATTCTGTTTGTCCTGTTATACCTCCACCTCGTACAAATGCGACAATATCCCATTTTCCATTTTCACCAACGAGATCGAGGGGCGTATTAAATAATTGAACTTCCTCCCGGATTTTACCGTTTATATACGTGAGTCCAGTTCCTTTTTTTAACTGAACAACAGCATGAGATCTTTTTCTTCTGCCAAGTGATGTATAATAGAGTGAATTTTTAGTAACATCTTTCACTGTGACTCCTTATTTTCTACGCCAGATTGGTTGAATCGTAGTCTTTTTATCCAAATAGAACGTAATCTATTATTTGGCAACATGCCTAATACTGCTAAACGAACAACGGCTGTATGGTTTTTTTGTAGATAATCGCCTAATGATATCTCTTTTAGATGACCAATATATCCCGTGTGGTGTCTATACATTTTTTGATTTAATTTGTTTCCGGTCACACTAATTTTATCCGAATTTAAAACAGTTACAAAATCACCACAGTCAATATGATGTGAAAATGTCGGTTTATTTTTTCCACGAAGTAAATTTGCAATATTAGTTGCAAAGCGACCAAGTATCTGTCCGGATGCATCGATGGTATGATGTTCGTGCGTATGGTTAAAATGCATTGTTGTTTTCATGGTTACTCTTTTATTTGTTGAGTACCTTGTGAAACTTTAGAATTTATTTTGACTTCTTTTGAATCAGCTACGTTTAATAGCTCTTTATTAAGAGAAAGAATTGCGCACGGTGCACCATCTCCGTGACGATTGCGTGTATGGTATATGCTCGTAAATCCGCTCGTTCGTGTCGCCATATTTTGTACCATGATATCAAATATCTTTGCAACTGCCAGGGAATCGCTTAGTTTTTTTGCAACTTCTCGTCGGGAAGAAAGAGTCTGTTTGCGCGCACACGTCAATATTTTTTCTACATAAGGTTGTACAGTTTTTGCTCTGGAAACCGTTGTTTCTACCTGTCCAAACAAAATGAGACTCGTTGCGCAATTTGCAATAAGACTTTTACGTGCGTCAGAACGTCTCGAAAGCTTTGAGATCATGTGGTACTTTCTTCTTTTACTTCAGTTTTTTTTGTTTTTTTGCTTCGCGATGGTTTAGACATATTATTTTTGATTTCAATTTGATCATGAATATGCGCAATGTGATCGGATAATATCTCCGAAGCGGTTTTAAATGCCGTAGAAGGATCTATACTCCCATCAGTTTCTATTTCAAGTATAATTTTATCAAAATCAGTTGCCTGTCCGACACGTGTATTTGTAACGGTATAATTTATTTTTTTGATTGGGGTAAAAATCGAATCGATAGCTATCATTCCTATCGGGAGCGTCGAACGATCTCTTTTCTCTGTCGGTACATACCCTCTACCCGTCTCAACAATCGCTTCTATCTGGAGAGAATTACCTTTATCTACATGAGCGATAACCTGATCCTTATTTATAATTTCTACTCCTGCAGGAACTTTAAAATCTGCTGCTGTTACCGATTTATCACCTTTTACATCAAGTGAAATAGTAACAGGTTCGCTCCCCGAGTAAAGGATACGAACAGATTTTATGTTAAGAATTATCTCGATAACATCTTCTTTTACGCCGTCTGCAGATGTAAATTCATGATTAGTATCATTAACTCTAATAGATGTAATTGCAGTGCCCTGAAGGCTTGATAGGAGCACTCTACGAAGTGCATTTCCAAGTGTGTGTCCATAGCCCGGCAAAAGAGGTTCTATTTCGAACGAAGCACTCGTGGGCGATGTGTGCGTTGCAGTGACTTTGATCAATTCTGTTTCTGGTAAATATGACATATAAACTCCTTTATATTTATCTACTATAAAATTCAATGATTAATTGTTCGTCAAGTTCGGTGGGGATTTCTAAGCGCGAAGGGATTTTTATTAGTTGGCTCGCTATTTTTTTACTATCTTTTTTAATCCAAGAAACACTTTCTGTGTCATGAAAATTGAACCCCTCTTTATTTTTAGGTGATATAATATCGTCTTTTGAAACTGTTAACGATGGAATGGTGGCGCAACGATTATTGACGCAAAAATGACCATGTGTTACAAGCTGACGGGCTTGGCGCCGGGTACGAGCCATACCGCTACGATAAATAATATTATCAAGTCTTAACTCAAGAAGCTGTAAGAGTTTTTCCCCTGTTGCAGATGAACCTTTAGCTGCTACCCTGAATATATTTCTAAACTGTCGTTCGCGTAAACCATAAATAAACTTTGCTCGTTGTTTTTCTTGCAGTTGCAGAGCATAATCAGATGGCTTGGAACGTCGAGATTGACCATGTTGACCTGGCGCATACGGTCTTCGTGCGAGATATTTATCGGCTTTAGCCAATACATGTATATCGAGACGTCTCGATCGTTTTATTGGTGATGTATATACTTTAGATTTAGCCATAATATTCCTTAAACTCGACGAGGTTTTTTGGGTCGTACACCGTTGTGTGGGATCGGCGTAATATCTTTGATCGACGTTACCTCAAGTCCGGATGCAGAGATAGCGCGAAATGCAGCATCTCTCCCCAGTCCAATACCTGATACAAACATCATGACCGATTGTACGTTATATGGTAGAGCTCTATCAAGCGCTTTTTTAACAGCACTTTGAGCAGCGAATGGGGTTGCTTTTTTAGTCCCCTTAAACCCACTTGAACCAGCGCTTGCCCAAGAGAGAACATTACCGGTTTGATCCGTAATAGTTATGAGGGTATTATTAAACGTCGACTGAATATACACTCGTCCGCGCGGGCTGCTTACAATAACTTTTTTCTTCGATCGAGCCATTATGTTTTCTCCGATGCTTTTCGTCTCCCTGAACCAACAGAAACTTTCTTGCCACGTTTGGTCCGTGCATTTGTTTTTGTTCGTTGACCGTGAACAGGAAGATTTTTACTATGACGAACTCCTCTGTATGATCCGATATCTTTTAATCGTCGAATATTACTCGAAATAACACTACGTAAATCACCTTCAACTTTGTATGATTGTTCAATAATTGAGCGAATCCTATTTTCTTCTTGGTCAGTAAGTTCAGAGGTTCTTTTGCTTTCTGATATGTTCGCCTGGGTAAGAATTTTTTGAGTTATTGATGGACCAACACCATATATTGCGGTCAAAGCGACGCGCAGTGGCTTATTATCAGGAATAATGACACCGGATATTCGTAACATATATTTTAACCTTGTCGTTGTTTGTGTCGAGGTTGATTTTTACATAACACATATACTCGACGTTTTCTTCGAACGATTATACACTTATCGCAAATTTTTTTAATTGAAGGTCTTACTTTCATAATATTAGGTGTTATTTTTACCAGTCAATCTTTTTGTTATTCGTCCCTTTGTCAAATCATACGGTGACATTTCTACTGTAACACTATCACCGGGTACAATTTTAATATAATGGACACGAATTTTACCTGAGACATGTGCCAGGATTAATTTGCCATTATCGAGGTTAACTCGAAACATTGCATTTGGCAAAGCTTCCTCAACAGTCCCAGTAATTTCTATAACATTTTTAGACATCAACTTATATTATTTTACCATACATTATCTTTACTGTCAACAAATTGGGTTACAATAATTGGTTTTGAATCAGTAATATAGACAGTATGCTCAAAATGAACTCCAATAAGTGTTGGATTAAGCTCGATACTCCACCCATCATGTGCAGTTTTAATCGGACATGTAAAGTGATGAGGCGCTGGTAACGACATGGGAACAGCAAAAATAGGTTCTATTGCTAATACCATACCAGGTGATAACATCTGCCCCGTTCCTTTTGTGCCAAAGTTTGGAATGCTTGGCGGTTCGTGAAGATGACGACCGATCCCATGACCACTTAACTCTTTAATAATACAAAGTGAGTTATCATCAGCAACTTTCTGAACAGCATGAGATATATCACCTATTCTCATACCCGGGAGACAAACGGCGATTCCATTATATAGTGCTTTTCGTGTTGCCAACAGAGCTGAATGAATATGAGGCGATACCGACCCAATAATTGTGGTAAATGCACCATCTGTATGCCAACCATTATACTGCACACCAAGGTCAATACTTACTACATCTCCATCTTTAAACGGAATGTTTGTCGGTAGACCATGTACAAGTGTATTATTAATAGAAATGCAACCAGAATATTTGTATGATTCAAAACCAAGAAATGAGGGCGCCCCGCCTGCAGAAATTACAAAATCATGGATGATCGTGTCAATAGCTTGAGGAGTATTTCCAACAGTAATATTGTCCATACACATTCGTGCAGTTTCTGCGAGGATCTGCCCCGAGCGTACTATACTTGTTAAATCTGGTTGAATCATTTAATGAGTAGTCCAAATTCTTTATCTATTTTAAGTTGTTCTTTAATAGAATATGTTACGTGTGCTATTGAAGGGGTTCCGTCTATAACAATTACTCTGTTATCATCTTTATACGCATGTATCATTGGCACAGTTTTAGAATAATAATCGCTCAAACGACTTTCAATTGTAGCTTGAGTATCATCTTCTCTTTTACGGTTTCGTAATCTTTGCAAGGATATATTTTTAGGTATATTTACGAGAATCATTCTGACATGCACAATATTGTTGCGTTTAAGTAGTGCATCAAGGATTATTTTTTGAGAAAGTGTGCGAGGCACGCCATCAAAGAGAAGGACTGGATCGTGAGTATGGAGTCGCATTTTTTTAGTGAGAATTAGACGAATTACTGTATTTGGAACGAGTTTTCCTTTTCTAATGTAGCGAGAGATTGTTAGCGATATTAGTGATGAACGCTTCGCATGACGTCGGAATATTTCTCCTGTACCAATAAGGGGAGCATGGAGATACTCGCTGAAATATTTTGCTTGAGTTCCCTTGCCCGAGCCTTGTGGACCTACAAAAATTAGTGCATATCTATCCATGTACGTATCCAATTATTTTTATCGCTTGGTCAAAATCAGTTGATTCTTGCGTTGATGTATCAAATAATATGACTGCCCCGTCTGCTTGATCAGATGGTACGCCATTATTGTACATGGTCCTCATAAATGAGATAAGAGCATTTGATATGGGAATTATATTTATTTCTGCACCGTCTTTATCGGGGACTTTTACATTGTTTAAAATAAGTTCATCTGAAAGTACTGTCAGAGTTGATTTATTTGAAGTTGCAGTTCCTTTGGGAGCGAGTGAAACATATACAGATGATCCAACCCATGCGGTATCAAGTACTATACCGTCTATATCAGATTGTTTAATAATTTTTCCAGATGATGTATCGATAATATACAGTGTGGACGTATTGGATTGTATACCAGCGTAGAGAACTTTGTCTCCTCGTGGTGAATAAGTTGGAGAGAGAATGCTTTGAATGTTTTGTGCAACAACACTGGGATTTGCCCCGCTAATATCTTCAGTAACAATGCTAAAGCCAAACGACTTTTCTACTGGTGTAAAACTGACTGTCAGAATAGTATCATTAACAGGATTTAACACGGGAGGTATCGATGCTGATATCTCATTTTGATATATATGCTTTTGGGCTTTTCCATCGAGAGAGATACCGACTAAACTACCTGAATCTGATTGAGGTTCGGAACTTTCTATAATAATTGCTTCGTTATTTCGTATCCCTATTGCGCTAATAATCTTATTTTCTTCATCCGAATCAGTATAGAGTATTTTAGATTCTTTCGATGCGAGTGACAGAGATTCGATAGTATGAGAACTTCCATTTTTTTTCAATACTACAATAGTGCCAACAAGAGACGGAGATTTTGATCCATCAACCTGATCTATTGGTGTAGTGTCCACGGATACATCAGGAGATTTTTGCACAGGCTTTTGAATCGAATTACGAGAGATTGCCCAACCAAATCCTGCGAGTACTAAGGAAGCAATAAGTAATGCACTGTACTGCCCTGAACGGTTTTTTCGTGACATTTAACTCCCGTAATGATCGTAGCTTTGAGTTGCTAGATGCGCTTTTACTTGTGAAAGTGTATCCATTATGACAGATACAATAATAAGTATACTCGTGCCTCCGATAATAAGTGTATTAATCCTCGTTACGGATTGGATAATAAACGGTAAAATTGCAATAATACCAAGAAAGAGTGCTCCCGGTAGCGTAATCCGATTCATTGCTTTTGATAAGTATTGAACTGTTTCATGCCCCGGTCGTATTCCGGGAATAAATCCACCTTGTTTTTGAAGATTTTCTGCAACATCTGTTGGTTTAAATACAATAGCAGTATAAAAATAGGTAAAGAGAACTACAAGCAGAAAGTAAATAATTCCATATATAGCACCATTTGGATCAAGTGCGCGGCTAACAGCAGTTGCTGCATGTGATAACAAAGGGCTTTTTGCTTGTTCTAAATATCGCGCAATTAAACCAGGGAACACAATTATAGAAAGTGCAAATATAATGGGAATAACGCCTGCGGTATTAATTTTAAGTGGTAGATACGTATCTACACCACCAAAACTTCGCCTGCCAATAACACGTCTGGCATATGAAATGGGGATACGTCGAACTGCATCATTGATAAATATAATAAACGAAACAGTAAGCAATGATACAAAAAGAAATACAATGATTCCAAATAATTTTGCACTATCAAGTATTCCACCACCGGCAACGATAGTATACGTATTTATTATTTGCATAGGAATACCTCCTATGATTCCAGCTGTAATGATCAGAGAAATTCCATTCCCAATCCCCTGTTCAGAAATAAGTTCACCTATCCACATAATCAAAATAGTTGCAGCGGTTGACACAATAAGCATAATGGCAAGATGTTGTGGAGAAAACGCGTTGAGAACTCCTTGACGTTGAAGAATCGTGATAAGACCGAAACTCTGAATTAGACTAAGAGGGATCGTTAATAATCGAGTGTATTGACTTATAATTTGACGACCTTGCTCACCTTCTTTTTGCAATGCTTCGAGCGACGGGATTACATATCCAAGTAATTGAACGATGATGGATGAGGTTATGTATGGTCCAACAGCCATAAATCCTATGGATAAATTTGATAGTGCACCACCAGAAAATATATTCAACAAGCCGAGTAACTGATTACCTGAAAAGAAGTTTTGAAGTTGCGACCTATCGATCCATGGGAGCGGAATATGCGCAATAAAACGAAACAGAATAAGCAATAACGTTGTAAAAATTATTCGATAACGCAGGTCGGGAGAAGAGATAATTTTTTTAATCGTAGTGAACATATTCTAATGTGTGGCTACCATATGCTTGTACTTTTCTTGGACAGATTGGGTGAGAATAACTCCTCGAAATGATATATCTTTGGGAGATTCTAGCGAATCAACAATTTTAACAGATTGTTTTGGATTATTAATAATACCAAGCGAAAACAATAATTTTTTGTTAACAATGGTTTTTGGCGCGAGACTAACGAGTCGAGACAATGCAACTGTTTGTGGTTGGATACGTGAGGAAGAAAATCCTTTTGCTTTTGGCAGTCGAGCGATTATTGACGTTTGTCCACCCTCAAATAATCGTGGGATTTTGTAACCTGTTCTGGATTTTTGACCTTTTGTTCCTCTCCCCGATGTTTTACCCTTCCCCGTACCAACACCACGACCAACTCTTTTTTTAGTGGAGTTATACAATGATTTTGTTATAGTTACGATTGCCATACATTCTCCTATTTATTGTGCAGTGTTGACAAGGCTTGAATCGTTGCACGTACGTTTGCAGCTTTATTGCTCGTTCCAATAATTTTTGTAAGAATATCTTTTATCCCTACTGCATCGATCACTGCACGAACTGATCCTCCAGCTACAACGGATGTTCCTGGACGAGCTGGTTTCATAAATATTCGTGATGACCCATCGTGATACATAATTTCATGAGGTATTGTTCCGTTCACAATAGATACCGTTATCATTCTTCTTTTCGCTATGGTTACCGCTTTTTGAACTGCAGTCGCTATCTCGCTTGCTTTACCAATGCCGTAACCAACCTTACCATTTTTATCGCCAACGACAACAAGGGTTCTAAATCTCATGCGGCGCCCTCCCTTGACAGTACGGGTTACCCGATCGATCTGAACAACTTTTTCAACATATTCTGAACGTGGTGTCGTTGAATCTGTTTCTGGTGGTGTAGTATATGATTGTTTCATACAACTCCTTAAAAGAGTAATCCTTGTTTACGCAGTTCATCAGCAAATGCAGATACTCTACCATGATACTTATATGTACGTCTATCAAAATAAACATGCGTTATTTTTTTTGCTAAAGATTTTTGCGCGAGTATCTGTGCAGCAAGCATAACCTGCTCTTTTTTGTCAGGTGCGCTTTTTGTTTCGTTTTCGGTAACGGCAACTACGGTAGAAGAAGTTGCATCATCAATAATCTGCGCACTTACATATCGATTGCTTCTTTTTACAGATATACGAAATCGTTTCAAAGGAGAATTAATTTGGTGTGATTGTATTTTAGTCATGCATAGCTCCATTAACTCGTACTTTTGGCAGTTTTACCAGCTTTTCTTCTTACGTGTTCTTGCGCATATCGAATACCTTTACCTTTATATGGTTCTGGTTTTCTTTTTTCACGGATAATTGCAGATATTTGTCCAACTTTCTGCTTGTCGATACCGTGAACGGTGATAGTATTTTTTTGTACGTTAAACTTTATACCATCAGGCGCTTGTATGGTTATTGGATGAGAGTATCCTAGCAGTAATGTTAATATATCGCCTTCAAGTGATGCTCGATACCCTATACCATGAAGCTCAAGATCTTTAGTGAACCCTTGAGTCACCCCAGTTATAGCATTTGATATAAGAATGCGCGTTAATCCATGAAGTGATCTGCTTTCCTTATCATCTTTTAATCGCGTGACGTGTACTGTATCATCACTCGTTTCGATACGTATACGACCGCTTACCTGAATATTGAGGTCGCCAAGCGGACCCGATATATGCATTATATCTCCACTTTGAGCAAGTGTTACACCTGCGGGAATAGTAATTAATTGTGTGCCTATTCGTGACATTATCGAACCTCCATAATCAATTCCCCGCCCACATGTGCTTTTATTGCATCTTTAACGGTCATCAGCCCCCGCGGAGTTGAAAGTATTATTATTTCACGCTTATTCCTTGGCAGGGCAGATGCTTTGACATACCATCGTTTGCCCGGTTTTGATAAACGCTTAAAATGTGTAAACGCTGGATTCAATTGTATATGAAGAAACTTAAAGGATTCCTTCTCAATTTCAGTATGGGTAACTATGACACCCTCTTTTTGTAGTAAGTCGGCAATTTTATTTTTGAATGATGAAGCGGGAATATCAACACTATCATGCCCTGCTGCAGTTGCATTAGATAAATATACAATTAAATTAGATATTGGATCTGATATAGACATGATACTCCTTTACCAAGATGCTTTCCGAACACCAGGTATTTCTGATTGTGATGCCCGTTCTCTAAAACAAATTCTACACAGTCCAAAGTATCGAAGATACCCATGCCTGCGTCCGCAGATATTACATCTATGAATACTGCGCGTCGAAAATTTAGGCTTTCTGTTGCTTTTTACGACTAAGCTTTTTTTAGCCATGGGGCTCCTTTACAAATGGAAATCCAAGTTCAGTATATAATATATGCGCTGATTTTGATGTTGCATTTGATAATACAATACATACTTCAACACCATGTGAAATGCGTTCTTTTGAGAAACTAATTTCAGGAAATACGCTCATATCGTGTAAACCAATAGTATAATTACCTGCTGCGTCCATCGAATGAGCAGATATTCCGCGAAAATCTCGGATCGCTGGTAATGTTGTATGTATCAATTTATAAAGAAAATTATACATTCTTTTCCCACGCAATGTTGTTTTTAAACCAATCGGTTCGCCTTGTCGCAATTTAAATGATGCAATAGACTTTTTGGCGCGTGTTATACATGGCTTTTGACCGGATAAGAATGAAAGATCTTGGGTGAGTGAATGAATCAATTGGTTATTTCCTTTATCGTGCCCAAAACCAATATTTAACACTATCTTACTTATTGTAGGATATGCCATAACATTTTTAATACCTAACGTCGTAGCTGTATTTTTTACGGCGTTGTCAATATATTCAGAAATAGTATTTTTCTCAACTGTTTTCATATCGATTCTCCGCATTTCTTGCATATCCGCTGTTTACTCGAATCTGTAAGTTTAATTGTAACTCGGGTAGCTTTTTTACAATGGATACATACAAGTGATACATTGCTCATTTTTATCGGCATTGAGATATCAACTATTCCACCATGAGGATAATTCTTTGAGGGTTTTTGATGTTTTTTAAACATATGGAGACCCTGAACAATGACGGTGCCATTTTTTGGCAATACACGTTCGATTATGCCGGTTTTGCTCCTATCTTTGCCTGTATTGATTATCACCGAATCACCTTTACGTATACTCATAGTACCTCCTGTGCAAGAGAAATAATCTTAGCATAACCTTTTTCGCGCAACTCGCGCGCGACTGGTCCAAGTATACGGGTACCCTTTGGTAGTGAATCGGTGCCAATAACTACAACTGCATTGTCGTCAAATCTGACCGTCGAACCGTCTGCCCGAATTAATGGAAAGCGAGTTCTCACAACAACTGCACGAATGACTTCTTTTTTCTTTACCTGTCCATTCGGAGATGCTGCTTTTACTGTACCAATAATAATATCACCAACCGTAGCGGTATGGCGTGGAGTATGCCCTAATACCTGTATTACTCTGACTTTTTTCCCACCCGTATTATCGGCAACATCACATAGTGTATATGATTGAATCATGCTTTTTTACCTTTTGTTGTTATCTGCTTGAATATACGATAGTGTTTATTTTTTGACAGTGCTCTACATGGTTCTATGACCACGATACTACCGATAGAATAATCATCGCTTCCTGTATGAACAAGAAACCGTTTTGACAGGGTCATCGATTTTTGGTATAGCGGATGTCGTACCGTACGTTTTGTCTCTACTTTAACCGTATGTATTCCCGATTGTGCAATAATAGTACCCGTCAATCGTTTCATATTTTCTCCTTATTCTTTAAAGAAGTGGAAATAAGTTTTTCTTGAATATACGTTTCGAGTCGAGCAATATTTTTGCGCAATACTTTGAGCTCCGAATTTTTCTTTAATTTGCCAAAACTAACTTCTAGTTGAGTCATAATTAATTTCTTTTTTAAAGATTTCCGTTCTTTTATAAGTACCGGAACAGAATCTGCTCGCCATTTTGTATATAATTCTTTGTTTTTCATTATAAATTATCCACAAATTTTGATTTAACTGGTAATTTTTGTGATGCAAGACGCATAGCTTCGGTCGCAATCTCTTTTGTTACACCATCCATTTCAAACATGATTCTTCCAGGTTGTACTACAGCGACAAAATGTGACGTTGCACCTTTACCTCCTCCCATTCCTGTTTCTGCGGGTTGCGCTGACACCGGCTTATCGGGAAAAATTCTAATCCATACCTGTCCTTCACGTTTGATATATCTGGTCATAGCACGTCTTGCAGATTCTATTTGTCTGGCAGTAACCCAACCACATTCAAGCGATTTTAACCCATATTTGCCAAACACTACATCACTTCCCCGCATGCTGACGCCACGCATTTTACCGCGAAAAGCTTTTCTAAATTTCATTTTTTTAGGCATGAGCATGATTATTTTCCTTTTAAAGTAATGGGCGACTTGCAATAGGCGAATCGTCTTGAATTTCTAAACTTCCTTTATGAATCCAAACTTTTACACCAATTATTCCGTATGTTGTTGGCGCGTGAACTTGTGCATATTCTATGTCTCGTTTGAGAGACGATGTGGGGATTGTACCAAGTGACAGGGTTTCAGTCCGCGCAATATCTGCTCCTTGTAGTCTGCCACCAATGGTAATTTTAACTCCTTTTGCGCCTGCTTGCATAACTCGTTCAGCAGATTGTTTTGCGGCGCGACGATACGAAATACGCCGTGTAATTTGTTGACCTATCTGTGAAGCAACAATTTTTGCGCGCAGATCAGGTTTTTTAATTTCAACAACATTAAGTCGTAATTTAGACGATGTGATTTTACTTAAAATAGCTTTTATATCTGTAATTCCTTTACCACCACGACCGATAAGGATACCCGGTTTTGATGTGTGGATAGTCAGAGTGATCTCTTGTGGATTTCTTTCAATGATGACATCAGCAATACCTGAATTTGACCCATATTGTTTGGTAATGGTATCTCGAATAGTAATATCTTGAAACAACTTTTGTGCAAAGTCTTTTTTTGAAGAAAACCATTTTGATGTCCACGCACGTGTGATCGGTAATCGTAGACTACCCGGGTTAATTTTATGTCCCATAATTATTCCTTACCTTTTGCAGATACTTTTGTTGATACAGACATGCGATTGTTGGGAAATCGAACCTGATCTCTATTTTTTTTAATCTGTGTAATCTTTCTTGAACTATCATCGTCTTTTTCAGTCAGAGAGATAATGATATGACAGAATTCTTTTTTAAACTGTGTTGATTGCCCCCGAGCATGGAGCCAACGTCTTTTCATGGCAGGACCTTGGTCAGCTCGAGCTTCTGATATATACAATTTATTCTCATCAGCATTTTTTTTGATACATGCATCCATGCCTGATTTAATAAGTGCTGCAATATCATGAGCTGATTTTCTATTTATAAAAAGAGTTTGATTGTATGCCAAGAGCGCCTGCTTGTTACGAATAGTCGCTAATACAGAACGTACTTTGCGCGCAGATTGCCGTGAATATCTTCTTTTAACAGTAGACATTATCATGTCGTTGCACCTTTCTTTTCTGCTTCTCGTTGAATTTTTCCTCCATGTCGTCTAAACTTACGTGTGGGAGAAAACTCACCAAGTTTGTGTCCTATCATATCCTCTGTAATTGAAACAGGTATATGCTCTTTTCCATTATGCACACCGAATGTAATCCCCACCATTTCCGGAGATATTGAACTTGAACGTGACCATGTTTTAATAACCGTTCTACTTCCATTTTCTAGTGCAAGAACTTTAGTAAGTAACTTTTGATCAACGAATGGACCTTTTTTAAGTGATCTTCCCATATATCTCCTATGATTGACGTCTTTTAACTATCAGACTCGATGACGGTTTATGTTTATCACGTGTTCGTACTCCAAGAGCGTGTTTACCCCATGGCGTTTTGGGATACTTTAACCCAATTGAGTTACTTGCCTCTCCTCCACCATGCGGGTGGGACCTCGTGCTCATAACTTTACCGCGTACCGTGGGACGTTTACCTATATGTCTCATTCTACCAGCTTTTCCAATGGTTATTGCCTTATGTTCAACATTTGATACCTGTCCAATTGACGCACGACAAGCTAAATTAAATTTACGTACTTCGCCACTGGGTAGTTTGATATGCGCATACTCTTTATCTTTAGACAAAATTAATGCTTGGACTCCCGCACTGCGAACTATTTTTGCTTTCGATGACGGATGAAGTTCGATGTTGTGTATTGGTGTGCCGGTTGGAATATTTTCGAGTAAACACCGATTGCCAACGTCTATACGTGTTTTATCATCAAAAGATATTTTCTGTCCAACGGTTACCGAAAGGGGTGCAATGATATATCGTTTTTCACCGTTTTCATATGAAATAAGAGCGATGCGTGCATTTCTGCTTGGATCATATTCAATCGTTTCAACGGTTGCGGTCATTCCGAGTGTTCCGCTACTAAAATCGATTATCCGATACTGTCGTTTTGCCCCGCCGCCACGGTGTCTCACTGAAATTCTGCCACGATCATCACGACCACTGATTTTTTTCTTATGTGTGGTCAATTTTTTATATGGTTTTTTCACCGTTATTACGCTGCGATCTTCGTATGAAATACTACGTTGTCCACTCGTTGTTGGTTTGACAGTCCTAATCATATTGATTCCTTGGATATCATTTTTTTATTTTTATCCTCATTTTTCTCTTCTGCAGGAACTTCTATTTCGAATCCATTTATTTTTTGTTTTGGATCGATATGGACCATAGCTATGCGTCGATCACTTCGCTTTCCTGATGTTTTTTTATATTTTTTCAATTTACCTTTGCGATTCAATATACGCACCGATAAAACATCAACTTTAAATAATTCGTGAATTTGTTTTGCAATTTCTGGTTTTGACATCGATGAATCTATAATAAATGTATATATACCAAGTGAAGTATGCGACATAGATTTTTCAGAAATAAGTGGTTTTAATATCATATACCCACCTTGCTTGGTTTAGTTACATTTTTCTTTGTTTCTACGAGCGTGGCTGTTTTTTTAACTTTTTTGATTGTCTTATCTGTATCTGGAAACGCACCATCAATTGCAGCCCGTGTCATAACTATCCAGTCTGAATGAGCAATAAAATCAATTCGCGGACTCTGCATCGATTGGAAGCTTACGTAAGGTATATTTTTAAATCCCCGAGAGAACGCCGATGAGAGTGTATCAATTATAACGATATGTCCTTCATCAATAGGTAGCGTTGAAAGCCATTGTAGCGCTTCTTTTGTTTTTACACAAAGAGGGAGTGAGTCAACTATGATGAGATGCTTCGTGTCGTATGCGATTTTAAATATCATTTTTAGTGCATTAGTGCGCATTACTTGAGATAATGAGTGAGAATAGTTAACATCTGTCGATGGACCAAATGTAACACCACCGCCGATCCAATGCGGTGCTCGTGATGAACCTTGGCGCGCTCTTCCTGTACCTTTTTGCTTCCATGGTTTTCTACCACCACCGCGAACTTCACCCCGTGTTTTTGTCTGTGCAGTTGACCGATGGTTGTTTGATGCTACACCAAGAATTACCTGTCGTATAACATTATAGTTAATGTGAATATCAAGAGCTTTGGGGAAAGCTAGAGATGACGTTGTGCGTTCGTTCACCCTGCGAGATTCGATGTGTGGACTCATACCGTCTCCTTGGTGAGCGCGATGTAACTTCTTCGTGGACCGGGCACTGGTCCACTTACTATTATCGTATTATCTTTTTGCGATATACTCAAAACTCGTAGCCCCTTGACGGTAATCTGCTCATGACCCATATGTCCTGCCATTTTTTTACCTTTGACTACTCTTTCTGGATACGCTGATCCGATAGAACCTGGCTGTCGATAATTATTTGATCCATGTGTTTTTGGTCCTCTATGAAAACCATGTCGTTTAATCGTCCCTGCGAACCCCTTACCCTTGGAAACTCCGATAACGGTTACCATATCATCATGAGAAAAATAATTTACATCGAACGTATCACCAATTTTAACACTGTCTTCTTCAGATACTGATTCTATAAAATGAGAAAGGGGAGTATCGATATTATTTTTTGTTAATTTACCAAGAATAGGTTTTGATACTTTTTTTGATATCGGTGCCCCAAGCTGTATTGCACTGTATCCATCGTGGTCGGATGATTTTATTTGTGAAACGATATGCTTTGGAATACGAAGAACCGTTGCAACTTGAACAGCCCCTTTGGCGTCAAAGAGTTGTGCCATACCGATTTTTTGTCCAAACAATTTTATCATATGGATACATCATATCCGTCAAGAACCATTTCCAATTATTTGGCGGTTATCCTGACGGTGTCGATACTCGACAAAGCAATGGTGTATGGAATAAACCACACGCACTGTCGGGTATTAAGTCTTTATTTCTATATCAATACCTGAAGGTAGATCCAACGACATAAGGTTGTCAATGGTTTTAGAATTCGGATCCAAAACATCGAGAAGGCGTTTATGGATTCGAATCTCAAACTGTTCGAATGAACTTTTGTGCACATGAGGTGAACGAAGCACTGACGTTAGTTTTCTTTCTGTTGGTAGCGGAATTGGTCCGATAACTTTAACACCAGTTTTTTCAACTATTTCAATTATCTTACGAGCCGCTTTATCAAGAATACGGCTATCATATGCCTTTAATCGAATCCGAATTTTTGATTTATGTTCTGATGCCACTCGTATATTCTCCTACTAAGGAACAAAGCGCCCCGCATGGTGCGGGACAGCTCTGCCACCTAGTTATTTTGTAATTTTTGTTACCACTCCTGCGCCTACTGTTTTGCCACCTTCACGGATTGCAAAACGGAGTCCATCTTCCATGGCAATTGGTTGAAGTAATTTTACTTTAAAGGTGATAGTATCTCCTGGCATAACCATCTCTTTATCTTCTGGGAGCGTCACCTCTCCGGTAACGTCTGTAGTTCTAAAATAAAATTGTGGTTTATATCCTTCAAAGAATGGCGTATGGCGCCCACCTTCATCTTTGGTAAGAACATATACTTCTGAATCAAATTCAGTATGAGGTGTAATAGACCCTGGTTTTGCTATTACTTGTCCTCGTTCTATATCTTCACGTTCAATCCCACGGACAAGAAGACCCACGTTATCACCAGCTTGTCCGCTGTCAAGTTCTTTTCTAAACATCTCAACACCGGTAACAACAGTTTTCTTAGTCGGTTTTAATCCGATAATTTCTACTTCTTCGTTAACTTTAACACTCCCCCGTTCAATACGCCCTGTTGCAACGGTGCCACGGCCTTTAATAGAGAATACATCTTCGACAGGCATGAGGAGTGGTTTGTCTATATCTCGTTTTGGTTCGGGGATAAAACTATCGACGGCATCCATAAGATCTTCTATAGATTTCATTGCATCTGGGTCGTCTTGAAGCGCTTTAAGTGCAGAACCTTTAATGATGGGTGTATCATCACCGGGATATTCGTATTTATTAAGCAGATCGCGAATCTCCATTTCTACAAGTTCGATAAGTTCGGGGTCTGACACTTGGTCAGTCTTGTTAAGATAGACAACGAGTGAAGGGACACCAACTTGGCGTGCAAGAAGGATATGTTCACGTGTTTGAGGCATCGGACCATCTGTAGCAGAGATTACTAGAATTGCTCCATCCATTTGAGCTGCACCTGTGATCATATTTTTGACATAATCAGCATGCCCCGGACAGTCTACATGAGCATAGTGCCGTTTGCTCGTTTCAAACTCACAATGATACGTAGAGATAGTGATTCCCCGTTGTTTTTCTTCTGGAGCAGCATCAATCTCATCAACCTTTAGCTCTTTAGCATTACCTTTTTTTGATAATACATGTGTTATTGCTGATGTGAGGGTCGTTTTACCGTGGTCAACATGACCTATCGTCCCAATATTGACGTGTGGTTTGGTTCGTTCGAATTTTTCTGCCATTGTAACTCCTTATATTATTATTTGTACACCAAAAATCGCCTTATAGGCTTCTTAACTATACATCTATTTATATATAATGTCAACAGGTGTCATACGCGCTGTTTTGTTCTACCTTCTATTATCGTTGATGCTATGTGATTGGGGACCGGTTCGTAACTCGAAAACTCCATAGTATATGATGCGCGTCCTTGCGTCATAGAGCGGATGTTTGTTGCGTACCCAAACATTTCTGAAAGAGGTACGAGCGCATCGATAACTTTTACTGAACCTCGGTCTGAACTCGATTGAATTTGACCTCGTTTACTATTGAGATCTCCCATGACATCGCCTAAGTAATCTTCTGGTGTTACAACCTCAACTTTCATTACCGGTTCGATAAGGATTGGAGTAGACATGCGAATAGCAGTTTGAAAAGCTGTGGATCCAGCTATAGAAAATGCTAGTTCAGATGAGTCAACATCGTGATATGACCCATCATGAAGCGTTACCTTGAAATCAACAACGGGATATCCTGCAATAACACCACGCTTAGCTGCATCCATAATACCTTTTTGAATCGAAGGAATATATTCCGAAGGTATGATCCCGCCTTTAATTTTGTCTTCAAATGTATTGCCTGTACCTCGCTGGAGCGGTTCAATATCAATAACAACGTGACCATATTGTCCACGACCACCAGTTTGCCTGATAAATTTCCCTTCTACATTTTGAGAAGATGCTTGCAGCGTTTCCTTATACGCAACTTGGGGTGCACCGACGTTTGCTTCGACATTAAATTCACGTTTCATACGGTCAACGAGTATCTCCAAATGCAGTTCTCCCATTCCCGCAATAATTGTTTGTTGCGTCTCTTCATTTGATGAAATTCTAAATGTAGGATCTTCTTCCGCAAGTTTTTTAAGCGCGATACCCATTTTTTCTTGATCGGCTTTTGTCTTTGGTTCTATCGCCATAGAGATAACTGGTTCAGCAAAGTGTATCGATTCAAGGAGAATAGGGTGTTGATCATCACACAGAGTGTGGCTTGTGAGTGTATCTTTCGGACCGACGAGAGCACAGATATCACCTGCGTATACATCTTTAACCTCATCTCGATCGTTTGCACGCATGCGCACCATACGTCCCACACGTTCTTTTGTTTGAGTTGTTGTATTTAATACATAACTCCCTGTTGAAAGTTTTCCTGAATATACTCTAAAAAAAGCGAGCCTTCCGACAAATGGATCAGTTGCTATTTTAAACGCAAGCGCACAAAATGGATCACCATCGGTTGGACTACGCAAAACCTCTTCTTTCGTTTTTGGGTTTATACCTTTGACGGGTTCTTTTTGGTCAGGGCTGGGGAGAAAATTAACTACTGCATCCAAAAGCGTTTGAACAATAATGCCACGACCATCACCACCAAGAACTGGATAAAACGTTGCACTTTGCGTTGCTTGAGCCAGTGCTCCGAGAAGCTCTGTTTCTGTTATTTCTCCACCGTCGAGATATTTTTCCATAAGCTCGTCATCATATTCAACTACTTTTTCTAAAAGTTTACTTCTCCACTCCTTAGCTTTTTCTTGCATATCAGCAGGTATATCTTCGACAACAAACTGTTTATCGGTAAAGTCAGAGTAGGTATATGCTTTCATCTGAACAAGATCAACTATCCCCCGAATGTCTTTTTCCGAGCCGATAGGCAGTTGAATAGGATAGGCATTTTTTGAGAGACGTTCGTGTATTGAACTAAGACTTGCATAAAAATCACCGCCGGTTTGA
>PEVO01000014.1:25077-33688 GCA_002780235.1 Candidatus Berkelbacteria bacterium CG06_land_8_20_14_3_00_43_10
TGGGACTGTATATTTGTCTGCTTGTCTCCACACCGTTTCAGATTGAGGCTCAACACCCATTTTCCCATCAAATACAACAACTGCACCATCAAGCACCCTAAGTGAGCGTTCGACTTCGACGGTAAAGTCAACATGTCCCGGAGTATCTATAATGTTAATTTTTTTAATTGCATCAGATTCTATTGAATTATACTGTGGCTTCCAGTAACATGTGATTGCTGCAGCCGTAATCGTAATCCCTCGTTCTTTTTCTTGCTCCATCCAATCTGTTGTCGTTTCACCTTCATGAACGGCGCCAATTTTATGTTTAAGTCCTGTATTATATAAAACGCCCTCAGTAACGGTTGTCTTACCTGCATCAATATGTGCAATGATTCCTATATTGCGTGTACTTTCTATCGGATAATCTCGTGGCATATATAACTCCAGACCTGTATGTAACTTCTGTATACTAAAAATTAGAACCGTGCATAATGCGCAAAAGCACGGTTTGCTTCTGCTGTTTTATGCATATCTTCGCGTTTTTTAATAGATGAACCAGTTTTATTATACGAATCAATGATCTCTTGAGATAAAAAGTCAGCCATCGGTTTGCCTTGTTTTGACCGTGATGCATCAAGGATCCAACGAAGCGCGAGGACTGTTTTTCTTTTAGAGTCTACTCCAACAGGTATTTGATAGGTAGCTCCACCGATTCTTCTTGATTTAACTTCGAGCAGTGGTGAGATATTTTGAATTGCTTCTTCGAAAATTGCGAGTGCAGGTTTTTTGCACTCTTTTTCTGTGAGAGAAAGAGCATCGTAGACTATCTGTTTTGCAAGCGATTTTTTACCGTCTTTCATCGTATACTGGATCAGCTTGCTCACAAGAATCGAGTTATATTTTTCATCAGATTTAATGTGTGGATGGCGTAGTTTGAAAGGTCTTCTCATGCTTATTCCTTAGGTTTCTTTGTGCCATATTTACTACGGCTTTGTTTTCTATTTTTGACACCTTCTGTATCTAGTTTCCCACGGACAACATGGTATCTGACGCCGGGAAGGTCTTTCACACGTCCGCCCCTGATTAAAACTACAGAGTGCTCTTGTAAATTATGCCCCTCACCGGGGATATACGCAGTTACTTCTTGTCCTGATGTGAGTCGAACGCGCGCAACTTTACGAAGAGCGGAGTTAGGTTTTTTTGGTGTAACGGTACGAACATTAACAGCAACGCCACGCATAAACGACCGTCCCTCTTTAAAGAGTACTGGTCTGTTGGTGATAATATTAAAACCCTTACGAAGTGCAGTCGTTTTAATCGTATTTGGCTTGCGCGAACGCCCTTTTCGGATGAGTTGATTAATCGTTGGCATGTACGTTCCTTTGGCTTGGTATACCGTTAACACCTGTTCCAGCTGGTATCAACCTTCCTATAATAACATTTTCTTTAAGTCCCTTCAAGTGATCTTCTTGACCGCGAACAGCCGCTTCGAGTAAGACGCTAGTTGTTTCTTGGAATGATGCTGCAGATAGGAAACTATCTGTTTTAAGCGCGACTCTACTTATCCCCAGTACGATCTGTTCAAACGTAATATTTTTCTTCTTATCAATGGATAACTGTGCATTTTCTTTATCAACATGTAGTTTATCTATAATCTGACCAGTGAGATAATCAGAATCCCCTCCATCACAAATTTTTACTTTAGAAAACATCTGACGAAGGACTAACTCGATATGTTTATCGTTGATAGCCTGACCTTGTGACGCATAAATGCTTTGGACTTCTTGAATTATGTATTGCTGTGTCACCTGCGACCCACACAATTCCAATGATTGAGATAAGTCACGGTGATCGTCTGTAAGTATACGCCCTCGTTCTACAACCTCGCCGTCTGATACAAGTACTGTTGATGACGGCATGACAGAATATTCTTTTGTAGCGCTATCAGAGATAATAATAGTAACATTTGAACCTTCTATGGATACTGCCCCATCTTCTTTTGCACGAATAGATTTTCCCTTTTCATTAGTTGCAAGTGGTTGTTTCGCTTTTACCGCTTCTCGGTCAGAAACACAGACAGTATATCCTTTTGGAATCTCTTGAGTAATTGATTTGGGGTTTGCATTTTGAATCGTAATTGTCGTTATATCTTTTGATTCTTTGATATGAATTGTTCCATTAATCTCTGCAATCACGGCAGGATGGCGTGGAACGCGCGCCTCAAACAGTTCTTCGACGCGCGGTAGACCAGACGTAATATCACCACCCGACGATGATACACCTCCCATATGAAATGTTTTCATTGTAAGCTGAGTACCGGGTTCTCCGATCGCCTGCGCAGCGACAATTCCAACAGCGGCACCACGTTCTACTTCTTTACCAGTTGCAAGGTCAACCCCGTAGCATTTCTTACATATACCCCATTCTAAGATACACGTAATAGGGGATCGTATCTCAACTGCATCAAGAGTACTTTCTTGAATTGCAGTTGCTGCTTCTTGAGATATTATTTCGTTCGACTTAACAATTACTGTATTTTCTACAGAAATAGGTTTGAGTGCAACTCGACCAACAAGGCGCGAAGCAAACGATTCAAATATTTCGCCCTCACTATTTTTAGATACTAATATACCAACTTTTGACCCACAATCATCAGACGATACGACATTATCTTGTGACACATCAACGAGCCGACGCGTCAGATACCCTGCGTCAGATGTACGAAGTGCAGTATCAGATCGACCTTTTCTTGCCCCATGTGTTGAAATAAAGTATTCAAATACAGACAGTCCTTCTTTAAAACTATTCTTAACCGGCAAGGTAATAATCTCTCCTGTCGTGTTTACCACAAGTCCCTTCATCCCACCCATCTGTAATACTTGAGCAAACGAACCGCGTGCACCCGATGTAACCATAAGATAAATGGGACTTTCTCGATTATATCCTTTAATCATTTCTTCTTCGATTTTACTACGTACCCCTTGCCAGAGCTCAACGGTTTGCAAAACGCGTTCGTTTTCTGTAATAAGCCCACGATAATACTGTTTTTCTATAACTGCGAGCTGATCATATCCCTTTTTGATAAGTTCATACTTTTCTTGAGGGATGTGCACATCTTCTATAGAGATAGTTAACCCCGATATTGCAGCGTATTCGAACCCAAGGTCTTTGACTTTATCAACAAGCAGAGCAAGTGCATCGATACCATATTCAGAATACACTTGAGTATATAATTTCTTTAGTTTTTTATTATCCAAAACATCATTGATAAACTCAAATCCATCTGGAAGGAGATTATTGAGAAGAATTCGACCAACGCACGTTTCAAGTATAGTGCCGTGAATACGAACTCTAATTTTTGCTCGAACTTCTATATGACCCATATGATACGCAAGAATCGCTTCATTTTTATTTGCAAAAATTCTGCCTTCACCACAAGCATTTTCTTTGTATCGTGTGATATAGAAAATTCCAAAAACAATATCAAACCGAGCTTGGACGACAGGTTCCCCGGATGCAGGCTTAAGGAGGTTTTTAGCAGATTGCATGATATGCTCTGCTTCCCATTTTGATTGTTCAGAAAGAGGAACATGAACTGCCATTTGGTCACCGTCGAAGTCCGCATTAAATGGATAACACACTGAAGGGTGAATTTGAATTGATTTTCCTTCGATAAGAACTGGTTGGAACGCCTGAATACCTAATCTATGAAGGGTTGGTGCACGGTTGAGCAGTACATATGATTTACTCGTAATTCTTTCGAGAATATCATACACTTCGGGTACTCCCTGTTCTATGAGGCGCGATGCATTCTTGACGTTATGGACGTATCCTTCTTCTATAAGTTTGCTGATAACGAATGGTTTGAACATTTCTAACGCCATAACCTTAGGTAGTCCACATTGATGCAGTTTTAATTGAGGTCCCGCAACGATAACCGAACGACCAGAATAATCGACACGCTTTCCAAGCAGGTTTTGTCTAAATCTTCCTTGTTTTCCTCTAAGCATATCCGAAAGCGATCGTAATTTACGTGTCCCTGCACCCGTTGTCTGCGGACCACGCCCACGCCTGGCATTATTATCGATGAGAGCATCAACTGCTTCTTGTAACATGCGTTTTTCATTACGTGTAATAACTTCTGGCGCGCCCTGTGTAAGAAGCCGTTTGAGTCGGTTGTTTCTGTTGATAACTCGTCTATACAAGTCGTTAAGGTCTGACGCTGCAAATCGTCCACCATCAAGTTGGACCATCGGTCGCAGGTCTGGAGGCAACACAGGAATGCGTTTAAGCACAACCCATTCGGGTTTTATATTCGCACGGAGCATGTCTGTTGTCAGGCGTAATCTTCGTAACACCTTGCGTCTGTTTGCATCATTTTTTTGTGCATCTTGAGTTAATGACTCAACAATATCTTTGAGTGATGTTTTTTTAAGTAATTCGTACAGGGCTTCTGCGCCGATACCCACATGAACAATGCTCCCGTATTTCATTGAGAGCTCATGATATTCTGATTCTGTTAACAGTTGTTTTGGTTTGAGCTGCTCAACTTCCCTTTTTGTTTCTCGATATTGTTGATCAAGAACAACCCGGTCAGTCGTTTTTTTGGATTTAAGCTCTTCATATTCATGCTCTAAATCCTGAATTATTGATGATCTGACTTCTTCATTCACATCTAGGACGACAAAACTAGAAAAATAAACCACCTTTTCCATATCGCTCATCGGCATATCGAGAAGTAAACCGAGTACCGATGGAATACCGTGTACATACCAAATATGTGTAACAGGTACAGCAAGTTCTATATGACCCATGCGTTCGCGTCTAACTGACGATCGGGTTACTTCTACGCCACATTTGTCACATACAACACCTTTAAATCTTATTTTTTTATATTTTCCACAGTAACATTCATAATCTTTTGTCGGTCCAAAAATACGCTCATCAAACAATCCATCACGTTCTGGTTTTTGCGTACGATAGTTAATTGTTTCTGGCTTTGTAACCTCTCCGTACGACCATCCGAGAATATCATCAGGAGAAGCAATTGATAATTTAAGCGTATCAAAATCTTCTATAGTGTAATCGTTTGACGCTGGATTGTTATTCATGTGAACCTCCTACAGGTGCATCAGCTTCGACGACTTCTTCCTGTGTTGCAACAGGAGGATTTTCTTCTTGGTTTGCAAAAATTTCTGTAACGATCTCATCTTCTGATGGTTTTTCTACAGGGTTTTGGACCGTTTGGTAAGGGCGTTGCGTCTTGCGTTCTGCTACGGGAGTCACTGCAGCCCGTTTCCCATTTTTAAGCATCTCCACGTTAAGTGTCAAACTCTGCAATTCTCTGACTAATACATTAAATGATGCCGGTATCGATGGTTTAAGAATCGGTTGATTATTGATTATGGATTCGTACGCTTTAGATCGACCGACTATATCATCTGATTTAATCGTCAGCATCTCTTGAAGCGAATGAGCCGCACCGTACGCTTCGAGAGCCCACACTTCCATTTCTCCAAAACGTTGCCCACCAAATTGTGCTTTTCCTCCCAGTGGTTGCTGGGTAACCATTGAGTATGGTCCTATAGAGCGTGCGTGGATCTTGTCGTCAACAAGGTGAATAAGCTTGAGCATATAGATGATCCCGACGGTTGTCTCTTGGTCGTACGGAAGTCCGGTTCGGGGGTCGTGGAGCTGTATCTTCCCTGATTTTGGTAGCTGCGCAGTGGTGAGCTCTTCTTGGATTTTATCCCACGACACACCGTCGAAAACGGGTGATGCAACTTTATAGCCAAGTTTATCTGCAGCCCAGCCTAGATGAGTTTCTAAAATTTGCCCTAAGTTCATTCGCGAAACGACACCAAGCGGTGAGAGGATAATATCTACGGGGGTTCCATCGGGGAGATACGGCATCTCCTCAACAGGTAAGATTTTAGAGATGACCCCTTTGTTACCATGACGCCCCGCTAATTTATCTCCAACAGATATTTTACGTAGTTGTGCAACGGTCACCTCTACCATCTGGTTAACACCGGTATCAAGTTCATCACCCGCATCTTTTTCGAATATCTTTACGCCGATGACTTTACCATATTCTCCATGAGGAAGGCGCATCGATGTGTCCATAACATCTTTTGCTTTTTCTCCAAAGATAGCACGCAAAAGTTTTTCTTCTGCAGAGAGTTCTGTTTCGCCTTTTGGTGAGATCTTACCAACAAGAATATCGCCCGGATTTACCTCTGCGCCTATTCTAATAATCCCATTTTCATCAAGATCTGCGAGACCTTCTTCTCCGACGTTCGGGATATCGCGCGTTATTAATTCTGGACCAAGTTTAGTATCACGAACTTCCATTTGGTAGTTTTCTATATGAATAGAAGTCAAGACATCGTCGCGGACAAGACGTTCAGAAATGATAATGGCATCTTCGTAGTTTGCACCCATATAACTCATAAATGCGACGAGAAGATTTTTTCCGAGTGCAATCTCACCATTTTCTATCGCCGATGATTCTGCAAGCAACTGTCCTTTTACTATTTTATCTCCGACATGAACAACGGGTCGTTGGTTAATACACGTACCTTGGTTAGACCGAATAAATTTCATTAGATCATAGGTATGTTCTGTTTTATTTTTATCATTACCGGAAACGGTGAGGCTCTGTGCACTGACTTTTGTAACTATTCCCGATTCATGCGCATAGATTGCCTGCCCAGAATCACGCGCTGCTTCTGCTTCTAATCCCGTGCCGACAACAGGTGAATCCGCCTTAATAAGCGGAACTGCTTGGCGAAGCATCGTTGATCCCATCTGCGCGCGCGCTGCTTCATCGTGTTCAATAAACGGAATAAGTGCAGCGGTTGTTGATACAATTTGTTTCGGCGACACATCGATGTACTCTACATTTTGCGCGAAAACCTGGCTTGGTTCACCTTTATCTCGAGCAATAACAACTGAATCAGTAATTTCTAGTTTATCATTGACAGGCGTCGACGCAGGCGCGATGATATGGCGTCCTTCTATAAATGCATCAAGATATTCCATGTCGTTTGATACGACGGGTTTTTTGCCGGCACGGTGAATAACTTTGAAATAGGGCGTTTCTATAAACCCATAATCATTAACTTGTGCATAGGTAGCGAATTGCCCTACAAGACCAATATTAGGACCTTCTGGTGTTGTAATAGGACATATTCTGCCGTAGTGACTGTTATGCACATCTCTGACCTCAAACCCGGCTCTATCTCGAGTAAGACCGCCGGGACCAGTTGCTGCTAAGCGTCGTTTGTGCTCTAACTCTGCGAGTGGATTTGTCTGATCCATAAACTGTGAGAGCTGTGACGATGCAAAGAATTCTTGCAATACTGCCTGTATGGGTCTGTTGTTGATGAGTTGAACGGGCGTCATCGTTTTTGGATCGAGTACCGACATCCTATCTTTAATGATACGTTCCATGCGAAGCAAACCGACACGCAGGCGTGTTTGCACAAGTTCGCCCACGGATCTCACGCGACGGTTCATCAGATGATCGACATCATCTGGTTTAGCATTAGGTTTAATATTTAATTTGATTATCTCACGAACGACATGGATAACATCATCAATTATAAGAATTCTGTTTTCTGGAGTGTTAGGAGTATCGATATTGAGACGGCGATTCATTTTATAGCGCCCGACCTTGCCGAGATTATACCGTTTTGGATTAAAGAACATCGTCTCTAAAAACGTTTGCGCCGATTCTGCGGTTGCCAGATCGCCGGGGCGAATGCGTTTATACACTTCTACAAGCGCTTCCTCGGTTGTTTTTGCAGGGTCTCTATCGAGTGTTGACTTAATATATGTATGATCTGGATCGGTATCTACATCTGCAAACCGAGCAGCAAGTTCTTCGTGTGACATACCCGTGAGCGCTTTAATAAAAGTCGTGATAGGGATTTTACGTTTGCGATCTATTTTGACCGATAGAATATCTCTGTTTGATGTTTCGAATTCTAACCATGCGCCACGAGTAGGGATAATTTTTGCGCCAAAAAGCTTACGCGCGCCAGTATCTTCTGCGATAAAAAGTGTGCCGTATGAGCGAACAATTTGAGTGACAACGACACGTTCTATCCCATTGATGATAAAGGTGCCCTGATCTGTCATTACGGGAAAATCTCCCATAAACACTTCTGACTCTTTGACTGCCCCAGTCAATTTATTATTGAGTTTCACTTTAACGCGCAGCGATGCTTTATAGGTAAGGTATTTATCGCGGGCAGTGCGTTCGTCTACCTTAGGTTCGTCGAGTCCAAATTCACCAAATTCGAGTGTAAAATTCTTGCCCGTAAAATCATCAACAGGATTTATCTCATCAAAGAGTTCTTGCACACCCTCGCTAAAGAGCCATTGATATGATTTTGTTTGTATCGCAATAAGATCGGGTAACTCGATCGAATGCATCGGTTCTTTAAAAAAGCGTCTTTGTGCCATTTTTCACCCCACACAACAAAATACCTCTACCGCCAGAGGTTTTTGTTAACGTTAATTAATTAGCTATAGCTATATTCAAATGTCTTTCCAAGTTAGTGTCATCGTATCATGGAATAATAATACTGTCAAGGGTTAGTATTAAGTATCAGGTATTAAG
>PEVO01000030.1:0-516 GCA_002780235.1 Candidatus Berkelbacteria bacterium CG06_land_8_20_14_3_00_43_10
CAAGCAAAAACAACTATTAGAGAATACTGTTTCGGTTAGGTTTTCTAATTACCCAATAGGTCGATTTGGGTTAGGTAGTTTGGTTACTTGACACGGATTACGAATTTAACCAAAGAATAGTCAATAATGGTGGGACAATCTTACTAAATCCTCATCTTGTAAATTTTTATTATCCTCCTAATACTATTAGAAAGTTTATTCGTAAAGTGTTCACGAATGGCTACTGGGTTGTAATGTCTGATTATCTTTCTAAAAAACGCTTTCATGCCATGCGACATTATTTTCCACTATGTATTATATCCATTTCAATAATACTCATTGTTGGAGGGTATTGGTTTGCCATAAGTTGGAAGATATTTTATGTATTGATTTTTATATATATGCTTATAAACATGGCATTTTCTATGATTAGTGCAATTTCAAATAAAAACATAGTGTTTATTTTCCTCCAGCCACTTATATTTATGATCCTTCATTTTGGGTATGGCGGGGGGTCACTCTATGGTATACTTATGT
>PEVO01000030.1:534-9314 GCA_002780235.1 Candidatus Berkelbacteria bacterium CG06_land_8_20_14_3_00_43_10
GTAGAACGCATGGCTCATCGCTATGTGTGGGCATCAAAGTTTTGCCGTAACAAAAAAGTAATTGAAATAGCGTGCGGAGCAGGGCAAGGGTTAGAGTTACTTAATAACAGCTCGGAAAGTCTCGTAGCATGCGATTACCATCCAAATATTTTAAACATTGCACAAAAAAACAACCAAAATATTACAGTCAATACATGTGATGCGCAACAACTTGTTTATTCAAATAGTTCGGCGGATGTGATTATTATATTCGAAGCACTCTATTTATTACCAAACGTTGAAAAGTTTATTAAAGAATGTGCACGGGTTCTCAAGCCACATGGAAAAATATTAATCGCGATGGCGAATAAAGATTTATATGATTTTAACCCCGCATCATTCTCGACTGTATATTTCAATCCACCAGAACTACAAATATTGGTCAGTAAATATGGATTTCAACTATCATGTTTTGGCTATTTCCCTGCGGATAAAACATCTATCAGGCAAAGAATATTGCGACCAATTAAAATGATTGCATCCAAACTACATCTCATCCCAAAATCAATGAACGGGAAAAAACTCTTTAAAGGGTTGATGTTCGGCAAGCTTGTCACAATGCCTGCGCATGTATCAACTGATATGATCCACTATAGTCCTCCCATCCAAATTTCAAATGACAAAGTTGATACAATTCATAAAGTACTCTATGCAGTAGCGACAAAAAGATCATAAAATGAAAACTATGTATCAACCGTTAAAAGATAGTATTGATGTAATTGTTTCATTCTTTGGATTAATTATTCTTGTGCCATTGTATTTGATCATCGCCATTATTATATATTCTTACGATCACGGTCCTATTTTTTATTGTGGACAACGAGTTGGGCTGTATGGAAAAATGTTTAGAATATTTAAATTCCGGACAATGGTAGTCGATGCAGAAAAAACAGGTGTATGCTCGACTGTTGCACATGACCCACGGATAACACCCATTGGATGGTTTCTAAGGCGGTATAAACTCGATGAATTACCTCAACTTATCAATATTATTCGAGGCGAGATGAGTTTTGTCGGTCCACGACCGGAAGTTAAAAAGTTTACCGATATGTATTCAGAAAAAGAAAAATGTATACTTACCATGAAACCGGGACTGACTGACTATGCAAGCTTATGGAATTATAATGAAGCAGAATTATTAGCAGGAAGTTCCGATCCAGATAAAGATTACTGTGAAAAAATTAGACCGACTAAAATTAAATATCAGTTACGTTATTACCATGAAATGTCATTTCTCACAGATGTAAAAATAATACTTTGTATGCTTAAACAATTTATCAAACAATAATGAACTCTCATTCGTTCCAAAAATAGTTATTAAACAGGCTTTAAAGAATCGACAGATAGAATATATATGATATGATTTCGGTATGAACACAGGCGCAATTAAACCCTCAACGCTTATTACGCTTTATACGGATATGGTAAGGATCAGAACCATAGAAGAAGCACTTGCTCAAAAAGTGACTGCCGGTGAGATTAAATGTCCCGTTCATCTCTATTCTGGACAAGAAGCGGCGGCGGCAGGTGTCTGTCACGCGCTCAAAAAAACTGATTATGTATACGGTAACCATAGATCTCATGGATATTATATTGCAAAGGGTGGCGACATCCCATCTTTTATTGCAGAATTGTACGGAAAAGAAACGGGGTGTTCGTATGGTCGTGGGGGGTCGATGCATATTATTGATTTAAACGTCAACGTGATGGGGACATCTGCAATGATTGCGGGAACAATTCCATTGGCAGTCGGGACCGCATTGGGAATTCAACTAAAAAACAAAAAAGATGTCGTTGTAAGTTTTTTTGGCGATTCAGCAGCGGAAGAAGGCACATTTTACGAATCACTTAATTTCGCATCGATACATTCATTACCTATTATTTTTGTCGTTGAAAATAATTTGTATGCACAACATATGCATATATTGGAGCGCAAATCACATGATCGGATCGCCGATATTGGTACACATTTTAGAATTCCCTTTTCTATTATTGATGGCAATGATGTAGGCATCGTATACCAAGCTGCGATGGATGCGGTACACCGTGTGCGCGCTCGGGAAGGTCCTGCTATAATAGAATGCTTGACCTATCGTCTCCGAGGACATGTCGGGGCGATCGATAAAGTCTCTGGGACATCTATCACTGACATAAGAGATATAAAAGAGATTGAATATTGGAAAAAACATGATCCAATTTCTGTATTTCATAAAAAATATGCTAAGGTATGCGCGCTCGATCAAACAAAAATAATATCTATTCAAAATAAAATTGATACCGAACTTAATAAAGCATTCGATTTTGCACATACAAGTCCGTACCCAAAATCATCAACCCTTACTCATTATGTCTACGCATAAAAGAATTCTCCGGTACGATCAAGCCATTACCGAAGCAACATTTGAATGTATGGAGCGCGATCCAAATGTTTTTATTATTGGACAGGGTGTTAAAAGCCCATGGTATGTTGGATCAACAACAAAAGGGATACAAGATAAATTTGGGGTAACAAGACTTATCGACACACCGGTAAGTGAAAATGCAATCCTTGGCACGGGTATCGGTGCATCACTTATCGGACTTCGACCTATAATTGTATTTCCGCGAATGGATTTTATGATGTACGCTATGGAACAACTAGCCGATGAACTCAATAATATACATTATATGTTTGGAGGCGCGATGACTGCTCCTGTTGTAGTGCGATCTATTATCAATCGTGGTGGAGAGCAGGCAGCGCAACATTCACAAGCACTCCATGCATTTTTTGCACACCTTCCCGGAATAAAAGTTGTTATGCCCGCATCGGCGTATGATGCAAAAGGTTTATTGGTCGCAGCTATAGAAGATGAAAACCCGGTCATGTATATCGATGATCGCTGGCTGTATGATATTTCCGATTCTGTGCCTAAGGAACACTACACGGTCCCTATCGGCAAGGCACGAATACGGACAAAGGGAAATGATATAACGGTTGTTGCTGTATCGTATCTCGTCCCCGAAGCAATTCACGCATCAGAGATATTAGCCAAAGATGGGATCAATATTGAGGTGATTGATCCTCGAACCATAAAACCACTTGATACAAAAACAATCATTTGTTCAGTTAAGAAAACTGGTCGGTTGATAATTGCTGATGTGGGATGGAAGGATTTTGGAATTTCTGGCGAGATATCATCACAAGTGCATGAGATGGCGTTTAAATATCTCAAAACGCCGATCGTCCGAATCGCACTCCCAAACACACCTGCGCCGATGAGTAAAACACTTGAAAACAAATACTATCCACGTTATACCGATATTATAAACGCGGCGCGCGCGCTACTTACATAAACTATGAAAGTACGATTTGTTAATCCGCAACGAACATACAAAAATTTAAAAAAAGAGCTCGACGGAGCGTATTTTTCTGTGATGAAAAAGGGTGCGTTTATTGCACAAAGTGAATTCGCATTGTTTGAGACACAGTTTGCTCACTTTGTCGGCACAAAATATGCCGTCGGTTTAAGTAGTGGATATGATGCGCTCTACCTCTCACTTATTGCATCAAATATCGGGCATGGCGACGAGGTAATTGTTCCTGCCCACACATTTGTCGCAACCGCATCTGCAGTTGTTAACACTGGAGCAACGCCTATTTTAGTGGATGTGCGTGACGATTTTAACATCAACCCTTTTCTTATAGAAAAAGTAATAACCAAAAAGACAAAGGCGATAATTCCCGTCCATTTAAACGGTAGAATGGCGGATATGAACCCGATTGTGAAAATTGCTAAAAACAATAAATTGATGGTCATTGAAGACGCGTGTCAATCGCTTGGAGCAACGTATCGGGGTAAACCGGCGGGATCGATAGGACTCACCGGGTGCTGGAGTTTTTATCCGTTTAAAATGCTCGGCGGGTATGGTGATGGTGGTGCGATTACAACAAACAATAAAAAAGTAGCCGATACAATACGCCTATTACGATTTAATGGAGAGGATAGAAACACTGGCGAATATCACTATTATGGATGTTCATCACTTCTTGACAATATGCAAGCAGCATTTTTAAGCGTCAAAATAAAGTATCTGCCAGAATGGATTGAAAAACGGCGTGATATCGCAAAGCGATATCACGATGGTCTTGCTGATATCGACGGGCTAATACTTCCCCACTTTTCACAAAAAGGTTTTAGTGATGTGTATCAAAACTATATTATTCAATCAAATTCTGGAACCAAATTTTCAGATTATCTTCAGTCACATGGGATAGAAGTATTAACGCAATTCCGCACACCGTATTACCGTCATAAAGGCTTACGATTAGCAAAAAATGATTTTCCCGTTACCGATCAACTAAGTAAAGAAGTTTGCTCGCTACCGATATATCCTGAGCTTAAAGACAAAGAGATCGATTATGTCATTCGTGTTATTCGCTCATTTACAACCCAGTTAAAATAAGATGATATTTAATTTTCGATCTCTAACTCGATTTAATATATATATAATAATTATATTCGATTTGGTCGCACTGATCGGATCTTTGCTTTTGAGCGCATATACTCGATATAACTATATACACATTGCAGAATTGTATATATTTGCGATCGAAATAGCAGCAATTAAACTATTAATATTTTGGCGTTTTAATCTTTACAAGGGTATGTGGCGCTACACGAGTATTATTGATGTCGTTACAATCATTAAAGCAAATACTGTCGCGTCTTTAGTTCTCTTGATTGTATATTATATTTTTCGCGTTGAGCATGAGTTCTCCTCAATAGTATTTATTCCCGATATGTTTATCTCCATATCACTGATAACATTTATTCGGATGTGTATTCGCATCTATTTTGAAGGAAATATAGGATACTTGTTTTTAAGCAAAATACTCGCCAATACAAATGTTATGAATATCATAATTATTGGTGCGAATGATACAAGTGAAAAGTTTGCGCGAGAGATGAGCACAGTGCGTATGAAATCAAAATATAACCTTATCGGTTTCATAGATGATGACGCACAAAAATTACATAAAACGATCCATGGATATAAAGTTTTAGGAAATACTGATCATATACAAGAGATTGCACGCCACTACGAGATAGATGAGATATTGATAGCAATAAGTAATGAGAATATCCAAGAACTACGAAAGATCATTGAAACGTGTTCTACACTACATAAGCCGTATCATATTTTAGAGAGTATTGATACAAATATCACCAAACAAACTCTATCGAATCGTTTGCGTAATGTTACCTATGAGGATTTAATAAAGCGAGAACCTTTAGAGATCGATGAGTTTCATGTTGAAAAAATTATCGAGGGAAAAAAAATATTTGTTACGGGGGCAGCAGGGTCAATAGGATCAGAACTGTGTCGACAACTTATTAAATATCATCCCAAAAAATTGGTGCTTTGCGATATTAATGAAAGTGGACTATTTATGTTAAGTCACGAACTTAACAATGTCTTGTATCATAAAACAAAAGTTATTATATCATTATGTGATATTTCAAAAATAAAAGAAGTCGAACAACATATAAAAAAAATTAAACCCGATTATATATTTCACGCAGCAGCATATAAACATGTTCCTATTATGGAATCGCATGTTGATCAAGCTATAAAAACAAATATTATCGGAACAAAAAATATGCTCGAACTCGCACGATTGTTTAAGATAAAAAAATTTATATTAATTTCAACTGATAAGGCAGTCAACCCCATAGGAATTATGGGCGCTTCAAAAAAAATTGCGGAAAATCTCGCAACCTTGTATTCACATATTTCTCCGCAAATAACTTTTACTACTGTTCGGTTTGGTAATGTCATTGGGAGCGCGGGATCGGTTATCCCTCTCTTTCAAAAACAAATAGAACTTGGTCTCCCCATAACACTCACAAGTCGTAAAATTACTCGTTATTTTATGAGTATTCCAGAAGCAAGTAAACTCATCCTCCAAGCAACGATTATGACGAATAAATACGATACATATGCATTAGATATGGGAAAACCGATAAAAATACTCGACCTTATTTCTGATCTACTACGACTTAATCAGATTGATTCATATGATATTAAAATAAAAAATATAGGACTTCGTCCTGGAGAAAAACTCGATGAACAATTGACTAATAATTATGAAACAATAGAAAATACAAGTCACAAAAAAATTAATCGTATCATCGATTCACGAAATGTGTTATTGAACCCTGTGATCGCGCACAAAAACCTAAAAATATATAATCAAACTCTTGAACGTCAAGTAAATCCTGAGGCAATAATTAAAAAATTATTAGCATTATCCGACTAACAAATTTAACTTCTCTCAATTATTGTATCGATGATGCCATAACTTTTTGCCTCGGGTGCCGTCATAAAGAAGTCACGGTCTGTGTCTTTTTTTATTTTATCTTTTGGTTGTCCCGTGTGGTGGGCTAAAACATCATCAACCTGTGTGCGGATGCGCACCATCTCTTTTGTTTGAATTTCTACATCGGTCGCTTGACCCTCTGCACCACCCATAATTTGGTGGATTAAGACTCTGCTATTGGGCAGGGCAAATCGTTTCTTTTTAGCGCCCGATGCAAGCAAAATGGCTGCGGCAGATGCCGCTTGCCCGATACAGATGGTTGATACATCGGGCTTGATGTATTGCATTGTATCGTAGATCGCCATGCCGGAGGTCACTACTCCACCCGGTGAGTTGATATACATTTGAATATCTTTTTTTGGATCTTCACTCTCCAGAAACAACAATTGTGCGATCACAAGATTGGCTACAGTATCATCGATTGGTGTTCCCAAAAAAATTATCCTGTCTTTTAAAAGACGCGAAAAAATATCGTAGGCGCGCTCGCCAAACTGCGATTTTACGAGTACCGTGGGAACAAGGTATTGGTTGGTTAGTTGCATAATAACTCCGTTATTATTTAGTCTATTAAGTCCATAAAGTCTATAAAGTCCTTAAAGTCAAGAAGTATTTACAATGTCTTAATGAATCCTGATAGTATTTTTGAAATCTCGACCGTCCTTGAATATACTATATCAAACTCTTTATCATTCACATAGCCAATCTCAACTGCAATGTAAAGCATTGATCTAACTTCTGCACATGACCCCTTGGCAATGAATAAAAAATGTTTGAACTCTTTATCGCCACGCCTTTCAAATCCTTCTGCAATATTATTCATTATCGAAACACATGCTCTGAGTATCTGATCCCTAAAACCATAATCTTTTAAGCTTCCGAATATATCATAACATTGTATGGTCAGTTCTTTCGCTTTTTGCCATGCAACAATATCTTCAAATTTTTCAATTTTCATAGTATTGACTTTCGACTTTATAAACTTTACGGACTTTATAGACTTTTGACTTGTTTAATTGCTCGCGCAATTAAACTGTCCATCACTTTCCGCATCGACTCTTTATCATCGGGATCTAACTTTTCTTTTTTCATCACCTCGCCCAAAAACAACCCGACTTCTATATTTGCACGCGCCTGTGGTTCATACTCTTTATGCAGATCATCGTGTGTTTTTTTGACCGATTCTAGATAGCGGTCAAACACAACACCTTGCTTTTCTACCGATTCCTTCATCCGCTCAATGATCCGGTCCGTCTCTTGGCGCACCAAGCCATCGGGAATGGTGACCGTAAGCAGTTTGCGCCCTTTTTCTAGAATCGCTGCTTCCAGAAGTTGGTCGGCGCGTTGTTTCTTTTCTGTTGTTAGTTGGTTGCCGATCGCTTTTTTAAGTGCATCGAGCGTATCATGTCCATATTCCTTTGCAAACGCCGCGTCTAAAACAGGAAGAACAATATTTTTTATTTCGTGAACGGTTACGCTAAAATCTGCATTTTTGCCCACAATATCTTTGGCAAAATAGTCTTTTGGAAATGTGATGTGAATATCTTTTTTCTCATCCTTTTTCATCCCCACCAATGCGTCTTCAAAACCCGGGACCATAGCGCCGGATCCGACAACGAGTGGATGATGACTGCTGTTTAGTTTCTCTTGTGACACGCCGTTTATTTTCCCATCAAATGATATCTCGACCCAATGACCGGGTGCGACTGGTGCATTAGCATCGTCCATTGTAGATTTTTGTTGTTGTAGATGCGCGAGAACTTTTTCTACCTCTGCATCGGTAACATTGGTATCAGGTTTGATAAGTTTTGTATCCGTGATGCGTATTTTTGTATAATCGCCCAGTTTTATATCCGGCATCAGATCGACGGTGAGATCGTATTCCAGCGTGTCAGATACGACACCGCTTGGAAGTAAGGTGAATTTTTTGAGCGCAACCGATGGTTTGCTGATGGGGTGAAACCCATGTTCTTTTATGGCATGCGCATACCCGGCAGACAGGGCGCGGTCGAGTGTTTCTTGGTGGATGCGCCCAATACCGATCTTTTCTATAATCATCGGCTTTGGCGCTTTACCTCTGCGAAAACCCTTAATCTCTATATCTTTCGCATGCAGATCAACACAATCGTCAACATGTTTTTGCACCATCGCCGCAGGAATGGCTATTGTTATCTTCGCTTGCGATTTGGGGAGTCGAGTAAATATTGTTTTCATAGGTACGATTGTAGCGTATCTTACATTAAAAATCAAGAAAATGCACTGGTCCAATACATCGAGGACACTTTTTAGTTTGATAATATTTTCTCATAATACTCTTTGGGAGTCAAATAGTTTAGCGCTTGATGGGGGCGGTAGGTATTAAACTTCTCCATCCATAATTTGG
>PEVO01000030.1:9325-13301 GCA_002780235.1 Candidatus Berkelbacteria bacterium CG06_land_8_20_14_3_00_43_10
AATCCGCTTGTCGTTGCGAGGGCTTTAGCCCGTGGCAATCTATCAAAGATCGCCACGTCGACCAGATATCTCCTCGCGATGACACATTTGATGCGGACCCTCTGTGTTAAAACTCAACGAAGTTCGCGAGTCCGACTTTCTGGGCTAGTTCATAGAGCAACTGCCCATGTTCCGTCGAAGGAGTGTTGAGCGATGCGAGTAATCGCGCATACGTAACATCAACACTATCGCGTAGCCACGCCAATATGATCGTCTCCGCAAAACACAGAGGTATGGGGAAAACCCCGTTTACCGCCGGACCATACATCTCAAACTTTGGTCCTTTGCCTGGAGGTATGACTGCGCCAAATCGAATAAATACAACGCCATCGATAGTGGCAACTACGGGATCGACATCGCGCGTGGTCGATGCATCGTAGATAAAAAGATGCGGACCCTTGCGGAAACGTTTGCCGGTGTGTGGATCCAGTATCGACACTTGGTCGAGCCCAACAACCGTGCCACCATCTGATGTCACGGTAAAGCTGACATTACAACATTGGAGCGCTTCAAATATCACGTCGATTCCCCGTTTGCAAACATGGGCAATCTCTTCTGGAGTCTTTGGCGTTACAAACACCTCAACTCTGCCCGGGTAACGACGATGCCACATGTCCGTAACACGCAGGTATTCAGCTCCACCATGGTTGACCACATGAACGATACATTCGGTATTACGCAGAAGATGGTTCACGATACGATGACCGACAACCCCACCTGCTCCGATGACCGCCACTCGTTGACCGCCACCATAACGCTGGGAATTGTTCGCGACTATCGGATAAATTCATTGTCCCGTGTAGTTCCCCCCGTTGGTAACGACCATATCGATGTTTTTTGCATCGCAGTAGTCTTTGAGCCATTTTCCCTTTTCGCCAAACGTCGAGTTGTAGGCGCCAAGTCCAAGCGTTGTTGAACCCAGACGCTGCGCCATACGTGCCGCTTTAATGAGCACCTTTTCAATGTATGGCTGATAGCGTGGGTTCTTGTAGTACTCCGGCACCAACAACAAACTAGACGGCTTTTTTGAAGCCAACATGCGGGACGCGCGAAGCGCGTGGTGAAGCGAAACTAAATCGTACGCTCCACGAAAGCCCCGCCACCGCCTCGCTTTACTCGGCAACACCAAAAAGAAAAAATGTTTCTTGCTTTTTGCATTTCGCGGGGGTGGATTTTTTCTAAAATGGAAAGGACATTTTTCTTTTTGGTGTTCTGCCCTCCAAGTATTCGGGCAGTGCGGCAGGGCTTCGGACGGCTCGCGGGCAAAAATGGAGGGGTTCAAGGGGAGGAAATTTTTGCCCGCTCGCAGGAGAACAGCGAAAAAAATTAGGCTCTTGACTTAACTTTAGTGTCTTACTATACTACCATTATAGTCATACTTTTCTAACTTGTAGGAATATGCCAATGCAAAAAAATCAATCACATAAAAAGCGTTTCTACGGTACGGCGAACCTTGGAGAAAAAGGACAAGTAGTTATACCGAATGACGCGCGAAAGGACATGAAATTAAAGAAAGGCGACCGCCTGCTGGTTTTTGGCATGGGCGAGGATATGATTGCGTTTATAAAACTTTCGCAGATTGAGAAGATTGCCTCCCGCCTTTCTGAAAAGCTAAAAATGATTGATGACATCATTAAAAAAACGAAATAATTAATCTTATTATCTATGAACATTATTGAAGTAAAAAATCTGACCAAAAAATTCAACGGACTTACGGCCGTTGACGATGTTTCTTTTGGGGTAAAGAAGGGAGAAATTTTTGGTTTTCTCGGACCGAACGGAGCAGGAAAATCAACAACTATAAACATGCTCTCGACCATTCTTTCGCCGACTGAAGGCGAAGCGTTCATAAATAATTTCAATGTCCTATCCCAAAAAGATGAAGTACGAAAATCTATCGGTCTTGTTTTTCAGGACCCGTCGCTGGATGACCGGCTTACCGCCGAGGAAAATCTTCGTTTCCACGCAAGATTGTACGGCGTGCCGAGCGATGAATACAAAAAACGAGAAAAAGAAGTATTAGATTTGGTGGATTTATGGGAGAGGCGAAACGAAGTAATAAAGAATTTTTCCGGCGGAATGAAACGACGGCTGGAAATCGCCCGTGGGCTTATTCATTATCCGGCCGTATTGTTTTTGGACGAGCCGACTATTGGGCTTGATCCGCAAACGCGGGCTCATTTGTGGAGTTATATTTTGAAATTGAAACGCGAAAAAGAAATGACAATATTCATGACCACGCATTACATGAATGAAGCTGAAAACTGCGACCGAATTGCTATTATTGACAATGGAAAGATTATAGCGCTCGACACCACCGACAATCTGAAAACGCAAGTTGGAGGAGATGTTATAAGAATGAAAACCAACAATAAGCCCTCTTTGAAAAAAGAGCTTGAAGAAAGATACAAAGTAGAAGTTAAGGAAGAAGATGGCACTCTGCGAATAGAAGTAGCGAATGGCGATCAATTTCTACCTCGTCTTTTCAACGAGCTAACCGCCAAGATTGATGCCATTGAACTAAGAAAGCCGACATTAGATGACGTATTTTTGAATTTTACGGGACACGCCATTCGGGAAGAAGAAGCCTCCGATAAAGAACACATGCGTCAACAGATGCACATGAGAAGGAGAACATAATTATTACTATTGATAAAATATATCTTATGCAATTTATTCAAACAATTTACACAATTTGGCAAAGAGAATTGATTCGCTATTGGCGGGATAAAACACGAATTATTTCCACGCTTTTTATGCCGTTGATGTTTCTTGTTATCTTCGGCGCTGGCTTGAGCAAAACTCTTGCGACAGGAAATTTTGGCGTTGATTTCGTGCAATTCATGTACCCCGGTATTATTGCGATGAGCGTTATGAGTGTTGCGTTTTTCTCCACCATTTCCACCGTTTGGGATAGAGAGTTCGGCTTCTTGAAGGAAATTTTAGTAGCGCCTGTTTCTCGCGTGGCGGTTGCCTTTGGCAAAACGCTTGGCGCAACAACCATTGCTTCAATCCAAGCACTTATCTTATTGATTCTTGCCCCCTTTATTGGCGTAACGATTCATTTTGCCATCATTCCCCAACTCGTTCTATTTATGCTCTTGCTCGCTTTTGCCATATCCGGTATGGGGTTGTTGATTTCTTCTCTCATGAAAACAACCGAAAGTTTTGGGCTTGTTATGCAGGTTTTTATTTTTCCCATGTTTTTCATTTCTGGCGCCTTTTTTCCGCTCACCGCCGTGCCGTCATGGATGAAGGTACTTTCGTATATAAATCCATTAACCTATGGCGTAGACGCCATGCGGCAGATTATTTTGGGCAATCAAGTGGCCAGCAATATTTTGAATGGCCTTTCTCTACACGCTATTTCTGTAAACGCCCTCTTTCTTGTGGTATTTTCAGCGGTGATGGTAACTGCGGCCGTGTTTGCTTTCAATAAAAGAGCATAGTTATAATCGTCACCAAAAAAATCCGTCAGCCCAAAAGCGAGGACGGCTCGGCAGGAAGGGGTCTGGGGGAGGAATGCCGAGCCGTCCGAGCGTCAAAGCCCCGCCGCCTGTTCGTCAGAACAGAGTCCAGCAGAGAAGTTTTCTTTTCCTTAATTGAAAAAAATTAGGGGGGGCGCGAAAGAAAAAATTGTAAAGAAAACTTCTCTGCTGGGCACGCGAGCGGTAGCAAGCGGCGGCGGGGCGAGAGCGTACGATTTCGTTCAGAGCTACCACGCGCGGAGCGCGTGGTACATCATTTGTTTTGAAAATAGGTGCGAGCTTGGTACAATAAAGACACCAAAAATAACTGATATAAGTTCAGTTATTTATGGTACGTTTGTTTGACGAAATCCGAACCTTTTTTGAACGGAACTGACGGCGCGCTTCGCGCGCCAAACTGAACGCTCGGGCGAGCAAAAAGGAACTTCCAATATTTATTTTGTTCATCA
>PEVO01000033.1 GCA_002780235.1 Candidatus Berkelbacteria bacterium CG06_land_8_20_14_3_00_43_10
AGGTGGATATTATGATGGAGCGTGGAAGTATAGAAACACAGCTAGTGATGAAGCTACTCGTTTTTATATGACTAATGGAACTTTTGCAGTGAGCACAGCTCCTGCTGGAGACCCCGATGCGGCTTTAACTTGGTCGGATAGATTATTTATCAATAATACGGGGGCTGTCGGGATAGGAACAGCAACGCCAACCGCTAGCACAATGGTTACCATCAACGATAACCAAGGTGATAATAGCGCCGGACTGCTTAATATTATTGCGTCAAACGCCTCAGACTGGGCTTTTCGATCCTCCAATGGAACGCAGGTTTTTCAAGCCTACACAAACTCAAGTGGTAATTTTCAAGGAACAGGACAGTTTACCGACGGTTCGAGCAAAGAACTAAAAAAAGATTTTGAACAAGTGGGCTCCAGCGAGTTAATTGAT
The DNA here is from genome assembly GCA_002780235.1 of Candidatus Berkelbacteria bacterium CG06_land_8_20_14_3_00_43_10. GTDB lineage: Bacteria > Patescibacteriota > UBA1384 > GWA2-35-9 > CG2-30-43-20 > CG2-30-43-20. The sequence goes on from PEVO01000033.1 coordinate 428, forward strand.
AAATTAAAACTTTTAACTTTCCAAGAATGGACATATAATGCGGATGAAGATGCAATCGAGCGACATTTTGGACCGTTTGCCGAGGATTTTAATACAATTTTTGGTCTGGGTAACAGCAAAGGAATTTCTGCCGGAGATATGGCGGGATTATCATTGGCAATTATTAAAGAACAACAAGCGCAAATTGAAGATTTGCAAGAAAGAATCAAAATACAGGAAGAAAAAACAAAATAAAATCCTAAATCCTAAGCACTAAATCCTAAACAAATACAAATGACCAAAATACAAAATCAAAAAACAAAATTGTTTAAAACATTGGTAATTTGAATTTTGGATTTATTTAGAATTTAGATATTAGGATTTTAATAACAGAAAGGATCATCATGTCAAAAAAAGCAACAAGTATCGTGGTCGTAGCATTATTAATCGTTATCGCTTTGGCGTTCGGCGCAAAGTATAGCGATAAAATTCCGGGGGCAAATAAAAATAGTCAAAAATATATGGCGGTGACTTTGGATAACGGGCTAATTTATTTTGGCAATTTAAAAAATAAAACCAGCCAATATGTGACGCTTGAAAATGCTTATTTTGCGCAACAAAATGCGGAGTGGGTAAAGCCGGAAGACCGCAAAAAAGATCAAGAATACAACCAACCACAATATCTTTTAACTAAAGTCGGCGACACCGAAGTTTACGGTCCCGACTCAACTATGAAAATAAACCGGGATCACATTTTGCTGATTCAAGATCTCAAATCCGACTCGCAGGTCATAAAGACGATTAATAGTCAGAAATGATAGTTCTCTATCCTCCTCTGGATTCCGCATCCCTCCATAGGTCATCGACTCCGAGGCTCAGACTCGAGGAGCGGGCAGGCAAGTGCGGAATGACATATAAAAATAATATAACTGCGAGGAGGTGATTTTAATGGAACAAACAAAATTCAACCAGCTCATTCAAGTCGGGTTGTTGGTAGTCAAGGTCTTAGTAATAGTTTTTGCTATTACCGGATCGGTGCAACTGTTTAAGGCAATATTTAAGACGGTTGCATTTGATGAATATCCACTTGGGTATGTTACCGACATGGCAACCCCAACGCCAGATGGTAAGTTTGAAAAACAATCAGAAAAAGAAATTGCCAGTGCTCGCAAACTGCAGATGTTAGAGGACTATTCCGGCTCAATCTCAATGCTCCTCGTTGCCGGTGGACTTTTCTGGTTAGGGAAAAAGAAAGAAAACTAATTAGATTAATTGTTAAAGACAATGAATCTAATAATTAAAGAACTCAAGACTTTAGCCGACCCCCAAAGAGCGCAAAATCTCCAACGCTTCTTCAAGACCGGCAAGGGCGAATATGGCGAAGGGGATCTATTTTTAGGACTTAAGGTTCCGCAAGTGCGTCAAATTGTTAAAAAGTATTGGAAAGATACGAACTTGGTTAAAGCGGAAGAATTATTGCACAATAAATATCACGAGGTGCGGTTGTGTGCTTTGTTAATTTTGGTTGAAAAGTTTAAAAATTCCGAAAAATCGGCAAAAAAAATTCACAATGTCATTGCGAGCGACCACAGGGAGCGTGGCAATCCGCTTGTCGTTGCGAGTCCCGATAAATCATCGGGGCGTGGCAATCTATCAAAGATTGCTTCGTTGCCAGCTCATCGCAATGACGAAAGAATAAAAGATCATATCTTCCAAATCTACATCAACAACACCAAATACATCAACAACTGGGATTTGGTGGACCAATCTGCTGGTTATATTGTCGGACAGTATTTAGCTGATAAGCCAAAAGGTTTACTTTATAAGTTTGCAAAATCTAAAAGTCTTTGGGAGCGCCGAATTGCTGTGATATCAACACTTTACTTTATTGTTTTCAAGCAAGAGTCCAAAGAGACAATAAAAATCGCTAAGATACTACTTCATGACCCGCACGACTTAATTCACAAAGCCGTCGGCTGGATGCTTAGAGAAGTTGGCAAGCGAGTTGACGAAAAAATCCTAACCGATTTTTTAGACCAACACTATAAAACCATGCCTCGCACGATGTTGAGATATTCAATTGAGAGGTTGGGTGAAGATAAAAGAAGGTTTTACCTGAACAGATAATTTGATACCATAGAATTATGATAATAGAAATTGATCAATCGGGGAGGGTTGAATACACCAGTAAACCGACCGTCATTGCAGGATACAATAAAAAGTGGCAAAGAGCGGTTATGATACCGGCTAAGGACAAGCGACAACTACAAAAGATATTCCGCCAAACTGGTCAGCCAAGAATATTTAACTCTAAAGTGTTCGCAGCGCTAATATTTTGTCTAATTGAGAAGAACTATCACAAAATAACTGGGCTTGTGGTTGATAGATAATACACCGGGCACGAAAAGTATATTAAAAATCAGATTAAAGCAATTTTGACCGGACAAGGTTATGATCCGAATAAAATTAGTATTACATTTAAAGAAATTGGCAAAACTTCACCAGCCCACAAAATTGCCATAACTGAATATCGTAAAAGAGAATTTTCTCAACTCGTTACAGTTAAAGATATATTAAAGGTTATCTAAAAAAGACCGATGAATGTTTAAGCACCGACTTTACGGTGGTTCGACATCCTCTCGATCTCTCTTATTATTAATAATACCATTTTTGCCGATTTTGTCAACTCCTACCCCAAATTTTCTCACCAACTTTTCTGCCCGTTCGTCATTCCCGACTAGATAGGGAATCCAGAAAACAAAATTGGATCCCCGATGTCGATATTCGACGAGCTCACATCGGCTCGAGGATGACAGACTAGAAGCGTAGAAGCGCTTTTGCAACCTACCTGCCCGCTCGTGCCTCGCATTGGCAGGCGGGCGAGGTTACTAATTTTGGTTTGACAGAAACGGATAAATTGTGCTTGACATTAAGTTAATCTTTAGATAAACTTTAAATATGGCTTGCATCGAATAATATATCTGAAAGGAGATTTGAGATGGAAAAAGTTATTGGGCTAAAAGAATTACGAGAAAATACCGAGACATATATAAGTGCCGTTAGTGAAGGACAGAGTTTTTTGGTAATTCGCCGTGCTAAACCGGTATTTAAACTCTCGCCAGTAGATGATGAGAACTGGGAAGAAGTTGTCGACTTTACAAAAATACAAAAAGGTGGAGTTGTTATCGACGATATTTTGTCTCGCCTCTAATTAGTTTTATGGACAAGATCGAAAAAGCACTCAAAAAATTGTCCGGCAAAGAACGGCAAAAAGTCAAAACTATTTTAGAACGGTTAAAGGCACATGATCTGACTGGTCTAAATATCAAAAAACTTAAAGATAGAGATGATATTTTCCGGGTCCGTAGCAGTGACCTGCGAATAATTTATCAATCAAATAACAGTCAAATTAACATCCTCGCCATTGAACGTCGAAACGAAAAAACGTATAAAAATATCTAGTCCCCTGAATCTCAAATTCTTCCACAGTGTGGAGGCAGATCGGAGGGTGACCGATGTTTTAAAGGACTACGGATGTGGCTGAATAAAAGAAATCTCTGCAAAAGTCCAATATGTTACTGACTGGTGCAGCTAATTGACAAAAATTGTCTTAGCACGCACAATGAAATAAGGAAATATATGACTGCACGCACAACTAATCAAATCAAAAAAACAGACGATACCGTAACATTCTCTGTTCCCGAGTTTGTTGCGTATGAGCGCACACTCGTATGGTTTGCTATTTTCTTTATTCTGTTCGCGCTTGCCGTTGTTCTCTCTGTATATAGCCACGATGTATTTCTCTTAATTATTGTGATACTCGGTTCTGTCGTCTTCTACCAATTGACGCTCGCACAACCAACAACATCAAAATTTCTGATCTCCCCCCAAGGAGTCACATTTAAACAAAAAGAATACCCATGGAACACATTCCAGTCTTTTAGTCTGTATGAACGGGATAACCATGCGATTCTTCATCTCGAACCGCTTGGCAACAGTAATTCGATTATTGTCCCAATACCGCGCACACAACATAAAGAGGAACTCGTGCATATTCTGCGCTCAATAATTCCTCAACGGCTTCATCCGCGGGCTACTTTTGGTGATTGGCTATTGGGGTTTACTCGGTTTTAGAGGGATGAAAACTGTTGTTATAACCGGAGCCGCCGGGTTTTTAGGTTCTCATCTGGCGCATCACTACATCCACAACAAGTGGCGCGTTATCGGCATAGACAATCTATCGACAGGAAGAAAAAAGAATGTTGATGATCTTTTGTGCAATCCCCATTTTGTATTCATTACACACGATATTACCAAGCCGTTTGTAAAAAAGCTTTCTGCAAAACGCATCGATCTTATTTGTAATTTTGCCTGCCCGGCGTCCCCTCCCCAGTATAAACGGTTAGGTCGCGAAACTCTGCTCGTGAGTTCGCGCGGTGTAATAAACTGCATCGATGTTACGCGCCAACACAGTGCACGGCTCGTCCACGCATCGACAAGCGAAGTATACGGCGATCCCTCTATCCACCCGCAACCAGAAACATACTTTGGCAATGTTAATTCATATGGCGAGCGCAGTATGTATGACGAAGGCAAGCGGTTTGCAGAAGCGCTCATATGGACCGCACAGCACCCACCAGACGGCTCAAAACCCCTCAATGCAGGTATTCTAAGGATATTTAATACCTACGGTCCGCATATGGCGCCAGACGATGGGCGTGTGGTAACCCAGTTTATTAAACAAGCGATTGCAGAAAAACCCCTCACAATAGAGGGTGATGGCTCACAAACACGGAGCTTTTGTTATGTCGATGATTTGATAGACGGGATTATACGGTTAGCCAAATCGAACGAGCAATCCCCTATTAATATCGGTAATCCGGATGAATATAGTATTAAAGAACTTGCTCAGATTATCCTGAAACTTACGGGCTCGTCATCGACAGTTACCCATCTTCCACGCACCGAAGATGATCCAACCCAACGTTGTCCTGATATTACCAAGGCACACACACTGCTCAACTGGAAACCGACTATCTCGCTCAAAGAAGGATTGCAAAAAACAATTGCTTATTTTACCAAATCAGAAAATATCAAATAACAGAGACTGTTGGGAAAGTGTTTTTATTGTCATTGCAAGTCCCACCATGGCGGGGTAAACTCCGCGAAGCAATCCGCATGTCATTGCGATCCGCCCAGGGCGGAGTGGCAATCTATCATAGATTGCTTCGGTCGTTTGCAACTTCCTCGCTATGACTATTTTGATAGGTTTTTCAACGATTTCTAGCATTATTTTGACGATCATCGTTTACTCTGATATATTTGACAGGTTATTTACAACTGGAGGTTTTATGAATATCGTTGTTATTGGAACAGGATACGTGGGTCTCGTGACCGGTGTTATCTTTGCAGAATGTGGTAATTGCGTCACATGCGTTGATATTGACGCCGATAAAATTGCGTTGCTCAAAAAGGGGAAAAGCCCTATATATGAACCTGGGCTTAGGGAGATGTTGACACGTAACATCAAAGAAAAACGTATATCGTTTTTGGTGGACGCAAGCGATGCTATCGCCGATGCGCAGGTTATTATTATTGGTGTGGGGACACCGAGTAATGCCGATGGGTCGGTTAATCTTTCCTATGTGCACGCTGCCGCAGAGAGTATCGCAAAAGCGCTTGGTGAGGTGCCAAAAAAAGATCAATCATATAAAGTTATCGTTAATAAATCGACTGTTCCCATCGGCACGGGAAATGAAGTTACTACTATCATTAAAAAAAACTATATGGGTCCCTTTGACGTTGTTTCGAATCCAGAATTCTTACGCGAAGGACAAGCGATCGCCGATTGTATGAACCCCGATAGAATCGTTGTGGGCAACGCATCTATACAAGCACAAAAAGTAATGGAACAGTTGTATGCGCCCTACGATTGCCCAAAATTATTTACTGATATTAAAACTGCGGAGATGATAAAATACGCAAGTAATTCGTTTTTAGCAACATCAATATCATTTATTAATTCGCTCGCAGAACTCTGTGAAGCAGTTGGCGCAGATGTAAAAGAAGTTGCACGCGGTATGAGACTTGATAAGCGTATCGGTGCGCATGCATTTTTAGACGCCGGACCGGGCTATGGCGGGTCGTGCTTTCCCAAAGATGTCAAAGGGCTAATAGATATCGGGTATCAATACGGGGTTAGCTTATCGGTTTTAGAAGCGACAGAAGATGTAAATACACATGCTAAATTGCGGGTCATAGAAAAGATTGCTGCGCTCGTTGGTTCGCCAGAAGGTAAAAAAATAGCAATTTGGGGGCTTGCATTTAAAGCACAGACCGATGATGTGCGCGATGCGCCCGTTTTGCCCGTGCTCGACTGGCTCATTCAAGAAAAAGCAAAAGTAGTTGCGTTTGACCCTGTCGCACAAGAAAATATCGCCACACTCTATCCATCTATACAGTTTACAAACGATTGCTACGATGCAGTTGTCGGCGCCGATTGTGTCATTATTATGACCGAGTGGAATGAGTTTAAATCGATAGATCTTAATAAAGTCAAAAAACTCATGAACAAGCCAGTTATGGTTGATGCACGCAATATATTCGGCACGCAGACGATGAAAAAATTAGGTTTTATCTACACGAACATTGGGAACGTTCAGTAGATCTTCTCTGCCTCTTCTTTTCTCTTTTTCCACCATTTTTGATTATGTGTATACCACTCCACCGTTTGCGTGATCTGCTTTTCTGGATCCCGTTGTGGCATCCAACCAAGTTTTTCCAATTTAGTTGTATCAATAGCATAGCGAAAGTCATGGTCTACGCGGGGATCGGGTATATGGTCGATCCATTCATCTGGTTCTTTACCCATCGCCGTGCATACCATCTCTGCGACCGACCGATTTGTTAATTCTGGCATATTATTTGCGGCAACATTGTAGACCTCTCCAAGTGTGCCATTTTCTAAAATAAACTCAATCGCTTGTGCGTTTTCTGGTGCAAATAACCAGTCACGGATCTGTAACCCTTCCCCCCACAGTGGGATTTTCTTTCCGATACAAAGATTGGTAATCCAACGCGGGAGCGCCTTTTCCGGAAACTGCCACGGTCCAAAATTATTGGTTGTCCGCGTGACGATGATCGGACAGCCCTGTTTGGCAAAATCCATTGCTATGTCATCTGCTAACGATTTTGATTTGGCATAGGCACTGCTTGCTTGGCTATCGCCCGGCAACTTATCTTCTTCTTTATAAGCGCCCTTCTTAATTGATCCATAAACTTCGTCGGTCGAAATCATTAAAAATTTCTTTACTCCGGTTTTAATTGACTCCTCGATCATCACTTTCGTTCCCTCGACATTGGTGCGGTAAAATATATCCGGGTCCTTTTCGCTACGAGTGACATGACTTTCTGCAGCAAAATGAACCACCCAATCGATACCCTTTACTGCTTTTTTGACACTCTCTCTATCACAAATATCGCCTACAATGAGCTCTACCTTACTGTCCACCGCGTAGGTGGACAGCAGCGGTTCTAAATTATCCTTC
>PEVO01000004.1 GCA_002780235.1 Candidatus Berkelbacteria bacterium CG06_land_8_20_14_3_00_43_10
ATATGTTGTGTCACAACACGTTTTACTTTACATTATATTTATCGTATACTAATAAAGAGAGTTAAGGAGGTTTATGGCACAACCAGTCGGGACGCCACGTGTTAGCGTTGAACAACAGCCAGTTCAACCTGTTTTGGCTCCAGAAAAACTTCAGACCGTTGGCGTGCCGCAAACACTTGCAGTCCCCACACCACCCGCACAACCAACTCAACCTTTAAACCCTGACCTCGTAGGTCAGGGTGCGGTGGCTCATCCATCACAAACAGCCGTGGAGTTACAACCTCCAATACAGATCGCAGATATATCAATTCCAAATACGCCAATACCTCTCTTAGGAGATGCACCGTTCACTGGAGGAGTATTAGAAATTGGACGTGTTATCAATGAAATAAACGAGTCTCATATGAAAATCGATCAACAAAAAGCAGATCTTACACAAAGTCTACCGGCCACTCCTGTGCCAGTCGCTCCTCAACGCGAACCCCAACCGATTCAAGGCAAACAATGATTATTATTATACTTATTATTATTGCAATCCTTGTCAGCACCGTTTTGATTGGTGCATTTACTCGTGTTAAAACATCACGTAAAAAACGGTTAGAAGATACGATCGTTCTCTCGGTCAACGTTCCTAAGAGCACGGTGCGCAAAGATGATGAACAGCAAAACCAACAAGGGCGTGATTTTAAAGAAGAGATGGCGCCTGCAGAGCAGTTTATCGCATCACTCTACAGCGTATTTAACGACAGCTTTTTTAATCATATTATGGAAGATCAAGAAGTTATCGGGCTAGAAATTGTCGCAGAAAGCAATCTCATTTCATTTTATGTCACCTGTTCGCGCACTATTGCCCCGCTCGTAGAAAAGCAGATCAATTCTTTTTATCCCAATGCATCCATAGAACAGGTCAAAGGTCATAATATATTTTCTTCAGGCACAGGTGATTATTCCACCGCAACCGTCACACTCAATAAGCGGTTCATCTTTCCCATCCGCACCTTCCGCTATCTAGAGGCAGATCCGCTCAACGGCATTACTAACTCCATGTCAAAGATGGGTCCCGGTTCCGGTGCTGCTGTGCAGATACTTATTAAGCCAATATCGGATAAATGGCGATTCTATGCGACCTCTGCTGCAAAACAAGTTTTAGATGGAAAATCACACTACTTTCATACAAGTGTCGGTCAACGCATAACGCACTCGGCGATGGATACGCTCACCACAGGGATGTCGGGAGCGATGGCAAAAAACAATCAACAAGATCAGTCAAATCAAAAGCCATTCCGCCAGACGCCCGTGCAAGAAGATCTTATGAAGGCGTTTAACGAAAAATCAAGTAAATCGGGATTCAAAACACAAATACGCATCGTCACAGTCGCTCCCGATGCAATGTCCGCACAAGTCATGCGTGATTCAATCTGTGCGTCGTTTGCCCAGTTTAATGCGCCAGCATGGAACGGTCTTCATATTCTAAAAAATGGTGACAAACGGCGTATCGTCACCGATTTTGCATTGCGTAATTTTGCCAATGCACCAGAAATGATACTCAATTCAGAAGAGATCGCAACAATCTTCCATTTTCCCAACCGATATATAGAAACTCCTAATATCAGATGGCTCAAATCACGGTCACTGCCTGCACCACCAAACGTGCCCACAGAAGGGACAATTATCGGTGAAAGTGTGTATAGAGGCGTGGTGACCCCCATCCGTATTAAAGAAAATGACAGACGCCGTCACATCTTTATGATCGGGAAAACTGGTGTGGGTAAAACAACGCTGTTCGAAAACATGATTGATCAAGACATTGCGCAGGGCAAGGGTGTCTGTTTTATCGATCCTCTCGGCGATGCGATCGAATCAATTCTCAAAAAGATTCCAAAAGAACGCGCAGAAGATGTTATTTTGTTCGATCCTGGTGACATCGATCATCCCATGGGGCTTAATTTACTCGAATGGCACAGTCCAGAAGAAAAAGACTTCCTCATCGCAGAATGGCTTGAGATATTTTATAAACTATTTGACCCAAACCGCACAGGCATTGTGGGTCCGCAGTTTGAACACTGGGGACGCAACGCTGCGCTGACGGTTATGAGTATGCCCGGAGGGGGCACGCTCATCGATATTCCACGCTTGTTTACCGATGATGCGTTTCGCGATAGGGCAGTCGCGTGCGTCAAAGACCCGGTGGTTAAATCGTTCTGGGAACAGCAATTAGCTAAAACTGCTGATTTTCATAAATCAGAGATGTATAACTACTTTATTTCTAAATTCGGTCGTTTCATGACAAACGACCTCATGCGCAACATCATCGGTCAAAAGAAGAGCGCATTTGATCTGCGCGAGGTTATGGACAACGGCAAAATTCTTCTTATCAACCTTGCAAAAGGTAAAACAGGCGATATGAACTCAAGTTTGCTTGGACTCATACTTGTATCAAAAATCCAAACAGCAGCTTTTTCTCGTGCAAAGATACCAGAAGATCAACGCAGAGATTTTTATCTGTATGTCGATGAATTTCAAAACTTTACCACCGATTCATTTGCAACCATTCTCTCCGAAGCGCGTAAATATCGTTTAAGTTTAAATATCACCAATCAATATATAGCGCAGTTATCGGAGAAGATTCGCGATGCGGTTATCGGGAACGCGGGCTCTATGATCGTGTATCGTGTTGGCGCAGCCGATGCGGAGTTTATGGCAAAAGAGTTTCCCGGTGTCACCATAGATGATATGGTAAATCTCGAGGCGTTCCATACATATATAAAAGTGCTCATAGATCTCACGCCCAGCAAACCATTTTCTCTGCGCGGAGTGTTAAGCCCCGTTCAAAAAAACAACGAGCTCGGCGAAGCGATACGCCAACTGTCGATCATGAAATATACAAAAACACGCCAAGAATTAGAAGCAGAGTTTATTGCGCAGTATAAAGCAACGTCAACGCCTCCCGCAGGTATTAACGAACCACTTCGACAACTCTAAGGAATATATGGAATTATTTTTACGCATAATCCAGGCAGTACTTTTATACGGGGCGTTACTTGGTATTATCTATTTGTTATGGTTGATGTTCGAAAATAGAAAACGTTTAACACAACTTGAAAATAAACAGTTTACGTTGCTCGAAATTTTGGTTCCCAAAAATAACGAACGTGGTCCGCTTGCTGCAGAAAATCTTTTTGCAGCATTGCACGGCATGCTCGATATCTCTGCAAAAGTTCAAGATCGCATTTCATTTGAGATTATCAGCAAAAATCAAGCGATTAAATTTTATGTCTATGTCCCATCGCATCTCAAAGATTTTATAGAAGGACAGATCTACGCGCAATATCCCACCGTTGAAATTACCGAAGTTCCCGATTATACACATGAGATGCACACGGGCATATGGGCGGGCTCCGATCTTCTTTTAAATAAAAATGATGTCTTTCCAATCAAAATGTTTGACAGTTTCGAAGTAGACCCCCTTGCAAGTATTACCAGCGTATTATCAAAAATTGGTATCGGAGAAGAGATATGGATACAGATGGTACTTTCACCTGTTCCAGATACATGGCAACAAAAAGGTATCAGTTATATCAAGGCGATCCGTGATGGTCAAAACCCTAATGGGACAAGTATGAGTGGTTCAGTTATGAAAGGTGTTATCTCGCTTGCAGGCGACGTTGTTAAAACAGCGACACGCCCGCCCGATACAACATCAAAAGTAGAAAAAAAAGATATAAAACTTTCTGGTCCAGAAGAAACTGCGCTCAAAGGGATAGAGACAAAAGTTGCGAAACTTGGATTTACCACAAAAATACGCATCCTATCACTTTCAGATGATGAACTGACGGCAAAAAGCAAAGTTACCAGTATTGTGAGTGCATTTAAGCAATTTAATATGACCAACCTTAACGGGTTTAGCAGTTCGCTCATTGTTACGGATCCGGCAATTATGCACCGGTATAGAAATAGAGAGATAGGGGAGAGAGCGTATATACTAAATATACAAGAGATCGCATCAATCTACCACCTTCCATCAGAAGCAGTTGCCACACCCTCCATCGCATGGGCAGGGAGCAAGAAAGGTGAACCACCGGCTAATCTACCCATAGAAGGTATGATACCGGCAGGGGAATTAACACTGTTTGCGCAGACTAACTTTAGGCACTATACGTATAAGTTTGGCATTAAAGAAAAAGATAGGGGACTTCATTTCTATGCGATCGGCAAAACAGGCACAGGTAAATCTACGTTACTCGAAAATATGATCATCGATGATATTAGACAAGGTAGGGGAGTGGCAGTTGTTGATCCTCATGGCGATCTTATCGACCATGTTCTTGATTTTATACCAAACGAACGGATGCACGAAGTTGTCTATTTCGCTCCTGCGGATAGAAACTTTCCGATAGGATTTAATGTATTAGAAAATGTCGATCCCGATCTTAAATCTGTCGTTGCGTCCGGGGTAGTCGGTATATTTAAAAAGATATTTGGTGATTCATGGGGACCGCGGCTCGAATATATTCTGCGTAATGCGGTTATCGCACTGCTCGATTACCCAAACGCCACAATGCTCGGTATCACCCAGATATTTGTCGATAAAGCATATCGCGCAGATGTCGTAAGCCACATAACCGACCCCGTAATTAAACATTTTTGGACTAATGAATTCGAAAAATATGACCAGAAATTCCGGACAGAAGCAGTTGCACCTATTCAAAATAAAGTTGGGCAGTTTTTATCAAGTTCGACCATTCGTAACATCGTCGGTCAGCCAAAATCTACAATTAGCTTAAACGATATTATGGATACCAAAAAAATACTCTTGCTTGATCTTTCTGTCGGAAAAATAGGGGAGGATACAGCAGCGTTACTTGGTGCAATGATGATTACTAAAATACAGTTATCTGCAATGAGCAGAGCGAGTATTCCAGAAGCGCAGCGCATCAACTTTTATCTCTATGTCGATGAGTTCCAAAACTTTGCAACCGATTCGTTCGCGACTATTTTATCGGAAGCGCGCAAATACAAATTAAATCTCATCATGACCAACCAGTATATCGCACAGATGCCCGAAATCGTGCAAAGTGCGGTGTTTGGAAACGTGGGTACCATTGTCTCGTTTCGTGTCGGTGCACAAGATGCATCGGCACTTATTAAAGAGTTCGAACCCGTATTTGAAGCAAATGATATGGTGAATTTAGACAACTATAATGTCTATGTCAAAATGGCGATAGACGGCGTTACCAGCCCAGCGTTCTCGTCGGTAACTCTGCCGCCATATACCGATACGAGTAATAATAGAGAAGAGATAATATCATTCTCACGGTCACGGTATTCTGTCGATAGAGAAAAGGTAGAAGAGGTTATCAACCAATCTGCCGAGTTTGCGATGCAAAATACACCAGAAGCAGATGCCAAGCCCAAATATCCACGTCAATATGACCAACAGTATCTTGAACTACGCGATCCAGAAACAGGCGAAATCTTTTACACCCCGGGGATACTTGAAGAAGTAAAAGACACAAGTAATAAGGAAAAGGGGAGTGATTCTCCCCAAAAGGCGATGGTAAAAGAGAATGCAGAGGAAAAATTACCCGTAGTAATTCCTACACAAACCATACTTCCAGACAAACCACAATCACACTTGGGGATTCTTGCACAATCGCTCGGAAAGGCACCACATTCTCACACTCAAGGGCAGGGGAGTGGTCACAACACTCAAACACATTCACAGACTACGAGTAGCGTTGTCCTCGACGATATCTCACCAATGGAAGAGCTACCCGATGAATAGGAGTGTTTTAGCCACATGCTGGGGTATATATTGTACGACATAAAAAGTTTTTAAAGAGGACAGGGGATAGGATAAGGGGGCGGTGGCGGAAAGATTGTAGAATGTAGATGATAGAGAATAGATATAATAGAAAGAAATATATATAACGTAGACTGGAAGATAGAGAATAAAAAAGAGAGAACACTACAACGTACTCAAATATCTGTACGTTTCTAGTGCTGGAATACAAGCATTACAATGTCGCACAATGTATCTTATGCGACATATAATCAATTAAACATGGTATCACAATGCAGACGTTTTGGAGTGCACATAATCAATCAATGATACACTCTATCAGGTTTGGAACGCGTTGTAATGGCTATTGTATAGAGGAGCTCTCCCCTACACTCGGTCTCGAGCGTTGATAGGCGGGGCACATATCCTGCTCACTTCCTCTCCCCTGCACACTCCCCCCTATCAGATGCGTTTTTATGTAACAGGTTTACACGCCAGTTAGAGTACTTTCTCGTCGAGCTCTTGGCGCACCCGTCTCTTCCCTATCGTTCTTTCGAGAAATGAGTAGCGTATCGTACCTAAGTTTCCAAAGATACGTATCGTAAACACCACAATCGCTGCAAGGTAGAGATCCAAACTTAACTTGTCACCAAGGTATGTTATGGCGACAGCGACAATAAGATTAAAAAATATTCCCGATATAAAAATACTCTGACTGTATTTTCCTTGCAGATCAGCACGCAGTGCCCCGAGCATCGAGTCGAGAATACCCAAAATACCTATGGCGGTGTAGCGTGCAAATTCTACCGGGATGTGAAACGGACTTACTAAGCCGAGTGCTATGCCTGCGATGAGTCCAACGATGATGATATACATATATCCTCCTCTTTAATACGTTTTCTATAAGGTTAAAAAGTCCTCAAATGCCCTACAATCGATTTTTATTATTATACATGATAGTTATATCACAATGCAAGCGTTTTATACTTTATGCGATCGCTTTTTGTCCACATTATTTTGCCACACGACAAGCAGTGGAGTTGCGGTAAAAATTGATGAATACGTTCCTACCAATATCCCCATAATGAGTGTAAAGACAAATGGTTGGAGTGTCGATCCGCCCAAAAAGAGTAACGTGGCAAGTGTGATGAGGATCGTCATAGACGTGTTGAGTGATCGCCCCAGAGTCTGGACAACACTTTCATTCGATACGTTAGAAAAGCTATGGTCGGGGAATCGGCGCACGTTTTCACGGATCCTGTCGAACACAACAATGGTGTCGTGGACAGAAAAACCCATCACCGTAAGAAGCGCAGTAATAAATAAAGAATCAATCTCCCATCCTAAAAAATGTCCGACTAGGGTAAATATACCAATGGTGACCAAAAGATCGTGCATGAGTGCAACGACAGCGGTGATACCAAACCGCCATGATTGGCTGTGGTCGGGGAGTTTGCGAAATACAAATGCAATATACGCAATAATTGCAAACGATGCCAAAATCACAGAGATGAGTGCTTTTTTAACGAGATCGGCAGATACGGTCGGTCCGATTGTTTCAAATCGGCGTTCCTCTATCGCCTCTGCACTCTCCCCTACTTTTGATTTGAGCGCGGTTAAAAATACATTTTTATCAGATTCAGTAATAGGTTTTGTCCGGATAAGAAAGACATTATTATCTGATGTGGTGATTGTTCCAACTTCTATTTTTGAATCTGTTGCAACCTCATGCGCGACCTCTTTTGTCAGTGTCGCGGGAACTGCGAGTTCAAGGAGTGACCCACCAGTAAAATCAATACCATATTGTGGTTTGTAAATAGAAATTGCAGCAATTCCGGCGCAGATCGTTATACCGGAGATGAGAAACCAAATTTTCATTCTGCCAATGATATTCATAGAATTATGTTGTTATGCGTCTGTTAAAAATAACCTATTTATTGTCATTTCGACCGAAACGAAGTGTAGTGGAGAAATCCCTTCAGACTAAGAGATTCCTCGACTGCGCTCGGAATGACAAATGTGATACATTTTTCAATTGTCTCGTTATCTGTGTTAATCTGTGAATAAATTTGTGTTGGGTTTTTCATATTGATTTGATTTGTTTGGAACGCATGAATAATTTAAGTAGTGTCTGTGTAATCGTAATCGCAGTGAACATGGATGCGCAGATTCCAATAAGAAGTGTCACGGCAAATCCCTTTACGATACCCGATCCAAACCAGAGCAAAATCAGCGCGGTAATAATAGATGATGCGTTTGAGTCACGGATTGAACTCCATGCACGGCGAAACCCATCATCAATACTTGTTTGGATCGCTTTACCCAGACGCTGTTCTTCTTTCATTCGCTCAAATATAAGTATATTTGCATCAACTGCTGCACCGATAGATAATATCAACCCAGCTATTCCGGCGAGTGTTATGGTAACGGGTATAAATTTAAAAACTGCAGCAACGATAAGGGTATATATCAGAAGTGCAACAGAAGCGATAATACCACGCGTGCCATAATACATAATCATAAACACTATAACAAGCAGTATCCCTATGACGCCAGCAACAAGACTTTTTTCGATCGACGTCGATCCAAGCGTCGCGCCTACGCTGCGTTGTTGGACAAGTTTAATGGGCACGGGCAACGCTCCAGAATTAAGCGCAACCGCCAATTCTTTTGCATCTTTAATGGTAAAGTTTCCACTTATCACCGCATTACCTTGGTCGATGACTGATTGCACGGTCGGCGCAGAGATCAATTTGCTATCAATGACTATTGCAAGTGGCTTTTGGAGATTCTTTTTTGTCAACGCAGCAAATTGTTGCGACCCATCACCGTCAAATGTTATCGTTACCACCGGCTCACCCTGTATGGCTCCTTTACTCCCGCCAGTCTGTGATTTATCTTGTATATCATAGTCAGCGCGTTTTAAATGGGCGCCAGTTAACCCCGTGGGAACAAAACCTTCGACAGGTGAACCTTGTGCATCCGCTGGGTTGGCTGGTTGTTCATAAAATTCAAGCTGTGCGGTTTTCCCGATAAGATTAATCGCTTCCTCGGTATTCGCAAGTCCGGGGAGTTCAACAATCACGGTGCGTGTATCCCCTATTTTACCTTCTTGGATCGTTGGTTCACTAATACCGAGTGCGTTCACGCGTCGTTCAATAGTTTGAATAACGCCGGTAACCGAATTTGACTTGTCTTTTGATTCAACCTTAGAGAGATCAAGTTCGTAGACAAGGTGGCTCCCCCCGGCAAGGTCAAGTCCACGCACAAGTTCAATCCGTTTAGCGAGTACGCCAAAATAACTCCCTTTTGTCCGTGGTTGGACAACCCAAACCGCTCCTGCAATAACAAGAGCGATCCATAATAGTCGCCATAACAATCCTTTTTTCTTCACGCAACTACTATATCAAAAAGTGTTCAGATACGCAAGGAGATGATTACTGCTTTGTGAGACCCTGCGATGTATCAATGATAATGTGTTCTAATTGACGGAGAGCATCAGTTTGTTTACCATCTGTATTTGATACAAGAAAATCCGCAGTTTCTTTATACGCCACCTCTTTTTTTGCTCTTTCGATACGGGTTTTAATTTCTTTCTGGGTTTGCCCTACTCGGTTTGGGTCTGTTCGTATCCTGCGTTCCAGATCGGCGATCGGTCCCGGATCAATATAGATTGATATAACTCTCTCTTTATATATTTTTTTAAATGATTCGACCCCGCGAGGTTCAACAACGGTGATAGCTGTTTTGCCACTTTTAAGTGCTGTATCGATAGCATGTTTGTCTGTTCCGTACAAATGTTTATGTTCGACTACTTTTTCAAGTATGTTCCCTGCCTTCCATGCCTTTTCAAATTCAAGCTCTGTAACATATTGATACGGACGTATTCCTTCAGTCACTCGTGGTTTTCTGGTTGTATATGACGGAATGACGTAGAGATCAGGCTGTAGAGCAATTAACTTTTCTAATAAATAATCTTTTCCTGCTCCGCTTGGTCCTACTAGAATATATATATTATTCATACTTAATGAAGTGAGAATACTTTCAAGATCTTTAGGTAACGGACTGGTGATGGTTATCGTTTCATCTGTTGTCGGGTGTATACACGTCAACTCCTGTGCGTGCAAGGACTGTCGATCTATACCCAATTTTTTCGATAATTCGCGAGATGTTTTAGAGAAATACATCGCGTCGCCTAAAACAGGGTGACCTATCGATTGCATGTGCACACGGATCTGATGTGTTCTGCCGGTTTCGATACGTACTTCACATAGTGATATATCACTATGTTCGTGATGCCAACCCTTTATTTTTGTATAATGCGTGATCGCCAAGCGTGGTATCCCACGCTCCAGTCCCGTGGGATACGTTAGCGCCCGCATCGCTTGTGTACGTTTGGGATCGCGTACAATATATGTTCCGATATCACCTTTTTCTGGCGTGGCGCCGTACACCGTAGTTATATATTTTTTAATAATCGCGTGGTCTGCAAACTGTTTTTTAAGCGATGCATATGCGTGGGGGGTTTTCGCAATAATACATACCCCCGATGTATCTTTATCAAGGCGGTGTACAATCCCGCCACGCTCTATATTATTTTGTCCACATAGTGATTCAATAGATTGGTTACCACTTGGTCCGGTTGTTGTTTCTATACCCGCAGGTTTATCAACGCAGAGTATATCGTCGTCCTCAAAGAGAATAGGAATGTTCATGATACGAACCGCACAACAATGTAGATACAAAGCGCACCCATAAGTGTGGTGAGCGATGTCCACCGCGCAGGGTGTCCATGGTGACTTTCTGGTAACAGATCACTCGCACCAATATAGAGGAAAAATCCACAAAAAAGTGCGAGCAACAACCCCAGGGACGTTTGCGACAGCGTAAAGAAATATGTCGAAATAATTCCAATAACAGGTGCAATAGAATCGATACCTAGCCACACAAACGTTTCTTTTCGCGACCCTTTAGATTTAAGTATCATGCCGACCGTATTGATGCCATCAGAAAAATCATGTGCTAAAACTGCGATCGCAACTATAATACCGACCGATTGCGATACATTAAAAGATAATCCAATCGCAACGCCATCAAGCAAACTATGCAGAGATAAACTACCAGCGCCAAGTCTTCCATTATGGCGTTTGTTATCACAATCCTCACTGTGATCGTGGAATGATAACAGGCGGTCGAGCATCATAAATACCAAAAATCCAAGTGCAACAATCGATGTGATAAACGAGAGCGAATAGATCTGCTTTCCCAGTTCAAGTGATTCGGGCAGTAAATTAAAAAATGCAACGCCTATAACTGCACCGGCACTAAAGCCCAAAATAAGATGGAGCTTATCTTTAAATCGCATCGCAAACAACCCGCCACACACTGTTGCGATAACCGTTGCAAGTACGATGAGAATTACCATATAACCATTATACATCGAATTGCCCTCTTGACAAGGATACTTTAGTATGATAAAGTACTGACATGGATTGGAATAAAAAAGAATTCTCACAACTAATACATGCTTTTCTTTCCCTTGATTCAGAAAGTGATGCGAGGCATTTTTTGCGTGATCTCATGACGGAGAAAGAAATTATGGAGTTTTCAAGCCGATTTAAAGCTGCAGAAATGCTTGCACAAAAGATTCCCTATGTAACTATAGTTAAAGAAACGGGTCTTAGTTCAACGACTATTGCACGTGTTGCAAAATGGTTCAATGGAAAAGAAGGTGGCTATAGAGCAATTATTCATAAATTTCATCAAAACAATTCTATCCAATCGCGGAGAGGACTATCTTGATGTTGGCGTATTCATAACATAAAAACATACAGATAACCCCCTCCGTAATTGGAGGGGGTTTGTATTATCAAACTCATATCATGTACATTGACAAGGAGTCTACGATGAGTAAAAAAATTTCGGTAATCCGATATTCGCCATTTAATGGAAATGATTATCGGACATCACAGTTGGTCGAATGTTATCGCGATGTATTTGCGTATATGCCCTGGAACGAATGGTTACAATGTTCTGGATGTCATACATATTGGGGAAAGTCAGACATGTCTCTACTGGCGTCATGGAAATATCGTCACTGTGGAGAACCACTCGTTGATTTTTGGTCAAGAGAGCAAGTCATATCTGATTTGTATAATAATATAACACCAGATGCGTCAAGCTGGATTGCTATGGACTCAGATAGAGTTGTAGGTTTTTGTCTCGGGTACCCGGTGACTGTAACTGATCTTGAGACGAAACTTGGCATATCATTGAGCTTTGTGAGTTGTACTCAAAATCTCACCACCGTAGCATATCAAGACGATCTCTGTGTATTGGAATCTTATAGAGGTCGTCATATCGCAAAAATGATGATTGCGCGACGGCTCGACGATTTTCTTTTAAGGCAATTGACATATGGTGTCGTTCGTACTCGCCAATTTCCAGAACCATCGATAACATATCTTTGGTATACTCAAAGACTTTGATATGAGGTAATCGCCTCCTACCATCATAACGACGGAAGAGTGATTCTTGGTAGAAAACTTACAGGCCTTAAAAAGCTGCTTATGTAGAAATAGATAGTATCATCGTTAAAGCAGTCTTGAATTAGAATCCAAGACTGCTTTTCTTTTCACCAAGCAAAAATGCTTCTTCACCAATTTTTTTACAACTGCGAGCAAAAAGAATAACACACTCTCTATCTGCAATAACATCAATATTCCCATCTCGACCAATTATATAACCCGATGGTAATTTTTCAAAATCATCAAAATATTTAAATAATGTAAATGTCTTTGATCGTGTGATGTAGAGGTCATAAATTTTAATATATGATTGTTTTCGATGACTAATATCATTGATTATGTGACCTTGTGCTTTAAGAAAGGCAATAATACCTTTTGCAGCAACAGCAATTGATTTTTGACTATTTATATAACCACATTCTAAACATATTCCAATTTTTCCAATACTATTCATGAAATAATCTGTCCCACCCGGTTCAACTTTATCAAATCCGGAAACAACACGATCAACAGGGAGATATTCCACTATCGCTTGTGCATTTTTCTCGCAGATAGCGAACGGCTTTGACTTTGGAATAGAACTTGCGTGTATATCAAGAAGTGCGTCGGCTTGTACAAAATATTTTTTGAGAAATTGAGCGCGCGTATATTCGTAACTTCGCTTTTCTTTTATTGAGAGGATATCATCACTATTAAACATTCTATTCAAATTACATTCGGTATATCGTATATTGTTTTCTAGAGCACGTGGATTGCCAAGTCCAAACCAAATAGAACCCCGTTCTATTCTAAGATTAGTTAATACTTTTTCTATTGCCTCAACGCCACAAAATTCATCGCCGTGAATTCCGGCAAGAATAATACTT
Source organism: Candidatus Berkelbacteria bacterium CG06_land_8_20_14_3_00_43_10 (assembly GCA_002780235.1). Lineage (GTDB taxonomy): Bacteria > Patescibacteriota > UBA1384 > GWA2-35-9 > CG2-30-43-20 > CG2-30-43-20. The sequence goes on from PEVO01000004.1 coordinate 13,176, forward strand.
GTTGGTCCCCTTTTCCTTCCATCAATTTTTACAAACTCATTTCTCATACGTATACTTTATCAAAGTAAAGTATAATAGTCAATGTCATATAAAACTTATTACAGCAATTTTGGAGTATCGGAGGGATCCTCACCCCCTCCCAATTCTGATAGTTCAAGTCCTTTTATTTGAGGCATACTTTGTCCCATAATACCGGTTAAACCACCATACATGCTAAAGAGCGATTTATAGAGTTTGGTAGTTTGCATCTCCCGTTGCGCCCATTGCTTTTCAAACGCTGCTCGTTCTTTGACAATCTGTTCTTGCAACCCCAGATAGACTTCTATAATCGCCTCAATTTGATGCGTAAATATATGGCTCGTCATGTATTCATACAAGTGCGTTGCATCGTCATTACTATTATTTGCAATAGCCTTTTGCTTCGCCACAGCAAGTAACTGATCGCGTAGTAAATGTGCAAGCGGGAGCGCATGAGCATACTTTGTTACCCAGACTTTTTCAATGTTGATAATTTCTTTGGTGCTTCCCGTTGGAAGTGCTTGCGAAATGAGCGCCGCAACCTCTACTTTACTTGATCGTTGATCTGCTTTTAATTTATCAATCCATTTATCGTCCCAGTGTTTGGTTCGTTTATTTTCCCATAGAATTGTTCCAGCAATGTTACCCATAGGTGTTTTTACAATATGTTCCACATCTGCGCCCCGCACACCTTTGCCAACAGGGTTGATGGAATCGTAGGGAAACTGTGTGCGTAATTCTTGTTCCCAATCAAGTTCTAAAACTTCACCTTGTGTCTGCATTGATCCTTGTTGTCCTTTGCGTTTTAACTCTTCGATCAATTTTTGCATGTCATCGATTTTCTTTTGATCTTCCAAATGTCTCATACGATGTTCATCACTTGCATTTTTCAGCGCCTCTTGTTTTGCGCTTTCCTGTGCTTGCGCAACTTGTTTTTCAAGTTCAAGCGCGCGCTGTTCATCACGTGTTTTCATACTGCGCATGCTTGTGTTAAGTTCCAGAATTTGGCTCATCAATGTTTCGTTACGTTGCTTCGCCTCGCGCGCTTCGTTCTCTTTATCCTTTATCTCTAACTCAAAAGATTGCTTAATCTCTCGTGTCATAGTCTGTTTTGCTTTTTCTATCTCCTCAGATCGTATCTCGTGAGTTAACGCTTGAGAGAGTTCAACTTGCTTATTACAATAAGGGCAGATAATTGTTGTTGCCATAGTTTTATTTTGATTGAATGGTGACTATTTTACTCGTACTTGCATGTCCCGCTTTTATCTCAACACAATCGAGCGTGACGTCAAAATACTCTGCAAGTGCGCGCGTAACCGCTCTATTCGCTTTTCCTTTTTCTGGTGCAACTCCTACAGATACCTTATAGTGAGAATCATCAATTTTTTCTACACTTTCAGCACCTGCATTTGTTTTGACTTTGACGAGTATTCGCATTTCTACACACCGATCTACGGTTTAATATATCTATTCCAGTAATCAAACAACTGCGCGGTCGCACCAAGATCGCGTGCATTATACTGGGCTATCTCGCGATATTTTTTCTGTTTAAAATACGCCCCGACATCTTTGCCACTCATCCCATCCACTTTTGGACTTGTGATGCCAAATGCACGCGTCCACATATGCAGACTTCCTTTAGAACTCGATGCTCCATAAAATGTCAGTTGATCATATAAATCAATATGTAAAGCGCTATTCCATTGTTTACTCAAATAGCGGTTCGACATTAAATCGACCGTCGGTTTAATACCATGTATTGCAGATCTAACTATCATATAGGGTGCGTCAAACATTCTGCCGTTAAAACTAACAAACGCAGAATACCGCAACGCCCCGTGCCAAAATTGCTCCAACATACTTTTTTCGGTGCATGGTTTATAGTCGATTTCACCTTCGGTAAACGGTTCAACTTTTTTATCGGGACATTGGAAATACACCACCCCTTTTTTCTTTTCTACATCATAGACACCGATAGTAACAATCTCGCCGGTAAGCGGTGATAAACTGGTTTTATCTTTTATCTCTTGAAGTTTTTGGGTGTCGCCTTTTTCTACCCAATGCGCAAGCGCATCTTGTGTCAGCGCATCCATTGCATCAAAATCTTCTCCTGCTGTTTCGATATCAAAAACTAAATGTGACATAGTGATACTACAATAGTGCATACAACTAAATAGCGCAAGATCAAACAGATCGTAAAGCAATATATCTTAAAGAATATCCCGCAGATTCGATGAGATTGGTCTGAGTTATAACGAAGTCAGCGAATCGAGGTAAAAGAAAATTTTTCCGCTGGAGAAAAATTATTCTGGTTCTGAAAGATATATTTCTTTACAATTTTGTGAAATATTTTACTCAAATATCTCACAAAATTCACACCCGTATTTTGTATCGGGGTTATGTTTAAATTTGAGGTTTTGGATATTATCCCAAACATCTTTAATCTCTTGTTTCAATTCATCCATATCGGCGCGGTTAAACGTAAACGACTGCCTGCTAAACTTCCCCTCGCTATCTAAAAATTCCAGCGCACTCTCCCCTATTTTCCACTTAAGGTAAAACGAATGGTCAAGTTCCGATAACAGCTGATAAAACTTTAGTTGGTACAGATAATCCGTATCGTTATCCTTTGTAAGCCCCATAAGAGCATTGCGCGTTTTTGCATGACCTGTTTTATAGTCAACAACTCGTACCGTTTTTTCTTTAGGGTTGATCCATTCAATTTTATCGATCTTTCCAGACAGCGGTATCCCATCTAAAGAAACCTTTCTAAACGAATACTCGGTATGTATCGGCATTGTAAACTCGGCAGATCGATCGGTATAATAGTGTCGCAAAAGAATCTCTCCGTCGTGGATAAACTTTTTTCTATCAACGGTGGTTAGTTGATATTCGTTCTCCAGCGCAGTGTGAAAGTATGCGATCATATCGTTTTGTGAGGGTATAATACCCGATTGTTGGAATGCGATAAAGAAGTGTTCAAGGGCGGTATGTATCGCCGTTCCGTACGATTGTGATGCGCTTTTAACCTGCGGGATACGCAGTATATTTTTTATCAGATAATTTTTGGGACAATTTTTATAGGTTGTAAACCCGGTTGGGCTCAATGCCTGCTTTGCAACAATCTCTTTTATCCACGCCGTTTCTATTTGAGAAAACGATACCGGTGGTAGTGGCGCTAATTGATGAACGATGCGCTGGATTGTATTTTCGACATGTTCATTTTTGTGTATCACATCTGTCTTTTCGGGAAGTTCTTGTAGGTAGCGCGATGGGGTTATCGTTCGTTCTTTTTCCAACTCCGCGTATGATATATGCATGTTTACCTTTGCACGCGTGATACCGACATACAGCAACTGTCGTTCCTCTTGTATCTGCACCTCGTGCTCATCATGTTTTGCATTAAGCGTCGGTATATAGAAAATACTTCTATTTGCCTTACTCCAAATGTTTTGGTGGAGTTGCGGAAGATATACGCTGTCATACTCTTTCCCTTTTGCTTGGTGGACGGTCGATATAACTACCGCATCGTCCTGCCCGTAGACAATCGGTTCACTGGCAATATCTAAATTATACGTACGCATTGCATGTAGTTTTTTTAACCATTGGGGCAACGTCCCCGTCTCTTCTTTTGCATTGTTATAGAGCGCCTTGAGCAACGTCAACTTTTCTAATCGGTTTGCCGATGCGAGTGCTTTTTTTAAAATATCAAACGTATCAAGTATCATAATAAACGCATTTGCTAGTGGCAGTTCATGAATCTGCGTTGCAACATCATCTATTTTTTGCAAAAAGTTTTTGCCGTCAGCAGAGAGTCCGATTATCTTTGTTTTTTTAAACGTTGCTTTTTTAATGATATCGGCATCGCGCAGTGAAAAATGTTCACGATAGACATAAAATAATTGTGCAAAGGCAACGGGGTCGCTTGGGTCGACAATAACGTGCGCAAGCAAAAGTATTTTTTCCACAAACGGGTGCGTGAGCACGCGCTCCCCTTTTATCACTTGGAACGGGATTTTTTCTAAACTCAGTGCATGGACAAAATCTGCAATCTGGTCGTTGCGTCGTACCAGTACAGCACATTCACTTGGCTTTATATGTTTAATGCGTTCTTTAATCGCACATGCAATCTCATACGCCTCTTGGTGCGCATGCAGATATACGGTAACATCGACTTTTGTTTTGATAGGTAAAAATGCCGCTTGCTGTGCCTGCGTATGATTGTTTTGGATAAGCGTACTTCCCACATCAATGATCCCCTGTCCACTGCGGTAGTTTGTCGTGAGTGCTACGGTCTGTGCTTTTTTGTATCGCGCTTTAAACTGTTCTATATTATAGTTACTTGCACCTTGGAAGCGGTAGATACTCTGGTTTTGGTCGCCCACGACAAACAAGTTAGGGTTATCTTTGTAAAAACTGGTTAACTGACGCAACAGTTCTAGCTGCGCATTGTTTGTATCTTGATACTCGTCAACCAGTATATATTGGTATTTTTCTTGGTATATAAGTGCCAACTCGGGGTCGTTTGTAAGCGCGTCAACAACCCAGTTGATCATATCTTCAAAGTCATAGTGCGATGCGCGCGTGAGTTCACGGTCATAGAGTGAATAGAGTTTGCAGAGTTCTAGTGTGCGTTTGCATTTTTGAATCTCGATATCGATACTCGCCTTTTTTGTTTTGGTAATTTTTTCATCATCAAAAAGAGCGTTGCACTGTGCAATCTGCTCCTGCGCCTTTTTTTCTAAAAACGCGGGCGCAATGCGTTCTCTCTTAAACTCTTGCAGGTGTTTTGCTATTTGTTGTAAATGGATAAGATTGTTTTTGAGTGGGGTCAGGTGGTCCCAATGGTTTTTGGTGAGCAAATCCTCGATAATTTTAAACCGAGAAAAATCATCCAGTTGGGTGTATTTCACCAACTCGCTCTCCCCTTCTTCTCCTAGTTGAGAATTAAACGTATACGGGAACTCTTGTATCACGCTATTGGCAAAACCGTGGAAGGTATGTATGGCAACATCATAGGCAGATGTCCCGATTATCGATGTCAACCGTTCCCGCATTTCGTGTGCCGCACTTTCTGTAAACGTCAGACACAGTATGTTATACGCATTCATTTGCGTCTTTTTAAGTATATTCGCTATGCGCAGCGCCAGCACCTGCGTTTTGCCCGTCCCCGGACCCGCTAAAACCAAAACCGGTCCGTCAATAGTATCAACGGCTTTTTTTTGTTCGGGGTTTAATTTTGTATACAATGTATCAAATGTATTCATATATATGATTTATACCATACTTGCGCATATTAATCGATCCCCTGCCAACCAAAATATCTTTAAAATATATACGTCACTCACTTTTATACTTTAAAGTATAAAAGTATCACTATATGGTTTATTTGATGATATATTCGTGTTGTTACTACCCATAAATATCATTCCCGTGTCTTTGTGTCATTCCCGTGCAAACGGGAATCCAGTCCATCTCTCATCTATCCATCCCATAAGTCCTATCCCTCCTATTAGTCCTATCGTTACCCTCTCCTTGTCATTGCGAGCTACTGCGAAGCAATCTATCGTAAAACTTGTCATTCCGTGCTTGTCCGCCCTGAGCATGTCGAAGGGACACGGAATCCAGCCCTTTGGTGTTTTCGTGTTTGTTCGCGATTTATATTAACACCGGTGGCGGGCAAAGTGGGATTACTTTCACGATTGCTATTTTTTTTCCTCTTTGATGGTTTTTATTTTGGTTGATATGCGCAAATATTCAGAAAATACTAATGTTCAGGGTAAAAGAGAACCGTCCCCTAGCTCGCCACATTTTCCATTAAATCAAGAGCTCGCAGGAAAAGCGGGTTTAATTCGATGGTACCTAGAGTTGAGAGTTTTATCATAAGAATATATTACCATATCATCCTCCTATTTGTCGCCCCACTTTCATTTGTCAACTTAATCGCTAGTTCTCCAGTTCACTAATTAGCTAGTCCGCCTTTCTACCCTTTTATTCACTTCGCGATTATTTTCTTTCGTGTTTTTTCGCGTGGCTTTGCTCATCGCGGGATTTGGGGACGGTGTCCCGGTTATTCTAAATCTTGAGCCGTACAACACACCTACCTGCCCGACAATGCCTGTCATGGCAGGCGGGCGAGGTGTGTTGAAAAAGGTCAAGAATGATGCTATCCCTGACCTACGAGGTCAGGGCAAGGAGGTCAAGGGATTGGGGCGAAGTGGGATGACTTTTACATTATAAGTATTAGTTTGATTATTCTGACACTCTATCAATTTCTAAAATTCTGTCAACTCGAAAAACTCGGTCTTCATTTCGCATGTAGCAGTGTGCCTCAACACCAAGATATGTTTTTTCTAAATATTCCATTTCGCCAACATATTTTGGCATAATAACCCGTTTTGATTTGACATCTTGTGCTTTTAGGTAGGTTATCTGAAGTTTTGTTTTGTTTTTAATCGCCTCTTTAATCAAATCAATTTTCTTATCAAGCGAACATTCGATTTGTGATTTTTGATATTGAAAATTAGTTATAAACTTAACTATACGCCAATCAAGCCAAACATGAGATAGCTTTAATGGTTTTTTGAGGATAATTCCGGATAATGTTCGACAGCGACTTAACGCAACATAGGTTTGACCATGGGCAAACGCACCTCGACCCATATCGATAATTACCCGATCAAATGTTTTTCCTTGACTTTTATGGATCGTGATCGCCCAGGCTAACTTGAGCGGATATTGAGTAAATGTGCCGATGATTTCAGTTTCCAATCTACCTATCGCTTGATTGTATTGATAGTGAAATATTTCCCATGTATTTACGGTTACCTCTACAATATTTCCATCAATTTTCTCAACGATTATTATATCTTCGCCCGTTTGTTTATGTTGCTTAATATCAGCAACTTTCGCCATCGTGCCATTAACCCAACGCCCTTGTTTATCGTTGTTTAGCATCATCACCTGTGCCCCAACTTTTAACTGTAATTCTATATCGGTTGGCAAATTTTTCAGGTCGAACTTGCCATTAATACTGCCTTGAAATTGATATAATTTGGTTTTTATTTTTTTAAGCTCAATCTCATTCAATTCCTTCGCCATTTGGTTAGTAGTGGTTAGAGTAATATAAAAATCATCATTTTTTATCTCAAAATTAGGATCGAACTTTTCGTTAAATTTAGCGATGTCTTGCAGAGTTATTGTTTTATTACGAATCGCATTTAATAGTTTGATGAATCTTTGATCTTTCTGACGATATATTTTTTCGAGTTCAATAAAGTCCATCTCTAACTTACTAAAAAGATGAGCATCAAAAAAATAGGGGCTTTGATAGTATCCGCGAAAAATCTCCTGCTCCTGCGGAGTTACAACCGGTGGTAACTGGTATAGATCACCGATAAATATCATTTGGATACCACCGAAAACAATCTTTTCATTTTTGCCATTAAGACGCAGAAATTTATCAACACAATCTAATAGATCTGCCCGTACCATAGAAATTTCGTCAATAATTATGGCATCAATTTTATGATAAATACTTTTACTATTGCTTTTATTCGATTTTCTCTTTATTTTTTCCATAGTAATATCTGGTTTAAAGCGAAAAAAAGAGTGGATCGTTTCTCCGGCGACATTAACCGCTGCCACACCAGTAGGTGCCAGAACAACCACTTTCTTTTTTGTCTTAGCCCGGAAATATTCTAAAAGTGTTGATTTTCCTGTGCCCGCCCGACCAGTAATGAAAATATTTCTGTTACTATTTTCCATTAAATCGAGCGCTCGCAGGAAAAGCGAGTTTAATTCGATGGTACCTAGAGTTGAGAGTTTTTTCATAAATATTATTTAATTTGTTTTGGCAGGATTGATTACATCTCATCAACTCCAATATATTCTAAATCAGAATGGGATTTGGGGAAAGTGATGCCGGTTTGATAGAGAACGCTCCATAGGAGGGTTAAAGATGAGATAAAAGTTAGTTCGTCCTTATTTTGAGTCGAGATTCAATTACTAACTTTTGTTGATCTTTATTAGATTTTAGAGCGGCTTGTTTTAAGACAATTTCTTTCTCTTTTTCCGGTGCACTTAAAAAAAAATCAGAAAATCGTCCTGATTTATATTTGTTGCCGGTTTTTTGATTGATTGAAAATATCTTCATAAATGTTCCTCTAAGTATTCTTTAGTATAATGTTTTTGCATATATTCGTCAATATGCCTAGTATCTTCATTTAGTTTAATAATATTTTCTACTGAATTTTTCTCAAAGTCTTTTTTTACCAAAAATATAGCCAGTTTATCGCCTAATTCTACCGAAACTCGGTTAACAACATCTCGCGCACCGAGAAATTGTTCTATAAATGCTGATTTTGGGATGTTCCGACCCTCTATCTTTTCTCTTGCTTTGGTAAACTTCCAAGCTATCTCCGGGCTTTGGTAGATATAAAAAATAATTACAGTTCTCTTTTTGACTAAAGAACGCACAATGTTATCAACCGCTTTTTCATATTTAGAAAATGTGCCATCAAGAATAAAAGATTGTTTATTGTGCAATACAAGATCATGCATCTTTTCAACTATAAGTGAAACAGCCCCCTGGAACAGATAAGAGTTCTTTCCAGTATATTCTGGTATGAGTGGACGGATTTCGTCGCCATCAATCCTTACAACACTACGCTCTTTGTCTCCCTCTAGTATTTGGATTAAATTTTTTGAAAACTCTGTTTTACCAGCACCGGGTGATCCTGCCATAAATACAGAAATTGGGTTTAAGCCATGTGCGTATATTGCCGGATCAGTAAGCTCCTTAGCAATACGAATCTTGTTTCGCTTTGCATAATCAATCGCATCCGCTTTAATAATTTCTTCATTACTCATGACTTCATCTTATCAGAAAACCCGCACTTTTGTCATCCACACACCTTGCCACATGTTACACAATACAAACCCTCCGTCATTGCGGACTTGCCTGCCCTGAGCCAGGTCGAAGGGATCCGGAATCCAGTTCCCCGTCGCTAGTTCTCCAGTTCACTAATTCGCTAGTTCGCTAACCCTTCTTGTCATTGCGATCCGCCTCGGGTGGAGAAGCAATCTGCCTCAAAGCGCTTCGAATTCTACATGATTCGTGATTCATGATACTGGCTTCGCCCCACCACCATGGGATTTGGGGATGGTGTCGCTGGTTTTCTTGCCCAGCGTAGCTTTTAGCGTAGTTGGGTCTCAATTAATTCCTCAACTTTTCTTTTTGCTTTTTGTTAAACAGACATTTTATGTAATTTCTTCATACTTATCAATATATTTTTTACTATATCAGTAAACGTTTTGTAATTAATGTTTTTTGAAATACAATATACTGTCTTAAACCAGTCGTTTAAAGATTTCGATCCTCTGCTCGAATTGCATGTAAAGCAACAAATGCTAACAATTTCCGATACTGGTTTGTTCTCCTCGTGATAACTTCTAACACTATCCCAATCTTGCTTATGGTTTAAATGTTCAATAGTGTCCCAATCTTTACGACTATTTTGGCTATGTTCTAAATTAAATAATTTATGACAATATACGCAAGTTTTGTCACGATTTCTTATCAATATAATTTCTTTTTTAGTAATTCCGTATGGCATAGATTTAATTTTAGTAACAACACTTTCACATCTTATTTAATTTGCTTCCCTACCACTCAAAAATATCTACAATACTTTGAATTGCAGTTTTGATTCGGTCAATAATCCCTTGTCGTTTTCTAAAGTTTGGTGCTTTAGAAAGTGAATCAACAATTTCTTGAGGGTCGGGTAATTTTTGTGAATATAAATACTCACCAATTAAATTCTCAAACTTTTCAACGGGAATATTTTCGACCTTGGCGATATTTTTCAAACTTTCCGATCGTTCGCTTTGCCAAAATTCACTAAATGCTTTTTCCACATCATCGCACTTACCAATCTTTGGCAAATTTTCCTCAATAAATTTCTTAATCAATTCCTTCTTTTTGCGTAGCTGAATATCCCTATCAAACAACCGCAAAATCTCTTCTGTTTTCTTTTCACGGATAATGTCGGAGCTAATATTTTTAAGTCTGGCAATCAGTTGAATAGTATAGGGTATAGTCAAATTTTTGCCACCAAATTTAATAAATAATTCGTCTGTTCTTTAACATTTAAGCT
>PEVO01000006.1:0-8105 GCA_002780235.1 Candidatus Berkelbacteria bacterium CG06_land_8_20_14_3_00_43_10
TAGATTCACCGGATGATATACCGTTTACCGTGAAGTCGGTTACTGTTGTGCCAATAGCAGTAAGTGGAATTTTATCCGCTTCAGCAACGGTTGAGGATATATGTTCAAGTACAATTTCATAACGATTTGCATCCGCAGGGTCTGCTTGTTTATATATTTTATATGTTGTATCATCCCCCTGCAGGCTATATATGACATTTTCACTAACGGTAATATGCTTCGTTATATGCACTTCTCTATCGATTCTATCGAGTGTGCTACGCAGCGCCTCTTGTTTTAACCCATCGTTGACGGTAATACCCTGTGTGCGTGTTACATTAGCGATGGTTACCGCGCCCACAACAGCAGTCTCTGCAAAGATTGCACCGGCGATAAGGATTTCTACAAGAGTAAATCCGTTCAATTTTTTCAGGACAGGTGCTTTTTTGTTCATTTTTGTTTCCAACTTGTCAACTGCATGGTAATGTTTGCAACGCGCGAGAACGATCCATCGGGTCGTTTTTTATCAACGGTAACCGTAATTGTCATAATATCCGGAGTAGCCGGATCCTTAGTTATAGTTATCTTTCTCTCAAACGTATGTGCGACCAAACCAGCCATGACAGTGATTTCTTGAGAACCAAAGTCTGAATAATATACCCCAGACGTACGTGATGGAATAACAGGTTCGAGAGTACATGTACCACATGTTGTAAGTGGTGAACCCGTATCTCTGATTAACGTATTCCATATTGTAGTCGAAACCCCATCGTTTACATTCCTATCCCGTATCCACCGCGCACCCTCTATCGCTTGCATGGCAAGGCGCGTGCCGACAAGTTGGTCGTAACTTGTGCGTGTATTATTTAAAATTGTTGCGGAGAGCGCTACGGACCCTGCGGCGAGCATCGCCACAATGCCACTTGCAACAAGCGCTTCTATAAGACCAAAACCTTTGTGTGTTTGAGCAAAGTTATGTGACATTAACAAACCCTGTTTGTATATCTATTGTAACAGTTTTAACATCGGTTGGCGAGCCGGATGCATAATAGATTGGGATACGTATCTGTGTGAGACTTGAAGAACATGGCGGATAGGGTGAGTTTGCACCGGTCTGACAAGAAACTTTTACCGTATCGCCTATGGTAAACCAAATATATGAAAGATCGGCTGGCGACATAGAATCGAATTTGAGAACTTTTTCTGTGTATGTAGTCGATGTGTATGCTTCTGGCGCGCCATTTCTCATGCGGACGAGTTGATACGAAAGTGGATTATTCGAAATAATATGTATCCCATACGCAATCGCCCCATTGTTATCAGTTGGCGGACCCACCGCGTAACTTTGCGCTTCTAATAGCTTTGCCTTGAGTTCTTGAGGAACACCACCAAACGCTTGGTTATCACGCGCTCTGTTGATGCTCGGCAGAAGTGTTGCCGACAACAATATGATGATGCCGACAACCGTCAAAAGTTCTATTAATGTATATCCCCGCATCAGCGTCCTCCTAACAACCATTGTATCATAGTATTTCCATAAAGGAAAGATACATATGCACCGACGATAAGAAACGGACCAAAGGCGACGGCGCTGCGCATGGTCGCCTTTTTTTGCACCATAAGCCCCACACCATACAGCGCTCCAATAACGAACGCTAACCACAGCCCCACCCAAATTGCAGGCGACCCAACCCACAAACCCAATACTGCGCCCAGTTCTATATCCCCTGCTCCCATCCATCTCCCTTTGCTGATACTAACCAGAAATGCAGGAACACCGCCACCGATGAGTGCACCAATGAGGTGTGCGGTGATATCGCGCGAGGCAAAAGCACTCATGAGAACAAAAAAACCGATGATGATGATAAGCAGTTCACTGATCTGTTGCGTATACCAGTCTATCCCCGCAACAATAAGGAGCCCCGTGATTATGACGATAGTAACCACCGTGATGGGATGAAAACCAAAATAGAGCCCAACGCCAAGAGTCGCACACGCGCTGATACCCTCAAAAACGATGTGTGACACGCCGATCTTTTTTTTACACTTCCTGCATTTTCCGCGTAAAACGATGTAACTGATTAACGGTATCAGGTCTAATGGTGTAAGTGTATGTGTGCAATGATCGCATCTGCTACGCCCGGTAAGACCTGCGCGTAAACCACCATTTTTAAACCGCCCGCTAACAACACCGGCAAAAGAACCGAGTAATAATCCCAGAACGATCCAAAAGAGGTAAATCATATATCGTTAGAGCACACAATCAGATGCTTGTGCTTTGACGTTGATATCGCTGTTTTTCCCCACAATGTAGGTAGTAGCCAAATCATCGCCATATGCACATATAGCGTATTGAATACCCGTTGCACTTGTTTTGATACTATAGGTGATATTTGATCTATCTGGGGGGACGAGTGTTTTGCTCTTAATAGTCGTTGACCAAAATGGATCCCACGTTGGAAGCGTCGAGTTTGTGTCAACAGAAAACACCGGATCTGGCAAAATCAGATTCTCTGCCTTATAATTTTCGTATGCAACGACCATTCTGTTAACATCATTTTTTGCTTGTTCCACATGTCCTTTGACGCGGGCTTTATTAACATTGATTGCAACCATCGTTGCCAGTAGTCCGACAATAGTGATGACAACCAACAACTCCACGAGCGTAAAGCCTCTCGATACTCTCGAGGTAAACCGTCTGCGATATTTATTGACTATCAGAGAATATGTATTCATACAGGTCTGTTACCAAGCAAACGAACTCCCTCATCGTAAAATAAGGGAGCTACGTTTGATAACTAATTTACCAACCTGTCCCTGATTTTACACATCCAGCTTGGGTACACGTAATTGTCGGGGCGGTTCCTGCTACACCACTTGTTGCAACATATGAAAATGTCGCATCAGCTGGCACAGACGTTAATGACTCATATTTCCATTTCGTTTTAGTGGTTTCTAAACTTGGCCAATTTTCTGTAATACCTGCACAAATTGCACCACCACCGTCTGTAGTTGTATATGTCGTCAATTCTTTATTATCAAGGACGCATCCAAACGCGATTGGCTTAATTGATTCAAGCGTTGTCAGCGCATTTGCATTATACGCTTTTACCCGTTGCCCCGACAGTGACGTAATCAAAACCCCTGCTAAAATACCGATGATCGCGATAACGATCAAAAGTTCGATAAGTGTAAACCCTCTTTTAATAGTCATAAACCCTCCTTAATTATTTGTAAATTAATAATTCCTTATATACTCTCCCCTACCCCTCCTCGTCGACCCCAAGGTTATGAAGCGCTTGATGTTGTTGCATTATAAATGGGGATAAGTATCGAAAAAACTAAGAAACCAACACCAACACCAATTATTACTATGATAGCGGGCTCAAAGAGCGCTGTCAACGCGCCAACCTTATCGTTTGCCTGTTCTTCATAATACGCAGCAAGACCGAGTAATACTTTGTCCATCTGCCCCGTTTGTTCGCCCACAACCATCATTTGGATGACGTAATCGGGGAAGATAGGATCTTCTTGGAGCGCTGACGAAATGGATATCCCCCGTTCTAGTTCGCCGGCTACTTTATATAAACTTTGAGAAAAAACAGAATTACCGATGACATCTTCTACGATGCGCACCGCATCGACAATCGGCACACCTGCGGTGATAAGCAACCCCAGCGTGCGCGTAAATCGGCTGATAAAGAGACGACTAAAGAGACCTGTTGGATCGCGCAAAAGTAGTCTGTCTTTGAGCACATGACCCGACGGCGATTTAAAGAATGCTCCCAGTGCAACGATAGTGCCAACGATAATCAGCACAATAATATACCATTTATTGATAAGAAAATCGGATAGTCCTAAAACTATCTTTGTCGACATCGGCAACTGCCCACCAGAAGATTCTATAATACCGCGTATCGCAGGGATAATTTTAACCGTTGCGAGTATCCCAATGCCGACCATAACGACAAGAACAAACATAGGGTAAACTAACGCACCTTTTATCTTACTGATAAACTTATTCTGACTTTCCAGTTGGTCGCCAAGTTCTTTTAACTGCTTGTCTAACTGCCCCGACGCCTCACCAGCGCGCACAATATTAACCATAACGCGGTCAAAGACGTTCGGATACTGCGCCATGGCAGTAGAGAGCTGTTTGCCTTCTTTAATCTCTGTTTCTAGAGTGGTGAGCACTTCTACAAAATAGGCGTTTTTAATTTGGCGGCGTAAAATCGCGATCGCTTGCGTTAAATGCAAACCAGCGCATAACATCGCAGAAGATTCTTTTGCAAACAACGCCTTGTCATGGTTAGACACCTTTTTTGCAAAAGGGAGATAACTCATAAGATCTTTTGGTTTATGTAATTCTTGTGTGTTTTCCATTGTAGTTAATACAGCATCCCTTTAACTGCTTTCGGGTCGTTTGCCCACGTCAGCCCGTCATCGAGGGTGATGTCCCCGCGCGACACAAGCTCTGCAAGCACTTTATCAAGCGATATCATACCATCTGCAGCGGACGTTGCGATGATATTATCCAGTTGATGCGCCTTGCCCTCGCGAATGAGAGAGCGCACGGCGCTGGTCGCGATAAGTATCTCTGCCGCCACAATGCGCCCACCACCAACTTTTGGGACAAGCCGCTGCGAAAGTATACCGAGTAATACCGCCGCCAACTGTTTGCGCGCTGGTTCTTGCAGATAGGGCGGGAACATATCGATCATTCTATCTGCAGATTGCGCTGCATTGTTGGTATGGAGCGTCGAAAAGACTAAATGCCCCGTTTCTGCAAGGGTGAGCGCAGCATCAACCGTTTCGAAATCGCGCATCTCGCCGATAAAAATAATATCGGGGTCTTCGCGCACCGCACTGCGAAGCGCTCGGTTGAACGAATTTGTGTCGGTCCCCACTTCGCGTTGGGAAAATACGGCTTTTTTATTTTGGAAGATATATTCTATGGGATCTTCTATGGTAATTACGTGCCCACCCCGTGTGCGGTTAATCTCTTCTATTATGGCGGCACATGTGGTTGATTTACCGTGACCATTTGGACCGGCGATAATAACAAACCCGCGGCGCGGTTGCGTAAAACGGCTCAATACCGGGGGAAGTCCCAGATCGGCGATGGTGCGGATATCTGAAGGGAGTAACCGCAGGGCAAGCGCCGGCGCGCCTTTTTGAAAATATGCATTCGCGCGGAACCGAACATCTTGATATGAAAATGAATAATCAAGTTCTTTATGCGCAACAAATGTATCGAATTGCTTTCCTATCATTGTTGACTGTATCCAGCGGTTTGCATCTTCATCGGTCAGTGGAGCAAAGTTTTGAACCGATACAAGATGCCCATCGATACGCAGAATCGGCGTAACGCCAACAATAATAATTATATCTGTTGCTTTCTTTTCGAATGCAAGTGTAATAATTTGATCTAACTGTGCATCCAGTGTCTGGTCCAAATTTCCCTCCTTACCTTTAGAGCCTGTTTAATAACTTATTGGATAACTGCAGAATGTTTATATTTGGCTGCAAATTAAGAACTATTCGTCAGTATAACTTTGGCTATGCTTCCTTATAGTTCTTAATTTTCGCTCAAAATACCCTATTTTTCGCTTCTCAATAAGTTATTAAACATGCTCTTTGTGCTTCTATCATATCATATTTATCGCCCTGTCAATAGATGATCATTACTATCAATCGTCTGACGTCACCTTAAATATCTCATCGAGTGTCGTTATCCCTTGGAGCGCCTTCGTAATACCGTCTTGTTGGAGTGATATCATCCCCTCTTTGCGTGCGATAGCATCTATCTCTGACGATGGTTTATGGGCGATGGCGGCTTCTTCTATCGCATCGGACATAACAAGCACTTCATAGATACCCGTTCTCCCTTTATACCCATGTTTACAATTATCGCACCCTACCTCGTGTGGTCCGTAAAATTGCAGAGGTGTTGCGCTGTCAAAACCCGGTGCGTCTGACATAATCTCGGTGACTTGATCGAGAATTTTTTGGGGCACCGTTGCCTTTTCTTTACACGTTTGACAGAGTTTGCGCACCAGTCGCTGGGCGACGATCGCATTTACCGCCGATGTGATAAGATACGGTTCGACACCCATATTGATAAGGCGTGGCAGGGCACCGGCTGCATCGTTGGTGTGCAGTGTGGTGAGCACCAGATGACCAGTAAGTGCTGCATGCGTGGCGAGTTCCGCAGTTTCTCCATCGCGAATCTCACCAACCATAATGACGTTAGGGTCTTGGCGCAAGATACTGCGCAAACCCTCTGCAAACGTAAAACCAATTTTTGGTTTGACTTGCACTTGATTGACACCTTTCATCTCATATTCGACCGGGTCTTCCAGAGTAATTACGTTGACCCCCGGCGTGGCGATTTGGTTTAAAATCGCATAGAGTGTGGTCGATTTACCTGACCCCGTTGGTCCGGTCGACATAACAACACCCCATGGCTTTTTAAGTTCGTTTTCTAATCTGTCTTTGTTGGAACCAGTAACACCCATCTCATCGAGCGTGCGCAATGCCGATGATTTATCAAGTAGACGCATCACAATTTTTTCGCCATACACGGTGGGTAAACTGGATACACGCACATCAAATTCGTGCCCGCCGGCAACAGCATCGTAACGACCATCTTGGGGAACGCGCTGTTCGTCGATCTTTAAGTTTGATAATATCTTGATGCGTGATGAGATGGGTGGATGCAGTGTGAGCGGGACATACATATATTCTTTAAGGTCGCCATCCACGCGATAACGAATGCGAAAGACGTTACGCATCGGTTCTAGGTGGATATCTGATGCGCGCAGATAGACGCCAAAAGACAGGATCGCACCCACCATTTTTGGCACAAACCCCGATTTAACAATTGAGACCAACTCCTGCGTATCTGATATTTCGTGTCCCAAAAAGACATCTAAATTGCGTTCTTCTAAGTTGTCACCATCTTTTTGAATCCCCCCTTTGCTTAACATGCCAGACTGGACAGCGATGACCTCTTTTGTCCCCACAACAGGTATATTTTCTGCCGTTTGACCGCCGTAATCGGGACTTTGTCCGGACGGCAGAGAGTCTATTTCGACAATTTTTGACGATGCTTCTTGCGTCTTACCATCAGAGCGGATATACCCTTGAGGATTATCATACGCAGCAAGCACACTCGTAAAACTCTGCGGGGTTGTGGCATACAGATCGATAGAGATGCCGTTTCGTTTTTCTATAAAATCAACGATTTGTTTTGTCTGGGGGTCAAACGGGCGGACTGCCGCAACCTTGAGCTTCGATGCGCCGTCGGCGCCAAAAACAACCATTTGATATTTTTGTGATATATCTTTGGGGAACTTATGCAGGAGCATTTGCGGAATGGACACTTGTTGCAGGTTAATATTTTGTGAACTGCCGATATTTTTATATAACCCCAGTGCCTGTTCTATCGCATCGTTTGTGGTGACATACAGATGCAACTCTCTGCCTAATTGACCTGTGAGCGCATGCAACGGTCCCGATGAAACTTGTGTCATTAAGTATGGTTTGCTGATGGCAAAGAGCAGTGCCGTGTCTGTTTTTTGATATGGCAGTGCAAAGAGCCCACGGGCGGTTTGTTCTGGTAGCATCCGCAATGTCAATGGGTCGATCATCGCTGGTGTCAGGGTGATGAACGGGAGATCGTAGACGCGCGCCAACAGTGGCGCACACTCTGCATCGGTAATCTTTTTTTTCTTAAATAATTCATTAACTAAATCTTCGATAGTTTTAGATGGATCGCGCAGACCCGCGACCTCGCTTGATTCAATTTTTCCGAGTCGCAACAGTTCGTCGATAATTTTTTCACCGTGACCTTGTGTCGGCATATGGTTTGGTTGGGCAGTAGCGACAGGTGGGGCACTACGAGGCGCACTGACGGGTTGCGGGGGGGGTTGGGGCGTTGGTGTGGGTGGCACAGCAACCGGACTCGCCGGTGTTTGGTTTGTCTGTGCTGGTGATTGTGCTGGGGTTTGACTTGGTGTATATGCTTGGAACGCCCACGCAACATCGTCTGTGGTCGTTGCCGACAGGAGTATTTTTACCCCGCGTTTTGTCTCTATCTCTTTGAGCGCATTTTGAAGTGCAGG
>PEVO01000006.1:8161-10710 GCA_002780235.1 Candidatus Berkelbacteria bacterium CG06_land_8_20_14_3_00_43_10
TACGACACTATGGTCGAGCGTTCTCCCCTTGAGGTGGATAAACGGTATCTTTAACACAACCGCCATCGCTTTGGCGATCTCTTCTTCTTTTACTTTATTTTGCGCGAGCAGAAACTGCGCTATCTGGTCTGGCTGTTTATATCGTTCTTTGAGTGCACGTCCGTAGACCGCGTCAACTATCCCCGCTTGCACAAGCTGGTCTACAAGCAAAGCTCCTTGTGATGATACGATCTGTCCAATAGCCACTCCTACTCCAATGCGCCGAATGGATTACTTTGAGTTTCTGTTGGCACCGTTATCGGTAAATTACCATATGATTTTTTCGACACAATATCTTTGACTTCTTTCGTTGCAAAAAACCCTGATTTGACGGTGTTTGCCGTTGGCGTTGGTGCCGATACAACTGCTGTTGGTTTACTTTTAACAACAAGATAGATGAAAAAGCCAACAACGAGCGCGACACACACACCACCTGCGATAATTATTTCTGTGCGTTTCATAGCGCCTCATTTGTGCTTGACGGCATAGTTGTTGGGGTGGATGCACCCGCAGCATTATCCCCGCCCCCTGTTGTTGACGTTCCCGATGCAGTCGTTTGCGCTTGTGCGCTTGTCGCCATGGCGATATCAAACGACCCCGATAGCTGCGTTGTTTTTTGTCCATCGCCTGTATCGCTGGTTGCTTTTGCCGATATCGATACATTTTTAACAATGGTAGGGCGCTGATTTGACCGTAAGTTTTGGGTAAATCGTATCAGTGATTCAAAATCACCGGTTGCAGACAGTGAAAGTTGCAAGTCCCCTGCACCAGCGCTGTTTGATTTTGGTTGCACATTTGATAGTTCTACTCCCGATGCATGTGCAATCTCATTGATCATAATAAACGCTTCATCTATCTTTGGCTCCGCAGGCAGTGCGACTTTGAGTGTGTTAAACAATACTGCGTTTTGCGTTAATTCTGTGGAAAACTTTTTTAGATCATTTACTTGCGCAGTCAGGACATCTGCTTCTTGCGATTTTGCCTGCGCTTGCATTGTTAATCCTTTGAGTGCGTTCATTTTAGGCATAATGCCAAAGTAGATAAGCACAATAGATACAATTGTTGCGCCGGCGACTGCGAGTGTTTGATGTTGTTTGGTCATTGCGCTCCTTAGGGTTGCGTTGTGGGTAGCGCGGTCGCACCTGCGGGTGAACCTGCTGGTGTTCCGATTGCGGATGGCGACATCGTCGTTCCCGATGAACCCGCACCGGTCGCTTGCTGTTTTTGAACGGGTGTATATTTTGCTGTTACAGAAAATGTTTTTGTTTTATCGCTAAAGGTCAGTGACGCAAGTTCAACATTAGTAAACACCTGTGGCGTAGCATTTTTAAACGATGCTAAAAACCCCGCAACATCGGCAAAGCCGATCGCTTCTGCATCCATTTTAACGACACCCTTTTCGTCTAAAGAGAATGCTTTGAGGCGTGTATTTTTGACAACACGTTTTTTAATTTCGCTAAATACAGGGTCGTAGTCCCTATCTGTTTGTTTGAGTGTATTATACGACTTTATCCCCACGGCAAGATCGGTTGCGTATTTTTGTGTTTTTTGCAGATCGGGAGACTGAAGTATTTTATTTTGATTATCTATCTCCCGTGTAGCGCTATCGATTTTTGTTTGTGCGCCACCGGTGAGCATCAGACTCACAAAGAACTCTATTACCACAACTGCAACGACTGCGCCCGCAAAAATAATACCGAGTGGATCGACAGATCCGTCCGATTCTTTATCGTTGATATGCTTAACAAACGCCTCTTGTTCGCTATGCGCGCCGGCATTTTGGTACGGACTCACCGATGGCGCAGATATATCATCAGTCATTTCCCCTCCTATTTATGTTCCTTACCAGTATACACACTTACTATAGTCGCTGTCAACAAACTGATTTTTTATCCTATTGAAAAAATATTTTCTTGGTCATTGCGAGCCCAGCGAAGCAATCTCTTATATTTGATTTGTATTACCCATAATACATACTTCATAATACTTAATACCTGTTTCTACTCCGGCGCCCGCTCCCATATTGTCGATAGCGAGATGATATCGGTAAAACCCGGTGGCGGACTTTTTGCAAACTGCGATGACCAAGTTATGGAACCGCCCACATCGCCTGCGCTCGGAATTATCTCGACTTTGTTTGCAACAATTGTTCCGCTGAAGTAAAAGGAACTCTTAAAACCTTGTAGATTAATTGTAACCGTGCCGTTTGGCGCATAGATACCTACATTATCCATACTTTCATCTGCAGAGCCAGCAGATTTAATAATACTCACATTTCCCGTTTGGGCTATAATTCCCATCGGCTTATCTGACCCACGGAAGTCGCCAAGCGTAACATTCCCTGTTGGGACAATAATCGTCCCTGAATTTTGGTAATAACCATTAAGAGTAAAATCGCCTGATTTTTTCCATACAAGTGGAATCTCACCACCATTTTGAAGATCATTCGAGATAAGGGAATCCCATTCTTTTGCTTCACCAATGAGAGATGCAACGGTTTTTGCGATCGT
>PEVO01000006.1:10756-11284 GCA_002780235.1 Candidatus Berkelbacteria bacterium CG06_land_8_20_14_3_00_43_10
TTTACCACATCGCCCGTGATAGTTGAATCAACATCACCTGATGCAACTGCAACCGCCGGACCATTGACTTCTATCTTCCCGCTCTTCACCGATCCCGACGACGATCCTATATCCCCCTCTATTGTGATCGGACACATGACTTGGATTCCCTCAAATCCTCCATTTGCATCAGAAGATACCGATGTAATCTTTCTCACGGAATCTTCCCATTCAACTGTTGCCGTATTTCCTCCGGAAATATTTTTATCTGCACATGCATTATCGTTAATTTTTAACGTAAGACTGATTTCTTGCGTTATGAGCGTAGGATTTAGATCAAATTTGAGATGCGGTGGGTTACTATCACTACTCAATACAATATTTGGATCGCTTCCCGTCCAACTATAGGCATTCGGATTAAAGATACTTGTTATGTTATCAGTCAATTTTAGATTTACAACTTCGGGTGGTTTTTCACTAAATGTCGCCGATATCGTATGATCTGCCTGCACATCAGAAAAAGTATAACTTTCAACTTTTCCTTGCGAA
>PEVO01000006.1:11373-11515 GCA_002780235.1 Candidatus Berkelbacteria bacterium CG06_land_8_20_14_3_00_43_10
CCCATCTGGCGCAACCATACCATTTGGACCATGAGATGCAGTTATAGTATGAGTGCCAACTGGTGTTGCTTGCGTCATATAGATCGCAATTCTCCCCCCTCCGCCACCACCAATTCCACCATTTGCATGAATATTATCTCCA
>PEVO01000006.1:12202-12822 GCA_002780235.1 Candidatus Berkelbacteria bacterium CG06_land_8_20_14_3_00_43_10
CCTGAAATTTTTAATCTAACACTTGGCGTTACACTCCAGCCAGTATAATTAATACTACTTATTACCATTCCATAAACATCATTTTCTGAAACAGAATAGCAATCATCATCAGAAGGATCAAAAATGTCACCAATTGACCCAGGCGTGCAAGAATATTCATCATCTATTTCTAAAAATTTACTACCAAAATAATCTATCCTGTTAAAAGCTAAATCGGGGTAGCTAGGGGAAGATGTATAACTAGCTTGAAGAGAATACCTATTTTTTATAGGCTTCGCAAGCGCATCGGCTTCGCTGGGGAATAGGTTAGGAGCTTCTCTAGTAGGATAATATTTTCCTAGTCGTTCTTTAATTGGAATCATTGTAAAAGCAACATCTTCCGAAAACACACTTCCCCTATTTGAAGCAGAACCTTTTAATTCTATCGAATAACTTTTAACTGAAGCATCGATACCGCCCAAATAACAAATATATGAATAACCAGAACCGTAACCGTCATTAACCGTTATATTTTTTATTTGCCACGATTTTCCTGGCGCGCTAGGGATTTCGACACTACCAAAATCCTTGCTAAAGCACATCCCTACTTCACCACTGATGGGAGCCCAAATTCCATTCCA
>PEVO01000006.1:12849-13389 GCA_002780235.1 Candidatus Berkelbacteria bacterium CG06_land_8_20_14_3_00_43_10
TACCTTTCCATCTGAACCTGCAGGTTGAGAAGTAACTTTTCCACCCTCTTCCACAGTCAAACTGTTTATTTCTAGAGAAGCGCCATTAATAAGAGTTCCACCACCAATAACCAAATTTCCGCCACTTGCTACTGTAACATCCTTACCTTTCCAATTTTCACCTTTTTTTGTTGTCACAGCTGAAGAAATAGTAATGGTTTCTGCACTTACCGGTTGTGGGCTGACGCCGAGATTCACAACTATTAAACCGATAATAGTTGCAAGCGAGGATATTTTTTTGAATAATTTCATTATAGCCATAATTGTTAACTCCCTGGATTCTTTGTTACCGTAATCTTATATTTAATTTCGTCTCCCGGTCGGAAAATACGTTGAGAGTTAGGGGTTCCATCTGCATTAACAATTTCTTTGTTAATTGTATACGACGGTGACCCGCCTCCGCCCGGTGGTGGGTCAACTATTGGCGTGGAAGATGGACAAAAGTCTGGCATGATTGCACAGATAGTCGTCGCCGGCGGAGGCATCTGCGCAAAAACTTTG
>PEVO01000006.1:13437-13706 GCA_002780235.1 Candidatus Berkelbacteria bacterium CG06_land_8_20_14_3_00_43_10
TAGGCAGTCGTGCGCACCCATCGTGTGTCAAAAATAGAAGTTGTTCCCATCATATTAGTTATATTATCACTCACCATATTGTTATTGTCAACAACCCAATATACAATAGTGATACATGAAAGAAATAAAAATACCTATTGTTGATCTCATCTTAGCAATTTCTATACTTGCTCTGGTTGTTGTTGGTGGATATTGGTTGTATAATAAAGGAAAGGCAACAAGTGTCTACACAGGCACAACCCCGCCTGGTGCGCCGAACTTATCCACAA
>PEVO01000027.1:0-8183 GCA_002780235.1 Candidatus Berkelbacteria bacterium CG06_land_8_20_14_3_00_43_10
TGATCCTTTCATATGTAGACACCTTTCTTTGTTGACCAACCAGCATACTACTGGATTGGCTAAGTGTCCACGATGTGTCTGGACCTACGCACTATTTCGCTGCGCTCACGGTGTAATAGTATAAGGGTCTCAGGGTATAAACGCGGGAGGTTATTTAATCTTGATACTTGGTCCCATAGTTGAACACAGTGCAATCGACCCGATCCGGTTGACGGGGATCACCTTAAGAAACACATCTACATTTGCGATAAGCTGTGCGCTGTCCCATGAAACTTTACCAATGCCCAGATGAATGTTCCCTAATGAATCTGTTTTATATTCTACTTTGCCGCTTGATAATTCTTGAAGTGCCGTTTTGGGATCATCGACGACCGTCCCTGATTTTGGGCTCGGCATCAACCCTTTTGGTCCAAGGATTTTTGCAACAAGTGCCAATTTGGGCATCATGGCGGGCATTGCGAGTAGAATATCAAAATTAATCTTTCCGCTTTTGATAGTCTCTATAAGCGCATCATCGGCAACAACAATTTTCTTTTGCTTAGGCGCGCCAGAGGGAAGGGAAACAAGTCCCCGTAGAGGGTCTTGCCCTTTTTTAGCGATTGTTCTTACGTGTATTTCTACGGTGCCATCAAATTTTGTATAGGATGTTTTTTTGAGCAGTTCGAGTGCATCTGAAACTGAATACTTTTTGTTTGCATCTATCACGTTCCGTGCACTCATATAATGTGAACTGTGCGAGCGTTTCTTTTTAGAATTGTGTGTGACCCGCTTTACAACCTTTTTTTCTAATGGTTTCTCGTCTGCTGGAGATTCAACCGACTCTTTTAGAGTATCTCGCTCCAAAACAGTATCAGATTGATCGTCTAAAACTGGCTCGACGTGCAGTTCTGCTTTTGGTTCTTTCTCTTTCTTTTCTTTTTTCTCAACAACTTTTGCGTTTTGAGATTTTAGTTTTGAACTATTTTCTACTTCTTCTCCGATAACAATGCCGCGTGTACGTCCCATAGGAATTCCTTTCTCCAGGTAGTGAAGCGAAGCTCTACAACCTGGTTTGTGGTAATAACGCCCTTTCGGTAAGAGCTCCCACTATACTAATTGTATTGTCTCTTCTTTTGGATGAGATATACAGTCTAGCACATATCCTGCTGTTTTGGCAATAATATCATCGATTTTTTCTTTTTCCGCTAGAGTAAAATCCTGTAATACAAACTTTTCTGAAAGAATATTTTCTGGCGGTCGACCGATTCCAATACGAATTCGCCAAAACTTGTTTGTATTGAGCGTATCGATAATTGATTGCACACCGTTGTGCCCTGCGCTTGACGAGCCAAATGATATACGCAACGTCCCAAAATTAATATCCATATCATCGTGAATAACAAAAATATTATCATCCTCAATTTTATAATATGCGGATTCTTTTTTAATCTCTATCCCACAGTTGTTCATAAAAGATTGTGGTTTTAGAATTTTAAATTTAGCGTTATCATTTTGATTTTTGATTTTTGATTTTTGATTTTCGGTTATTTGATCTATCACTAAATAACCGATATTATGTCGATTATTCGCATACTCTTTCCCCGGATTCCCCAATCCCACTATCAATTGCATTATGTTTTTATACTTTATACTTTCAACTTTTATTTACCTATTACATTCCCGGGATGTTCATCCCCATATCCTTCATGACATCTTTTGTTTTTTCTGCAGCGAGTGCCTGGGCTTTACTCATCGCTTCGCCGGATACTTTAATAATAAGCTGTTCCAATTCTTTCTTTTTTTGAGGTGAAAGCATATCTTCTGCGATCGCAATATCAACAAGATGTTGTTCGCCATTATAGACAACGGTTACTTCTCCATCTGTTGACCGTGCTTCTATTTCTGTTTCTTTTAATTCTTTTTGTATCTCTTTTGCTTTTTTTTGCAATTGATATAATTGTTTCATTTTATCCAGCATATATACCTCCGACTTTAATTTATTATAATTTATTATTTATGAGGGCTTTCCCACCCTTCGTTGTGTCATCCTCGCGAATGCGGGGATCCAGTTGCATGGATTCCCGATGTCGAGTTTCACTCGGCTCGAGAATGACAGAAAAATAAGAACGTCCTATTTATATTGTATTAATATATAATTATACATTTTTTGCGTTAAATCTCAAGTAGCTTTCTATGAACATATCTAACTCTCCATCTAACACTTTTTGCGTATCGCTCGTCTCACATTCAGTTCTATGATCTTTGACTAACTTATACGGTTGTAAGACATATGAGCGTATTTGACTCCCCCACTCTGCAGAGAGGTGTATTCCTTTGAGATCATCAAATTTTTCTTTATGTTCTTTTTTGAGAAGTACCATGAGCTTACTGACGAGCACCTTCATCGCAAGGTCACGGTTTTGTGCTTGCCCCCGTTCGTTTTGCGATGCTGCGACGATTCCTGTTGGCAGATGTGTAATGCGCACTGCTGTTTCTACTTTATTGACATTTTGACCGCCATGACCACCGGCGCGGTAGAAATCTACTTTGAGTTCTTTTGGGTCGATCTCTACATTTTTAATCTCTTTGAGTTCTGGGGTTACTTCTACGAGCGCGAATGACGTATGCCGCGCTTTATCGCTATCAAACGGCGATATTCTGACCAATCTGTGCACCCCTGCCTCTGATTTAAGATTGCCAAATGCTTGGTATCCACTGATCTCTGCCGTCATCGATTTTATACCTACCTCTTCACCTTTTGATTCATCAAGAACGGTGAAAGTATATCTTCTGCGATCGCAATATCTCTGATACATGCGCGCTAACATTCCCGCCCAATCTTGGGCTTCTGTGCCCCCTGCGCCTGCATGAATAGAGAGTATGGCGTTACTCGTATCATATTCTCCACTATAGAGCGTCTCCTTTTCTAGCTCGCCAAGAGATGCATCGTCTATCGCCCCGTCGTATCGCTCAACTATCTGCGAGAGCGCGGACATCTCTTTGGTAACCTCAACACTCCTTTCTCGATCAACCCAAAAATCAGGTTGTGCCATCTCACCTGCAATTTCTTCTAAACGTTTTTTCTTATCATCTATTTTTAAAACGTGTCCAATTTGTACTTTTTTATTTTCATTCATAATTATATAGAAGACTTTCGCATAAACTCCGTCATCGCGAGGAAACCGTAGGTCAACGTGGCGATCTTTGATAGATTGCTTCCCCGCCAAAGACGGGATCGCAATGACAAAGTGCTAAAGTCCTCTATATTATACCCTATATTGTGGTATATACAATAAAACCCCCGCGTGAGCGAGGGTTTTATTGTTTTAAATCGACAGTATTACCGTGACAATATAGAAAGCAACTTGCGTTGTTTTATATATGCACGGATGCTACCGACAAGACCAGCAAGAACTGTTGCTGTTGCAACATCTTCTGCACCTGTTGGTGCAAGAGATTTGCTCGTGCCTTTGGTGGTATTTACTGCAACTTGTGAACTTGGTGTCCCACTTGTCGCTGCTGCTCCACTTGTCGCAGCTGTTCCACCTGTCGATGCACTCGATGATGCGCCACCAGCATTTGACTGTACTTGTGCGCCTGGTCCTGCTGATGCAGAACTTGATGCGCCACCATTACCCGCACTACCCGATGCTGCTGCACTGCCGTTACCGGTATTTGCTGCTGCAGACGAAGACGCATTTGCGCCGTTGTCGCCACCAGCTGATGCGCCACTTCCTGCACTTGCAGACGCGCCGTCACCGGCTGCTGCTGCTGCAGAACTTGTTGATGCAGATGTTGCATCGCCTGATCCTGCAGAACTACCCGCTCCTGATCCTGCTGCTGCCGCCGCGCCGTTAACAGCTGCTGCCGCAGCAGATGAAGCCGCAGACGATGCTGCGCTGTCGGAGCTTTGGGTTGTAGTGACTGGTGTGGTTGACTCTACGGGAGTTGTCGTTGAAGACGTGTCTCCTGACGCCGCTGCCGCTGCTGCCGCGCCTCCACTTGCCGCTGCCGCTGCTGGTGTTCCGTCATCGGAACTTGCAACTGCGACTGACGATGTTGAGCTCGAACTTGAGCTTGACGCATCTGTCGATTGTTCGACAATGCCACCATCAGAACTCATCTCACTTGATGCAGATGAAGCCGCAGACGAGCTTGAACTTGACGATGCACTTGCACTACCCGCGGCTATCGCAGGCGCTGCTATCGTCATAACTGCTATAATCCCAATAATTGCTATAAATGATTTGGTCATTGTGACCTCCATGGTATAATTATATACCTAAAATGTATTTTTTGCTGTGCAGGCTCGACCTACCTGATACATATGTAATATTTCCCTCTCCTCTCCTATTGGTGCAATAGGAAGGGAAAGGAGAGAACGGAGAAGACACGTGTTGTGCTCCCCCGTTCCTCCAACCCACTAACTGGGTTAACGAGCTTATCTGCTACGTGACCGCGAGGGTCGTTGAGCAGTTGCTCGTGGTGTTCTGGTTGCAGTTTGTCGCTGTGGAGCGACACTGAGCGCACTGACAGTAGGCGCACTAACAACTGTTTCGACAACAATTGCTACGCTTGTGTCAGATGTGCTTGCGGAACCCGCACTGCCGCTGTCTCCGACTGGAGGTAAATTGGTGCCTTCTGCATGATTTGATGCAGAAATTGCGCCACTACCACCTGCGGAACCAGCAGTTGATGCCGATCCACTGTCACCATCCGTTGCTGCTCCTGCAGCATCACTTGTCGATGTGGTCGCCGAATCGGTCGACCCGCCAAGCTTTTGGATAGTGACGATCCCGTTTTCTACGCCCATCTGGCTGAATGAACTGCCAGAATTACTTCCCCCTGCAACAGAGCTGCTGGAGAGTTGGACTGATGCAAATGCGGGTGCACTTGCAAGGATCCCACTTACAACGCCGAGCGTTGCGATGGTTTTGAGGAATTGCATGTTCCTCCTCATTGTTCTCGCCACTGTTGACGAGAAAGTTTCAAGGTACACGACCTACTCCTGGCATTCCCTTTGACAAGAATATGCCAAAAGGTACCAAGAGGGGCCGCACCGCCCCCATCTCGACCCACAGGGATGCTGTGGACCGGGATGGAAGCGGGAGCGAGTGAGGTGCAAAAGTAGCACCTCTCCTCGCTCCCTAGAATATCTAGAGACCTATTACTCACCATGGAGTATCAGGTTCCCTCCCCTGGAATTCGTTCAGTGTGATTCAGAAGCAGCCGCAGCATCGGCGGCGGCGGCGGCTGAAGCAGCCGCATCTACGTCGATGTTGATGTCTGGTGCCTCTGAGTAGGCATCAGCGTTGACATCGCCGATTGTAGCTCCGCCACCCGTGACATTGCCCACACCACTTGTCGTGGTAATGCCTATCTGGGTCCTACCCAGATAGGCGCTTAGTGGCGGCAGAGCGTAGTCAAGTAACCCCTTAGTGTGGCGGGTTGTCTTGACGGAGCCACCCAAGGTCTTGAAGTTGACTTCACCTGAGGCGTAACCCTCTACGGTGATCTCCTCCTCGACGACCCTGGTGAAGGGCTGTTGTTGGCGGGGGCGGGGTTGAGGTTGACAAGGCGGTGTAACTACTGCTGGTCTGTGAAGTTTGGTTGTCACTTCGCAGGTGCTCGGAGGGGTGGTTGGCATACCGTAGGTGCGCTGAAAAGCCGCACCGTCGCGTATCGCCCACTGCTTGTCTTGTGCCGTCCAGACCTGATAGACAAGTTCGTACGTCTCGCCCGCAGTCAGGACTCGACTACTCGGAAACGCCGATGGACCTGTGTGGATGACATTTGCGCTCAACATATCGCGCAGTTGCTGCCACCGACGTGGATCTTTGACGCTTGCAATATACTGACGCTCTTCCGCTGTCAGGTCGTGTGGTTTCTGAACCCAGTATAGCCAGTCACCCGTTGCAATACGCTGACGCGTGATTCCAACGATATTGGTTCCTTGCTTCTTGTCCAGCGTCGCACAGACGTAGAGATATCTATCCATCTCTAGCTGCGTCAACCACGTCCTGTCCTCAATTTTAAGCGACGTAGACCCGAACCAGTTGGTACTGTCCAGCGACATCTCGCCGACTTTGACCCATCCCGATGGCGCCCAGTAGTGGACAACCACCGTGGCGGGAAGCGGCTTGATACTTTTGACTCTGACCTTGCCGTTGGCGCCGATGACGACTCCGTTGCCAGTGTCGTCGACTTTGCTCCCGCTCTGGTCATAGACCGTTGCGGAGATGGTCATGCCGGCGGGGCCGAATACGTCAACGACACCTGACGTCACTTTGGGAGTGACAGTCGTCGTGACTTCTTGGTCTTCGGCTTGTCGGGTCCGGTGGCGTCGTTTGGTCGTCGGCGGAGTAGGATCTTGTGCCGCCGGGACGAACTGCGGCTGTTCCGCCTCAATTGCCGGCTGGGCAACGATCCTGTTTCCGTTCTCATCCTCGCCGTATTCCGTAACACGACGAACCACTTTTTTGGTCTCCTGTGATGGATGACCAAAGGTGATTGAGCGGATGAGGATGTTTTTCTTGCTCTCTCTGTACGTATCAAGCGCAAGCGCTATCACGTACGTTCCGGGCTCTGCAACGACCCGGTATTTTTGAGAGAAGAGACCACCGGCCTTTCTGTCTCTCCGCTTCTCTATCTGTTTCTTTGTTACAGTTTCGAGAAGGAAAGAGTTGGTGAAGAGTCCCGTCCTCTCCATAGTCAGGGTCTTTGTTGACCACCCTGACTCTGCAGAAAGTTCTTCGATCTCGAGAGAGTTCCCTGTATCCCCCGGGGGAATGATGAGCAGGGTGTATGGTACGCCACGTACCATCAGGTCGTGAATCGCGATGGAGAAGTTGAGCTTCCCACCGGGGACATATACTGTCCCTCCGTTTACGACATCACCGTTGTAGTCCACAACGAATGGACCGTCGGGCATCACCTCGGTGATGTCCCGACCCGTTAGGAAGTTTTTGACTCCCTCAATGGCCTGACCTGCTGACTTGCTGACCTGTGATGCCGTCGTGGGCTTGATCCCACTTACGACGAGCATCATTCCTACTACCAAACCTACCAAATACTTTGTGCGCATAATTTTGCGCCTCCTTCATTACTGAATGTGAATTTGAAAATCTGTGTGACTGACTTTCGCTCTTTGTCATTGCGAGTGAAGCGAAGCAATCTTTTGAAAGATCGCCACGGACTTCGTCCTCGCGATGACAGAGTGTGTGCGAAAGTTACTATCTATTGTTACACCGCTGGTTGAGAGGGAGTCAACCTGCAATGATAATCATTGACAAGATATCAACGTACATCTACCCACCACACTCCTTGTGACAAGTAGAGATCTGACCAGAGTAACTCCACGCCGCTTGCGCTTTGAGGAGCGCCCGGTAGCGTTTTGGAAGCCTCGTTGGTTATGGGCAACCAAGCTCCAAAGCCTCCAGTCAGATCCCTGCTTACCAATGTATTAAACTATATCTATCCGCCCACCATTCAATCTTATGCAGTATTCTGATTGCAGAAATCTGCATGTAGATATCATTACGGCGGATTGTTTATTAACCTTGTTAATAAACAAAAAAAAGGATTCCTCCTCCCTCCACCAGTTCCATATTATTAAACGAATATAACCTAACCCAGTATACTACTACAAAAGTATAGATTTGTCAAGCCCTACTGGGCGCAGACCCTTGTAGATCATGCTTCTGTACGTAGAGGACGTAGTCCCTTGTACAGAAAGTGATTCTAGCGGGGTCAAGCCTTTTCCTCTATAAATTACAAAAATATGGCTCCTCCCGATACAATCGGAAGGAGCCAACAGGTTTGGAGTGGTTATGCCGGGTACGACCCAAGAACTTTGACTCGGACGCACACTTTCTCCAAACGGACCAATGTTTCCTGAAAATCAGGATCGTTATGATGCCCTTCAACATCGATGCAAAATACGTATTCCCATGGATGACCCTTGACGGGACGAGATTGGATGCTTGTCATGTTCTGTTTCAAACTACGTAATACCTTAACCAGAGCCTGCGGTTTGTTCTGAATATACAGTATCAACGATGCAACATCATTCCCTGTCGGTTGCGCAGCGTGGTTGCCTATAACAAGAAACCGCGTTGCGTTGCCGTTTTCATCGTTTACACCTTCTATCACAGTGCTGAAACCGTGAACCTGCGCTGCACGCGTTGTCCCTATCGCACAGGCAT
>PEVO01000027.1:8215-10014 GCA_002780235.1 Candidatus Berkelbacteria bacterium CG06_land_8_20_14_3_00_43_10
CACAGGCAAGATCAACCGATTACAGACACGAAGGTTCGTTTGTATCAGCCGATCAAGTACTTGGTTTACAGGACCTTCTGTACAGTTCTCCACAGGAACGACACCATATTGGCACTCCCCTTTCTCGACCGCATCGAATATCATGCCGAAGTTTGCAAGCGGAACACCGTGTACCGATTGTCCAAACAGCATACGACACGCGACATCGGAGAACGATGTTTCCGGACCAAGGTACCCTACGAGTATGGGTTCCTCTAAACTTAAACAAGCGGAGATGATCTCGCCAAAGATAGCTCTTACTGCAGACGGCGGCAAGCCGGGGCATAGTTTTTGCGCACGCGCGATGACAACTTTTTCTCGGGCGGGATCATATTGTGCAACCCCTTCTTTTCTTTTGTATGCCCCCATTTCTCGCGCATAACGTGCTCGTAGCGTCAATAACCGAGCAATTTCATGATCAACTTCATCAATTTCTTTTCGAATTCTTCCTTGCCGTACCATAGCGCAACTCCTTTATTCACCAAAGATTACATTGTTAACACAACCAAAAAAACCGCCTGTCAGCGGTTGTTTAATCGGACACTATTTGTTGAACACGTTTAAACCGCTGACTCCTGTATATCAGTAAAAAAGAAAAACGGGAATACATGGTTACTGTTCATTATGTTTATACAGTATATGTTTTAATAAACCGTGTCAAGAGAATATACTTTCCAATTCCCTTGATTAAGGAATGTAGATAGCGTCATTGATAATGTTCTCAAAATTATGATAATATATATGTTATGAATTATCATGATGCAACAACTGAGCGTGCACGAGCAATTATTATTGTCGACCGTAAAATTCTACTTATACATCGAATAAAAAAAAGATGCTTCTTATTGGGTCTTCCCCGGGGGCAAAGTTGAGGAGGGTGAAAATCACGAGCAAGCAATTAAGCGTGAGTGTTTTGAAGAGTTGGGTGTTAAAGTATATGTAAATAAATTATTCATGGAAAGAAACAGTGACATAGTAGAGCTACAAGGTCATCGTGAATATTTCTATATATGTGTTATTACAGGAGGAAAAGTCGGCACGGGGCGTGGACCTGAATTTCAAGTTGATTCACACTATAAAGGAAAATATGTAATTAAATGGGTCGAAATTGATACTTTGCCAACTACCGATCTTAGACCTGTTGAGGTTAGAGATAAGATAATAAAAGAGTATTATGATCAGAAATACATCCGAAATCCTATTCCGATTTGAAAAAATATCGTATACTCAATTTGTTACGGGGTATAGCGCAGCTTGGTAGCGCGCATCGTTCGGGACGATGAGGTCGGCAGTTCGAATCTGCCTACCCCGACCAGAAGCAGATGAGAAGTTTATTCCGCCGTGTCGGGAAATCTGCCTACCCAGACCAAAATATATTTCCCTCCGATAATCAAAAACATAATTATAATTGAATTTATCAATAAAAAGGTTATAATATAATGAATGGACTTGACAATAATATGATAAAGGAATATACTCACCCCTATAATGCGAGAACCTTGAAAAAGGTTAAAAAACCAAAAAAAAGAAGTGTCTGCTATGCAATACAAGGTCGAGTTGTTAACGGGAATTAGACCTACTGGCGACTTAACCGTCGCCAACTACTTGGGGGCAGTTGCCCCTATTATCGAACTACAGGCACAAGGCACATCTCCTGTAGTTTTCGTTGCCGATCTGCACGCAATCACGGATAACGAACCGGCTGATGTGAGGCAGTACATTCATGGAGTCGTAGCTGACTATATCGCTCTTGGGGTAGA
>PEVO01000019.1 GCA_002780235.1 Candidatus Berkelbacteria bacterium CG06_land_8_20_14_3_00_43_10
TGCACGTGTTGCGCTATCAGCAAGAATGCGAATAGACTGTCCAGATATCTGTGCAAAACCTCCCGATACCGCAACGTGTTCGAGCGTGCCATCACCGTCTGTCCTATTGCGTCGCAATGATACAACACCCGGTTCAAGAAGCGTCACCAGCGGGATATGCCCTGGCAACACTGCAATCTGTCCGCTACTCGTCGGGAGTATCGCTTCATATATCTCTTCTTTAAATTCTAGCTTTTCTAGGGTTACCAGTTGAAATGTAAACATTGAAATACCAATATATACAAATATATTCGAATTAATTCGAATCTTTATTCGTGTTTATTTGAGTAATAGACCCTTTCATATAGAATGCTTGTTCAGGTTTATCATCGTGTTTTCCTTCGAGTATTTCTTGCAGTCCACGGATAGTTTCTTTGAGCGGCACATACACACCTTTGATGCCAGAAAATACTTCAGCGACACTAAATGGTTGCGACAAAAATCGCTGGATTCTACGTGCTCGAGCGACAGTTTGTTTATCATCATCAGATAACTCTTCGAGACCTAAAATTGCAATAATATCTTGCAAGTCTTTATATCTCTGTAATATTTTTTGCACACCTCGCGCACAATCATAATGCTCTTGTCCTATTATCTTTGGGTCGAGGATTGTTGATGTCGAATCGAGTGGATCAACGGCAGGGTAGATACCAAGTTCTGTTAACTGTCTAGATAACACAATTGTCGAATCAAGATGACCAAAAGCAGTTGCGGGTGCTGGGTCAGTCAGGTCATCTGCGGGGACATAAATAGCTTGGATCGATGTAATAGATCCTTTTTTTGTTGATGTAATCCGTTCTTGCAACATCCCCATTTCTGTTGCAAGCGTGGGTTGATATCCTACGGCAGATGGCATGCGCCCCAAAAGCGCAGATACCTCTGCACCGGCTTGAGTAAAGCGGAAGATATTATCAACAAAAAATAATACGTCTTGCCCTTCATCGCGGAATTTCTCTGCAATTGTCAAACCAGTTAATCCAATACGTAACCGGGCACCGGGTGGTTCGTTCATCTGACCAAATACAAGTGATGTTTTTGCAAGTACCCCCGATGCTTTCATCTCGTGGTATAAGTCATTTCCTTCTCGTGTCCGCTCTCCCACACCGGCAAACACCGACAGTCCACCATGTTCCGATGCAATGTTGTGAATAAGTTCAGTAATAAGCACTGTTTTGCCTACCCCTGCCCCTCCAAACAGACCAACTTTGCCACCTTTAGTAATCGGCGCAATAAGATCTATAACTTTTATACCCGTCTCAAATATCTCGGTTTTTGTTGATTGGTCATGAAACGGTGGTGGCGCTTGGTGAATAGAACGTTTTTCCTTAATTGCGATCGCTTTACCTCCATCAATCGGGTCTCCCAGAACATTAAACATCCGTCCAAGCGTCTCTTTACCAACGCCTATAGAGATTGGCGCTCCCGTATCTCTGACCTCCATGCCTCGCACCAATCCATCGGTTGATCCCATCGCAACGGTGCGGACTTGCGTTTCACTCAGATGTTGCTCGATCTCTAGAATAAGTTGTGCATCGTTAAATTCAATCTCGAGCGCATTATAAATTGCAGGGAGCGTATCGGTAAATTCAACATCGACAACAACACCAATGATTTGTGTAATTGTTCCAATATTATGTATCGTATTATTTTTTTGCGTTTTTTCCATTTTTATCCTTTCGTATAGTATCTCAAAACTCAAATGTAAAATATTCAATCTACATATAAAATATTAAAGTTTTAAGTTATTAATTGTGGTTTTAACATTTTTAGTTTATACATTTTAGATAATTATACTGCATTTGCCCCCGCCGTTACTTCTGCGAGCTCCTGCGTAATCGCGCCTTGTCTGGTGGTATTATATGTCAGTTGTAAATCGTAAATAATATCTTTTGCGTTGTCCGACGCATTTTTCATCGCGACCATACGTGCGGAATGTTCACTCGCCGCCGCCTCCGCAACTGCTTGGTATATTTCAACTTCTATATATCGGGGTAAGAGCGATTCTAAAATATCATCAGGTGATGGTTCAAAACGAAACTCGACACTGTCATTTCGAGCCGATTCATCTTGATCGGGTTTCGTATTTTCTATCGGCAATATTTTTTTAATTATCGGTTTTTGTGAGACGGTATTAATAAAGTGAGTATACCCAATATAAACTTGGTCGAATGTTTTTTTGGTATAACCATCAATAACAAGCCGTGCGATTGGATTGGTGTCACGTAGTGTGGGCGGAGATTGGAGCGACGCAAAATCAGCAATAATAGTATTGCCTGTTTTTAAAATAAAATCACGGGCTTTACGTTCGATAGTAATTACATTCAGTTCGTGCGTATTATTTTGGTTAATAAATTGGAGCGTTTCTCGCATAATATTTGTTACCAAACTTCCGGCGAGTCCTTTATCTGGGGCGATCAGTATGAACGCAATTTTTTGTGTTGGACCACGGTGACCAGTTCGCAGTAACGGGTGTTTTGTTCTATCGACTCCCGATCCAACTGTGCCCAATACATATTCAATAACGTTCGAATACGGTCGACTTGCAAGAACTTGATTTTGCGCTTTTCTCATTTTTGATGCAGCAACAAGTTCCATCGCCTTTGTAATCTGACGAGTGTTTGATATTGATTTAATTCGTCTGCGCAGTTGTTGTGTGTTTGACATTTAATTTATTAGTAGCAAAGTAGCAAGGTAGCTAAGATACTCATTTCTCTTCCTTTGCTCCATCGCTCCCCTTACCTTCTTCCTTTGCTACTTCGCTACTGTTCACTTCGCTACTCTTTGGTTGTGGCAAAACGTCGCGTGCAGCGGTTACTATTTTATCGAACGTTGTTTCCGGAACATCTCCCTCTTTTATTAACTCGGCAAGGAGTTTAGGATACTTTTTCTCGAGATGATCTATTAGCGTCTGTTCAAATTGTTTTACTTCATCGACCGTGACTGTGTCAAATAATCCTTGGGTAACGCAGTAGAGAATCGCAACTTGCATGCCTACAGGCATCGGTTCATATTGCGGTTGTTTTAATACTTCTGTTAATCGTTTACCGCGTTCTATCTGCGATTTTGTCTGTGCGTCAAGATCGGTAGAAAATTGTGCAAATGCAGCGAGCTCTCTATATTGCGCAAGCTCAAGGCGAAGTTTACCGGCAACCTTTTTCATCGATTTAATCTGTGCCGCACCACCAACACGAGAAACGGATAACCCAACGTTAAGTGCAGGGCGTATTCCCTGGTAGAACAAATCTGTTTCCAAGTAAATCTGTCCGTCAGTAATAGAGATAACATTCGTTGGAATATATGCTGATACATCGCCCGCTTGTGTTTCGATTATCGGTAGAGCAGTAAGCGACCCACCACCAAGTGCATCGCTTAATTTTGCAGCCCGTTCTAGCAGCCGTGAGTGGAGATAAAAGACATCTCCCGGATACGCTTCGCGCCCCGGTGGTCTGCGCAGTAAGAGAGAAACTTGTCTGTATGCCCATGCATGGCGAGATAAATCGTCATAGACAATAAGGGCGTGTTTACCAGAATCTCTAAAATACTCTCCCATTGCACACCCAGCATACGGAGCGATATATTGGAGCGTTGCAGAATCTGCCGCACTCGTTACCACAATAATACTTTGTTTGAGTGCTCCTTCTTTTTCGAGTCTATCAACCAGCTTTGCGATCTTTGCGACTTTTTGACCGACGGCAACATAGATGCAGACAACTTTGGAATCCTGCTTTGCTTGATTTATTATTGTATCTATTGCGATCGCAGTTTTACCTGTCTGTCTATCACCAATAATTAGCTCACGTTGTCCTAGACCAATTGGTATCATAGAATCAACCGCTTTAATACCTGTTTGCAGCGCTTGCGTCACCGACTGTCGTGCGATAACCCCCGGTGCAATTTTTTCTATAGGGCTTGTTTTTTTAGTCTTTATCGGACCCTTGCCATCGAGCGGTCGACCAAGCGGGTCAACGACACGCCCAACAAGCTCTGGACCTACAGGAACTTCCATTATTTTACCGGTTAATCGTGCTTTTTGTCCCGCTTTGAGTTTGCTATCATCGCCAAGGATTATAGCACCAATGCTATCTTCTTCAAGGTTGAGTGCAATGCCATAGAGCGGTTCCCCGCCAGTCGGGAATTCTATCATCTCTGAATATTGTGCCTGTGACAGTCCATAAATACGAGCGATACCATCGCCAACCTCTGTAATTATTCCGACCGACTGAATATCGGGACTTACTTTAAGATCTTCAATCTCTCGGCGGATCAGATCGACAAGATTAGTTGCGGTTTGTTTGGGTGATTCTACTTTTACTGGTGCCATAGTTGTTCCTCCATCGTTTCTAAATGTCGACGAATTGATGCGTCATATTCATAATTATTATACGTAACTTTTATCCCTCCATAGAGATCAGGGTTTACACTCGATTGAATCTGAACATTTTCTGGTGCATGCATCAAAGATCGTAGCGAATGTGCATAAGTATCGACGATGTTTAGTGCAAGAGGAACGGCACTTTCAACAAAAATACTGTCTTTTGCTGCGCGTGCTTTAAGCGACCGCAGTATAAGCGGGAGAAGTTTGCGCATTCGTTTTTTTTGAAGGAAGCGCACGAATCGCTCAATACGCTCTTTTTGTATATCTATAGGAACATCAAGACTTGTTTCGAGCGCGTGCGCCCATATAGAAGGTTGTATTCTCATTTCTTTTCCTTAAGCGTTGTTTCAATTATTTTTACATGGTCAGCATCATTTATTACGCCATGAGAAACTTTCTTAACTGTTTGCACAACGAGGTCGGTAAGCTCTCGCTTCGCCTGTTGCAGAGATTCTTCTTTAGCTGCCTCGATAGTAGCAATTGTTGATGCGATGATCGCTTCTTGTTCTATTTTTGTTTCCTGCGCTATTTTCTGCTTATTTTCTAGAGCAGTTTTTTTTGACAGCGCAATTATCTCCTGTGATTCTTTCGTCGCACGGTCAAGCAAATCACGATGTTTTTTCTCCCATGATTCTTTTTCAGAATCAATTTCGTGTGCTTTGATAAGGCTACCTTCTATAATTTCACGTCGTTGCCCAAGAATTTTTACAACAGGTTTGAATAGAAACTTAGATAAGAGTAGATACAGTATGATAAAGTTAAGAATCTGGAAAACAAGCGTTGTTCCATTTATACCAAGAGCGCCAATCCCACTTTGTTCTGGGCTCGTCGATAATTCAGATATTAATTGCGCACTTGATGTATCACCAAAAACAGGTGTATCACCATTTAGTTCAATTGGGATTGATTGTTCGGTCGTTATGGTGCTCATATATTATTATTCTTTCTAAACGATTCAAGTCCCTTCTACCTAGAGTAAAAGGGTGATCAATCGTCTAGCTTAAACAAACTTGATGATTAATGCGATAACAAGTGAATAAATGGCAATAGCTTCTGCAAGTGCCATAGCAAGAAACATGGCTGCCTGGATCTTGCTTGCTGCCTCGGGGTTTCTCCCAATCGCTTCCATCGCCTTACTTGCAAGCATACCAATAGCAATTGCGGGGACCATCCCGCCAATTGCCATTGTTCCACCGGCTGCTACTAAACGCATTACTGATTCTTCCATATAGACTCCTTTCTACTCCTCATCTCGAGGAGAAAATTGATTAATGTTCCGCTCCATGCGGTTGTGTTGCAATATTAATAAATACTAACGTAAGCATCATAAACACCAGAGCTTGTATCAAACCAACTAATATCTCAAGCCCAAAAAACGGTAGCGGAGCAATGAGTGGTGCAATTGCTCCTATCACTAACAATAGCACTTCTCCGGCAAAAATGTTGCCAAAGAGTCGGAAAGTAAATGATATCATCTTAGAAAACTCGCTAATAAGTTCGAGCAAACCGACAAAACCCATAATCGGATTGGGAAAAAAATTAAAGTATTTTTTCCAATGTGCAAAGAACCCAAGCTGTTTCATGCCAATATAGTGAGTGACACAAACCGATATAAGCGCCAGTGCAAGCGTGCTGTTAATATCTGCATTCCCGCCACGCAGAAGTGGGACAGTATGTTCTCCATTAAAAATAGTGATCGATCCAAAGCCAGGGAACAGTCCAAACCAGTTATTGACGATAATAAAGATAAAAAGCGTCCCGAGGAACGGGAGGAGCGTAAGTGCCTTTTTTTTATCTCCGGTAACATTTTCAATTGTATCGAGCAAAAATTCAATAATTAATTCGAAAAAGTTAGTTATACCTTTGGGAATAAGTTTAACATTCCGTGCTACTATCAAGGAAAATATGACAAGTACTCCAATGATAATCCACGTCGCAAGAAGTGAATTAGTTATGCTAAGCGGTCCAATGTGTGCTATTTTTTCTGCAGCGAGTGATATTTCTATCATTTTTGTAAGTTTTTATATAGTGAATATAATGTATTTACAGAAGATGCTAATGCGATTGCGATACCGATAAATAAAAAGGTAACTTTTGTTCCCATGCGGACATCAAGTGAATGCCCAATGAAAACAAAAAAAATAAGTGGCACGGCGATGACGAAACCAATCTCACCAAGCATAACTACAACCGACCGAGTCGTAATTACCCTTCGGTGATCTTTCGTCGCGTTTGTATCCGCCTTTTTCACGCTACCATCCTCAAAATATGATTGAATCTTAACCTTGTCAAGAGCCGATTATTGACGGCTACGCTCTACCATGATATCATACAGTTTTATATAACGTAAGCACTAAGGAGACAAGATGTCCCATACATGCAATTATTGCGTCGTAACCTGTATTGATTTTCGGTTTCATCCACTGCTACAATCATTTTTTTATGAGTTAGGGGAGTGTGATAGAGTTGCACTTGCAGGAGCATCTAAAGCCATAGTTGATGAAGATACACGTGATGTAGTATTAAAACAAATCAATATATCTCAAAAACTCCATAATGTGACATCGGTTATTCTTGTTGACCATGAAGATTGTGGGGCGTACGGAGGGAAAAAGGCTGTAACATCTGACAAAAGTGAAATAAACCTACATGCGCAGACCCTGCATCAAGCTCGTGATATTATTCAAAAACATCTTCCAGGACTCACAATAGAATTAAAATTCGTAAAATTAAATGGTGAAATTATTGATCTTTAAGAGACTGCAACATCCATAAGTGCATGCGCCACATTCTCAAGTATGGATACGGTACCCATAATACCGATGTGTTGAGCGTTCATCATTATTGTCCAGATGGTCCATTTGATTGGACCGAGTGATCCTATCAATCATCGTCAGTGATAATACTCCCTGATGCATCTTGTGTCGGGGCATTTATTTAGGTATACTTTCAATTATTAGCGGGTGTAGTACAATGGTAGTACGCATGCTTCCCAAGCATGATACGGGAGTCCGATTCTCCTCGCCCGCTCCAAGCCGATATAGCTCAGTTGGTAGAGCAACACTTTCGTAAAGTGGAGGTCGTCGGTTCAAATCCGACTATCGGCTCCAGAATCAGACTTTCAGACAAAAGACCAACTTTTTGGTGGGACGCGCGAAGCGCGTCCCATTGATTT
>PEVO01000035.1:0-6444 GCA_002780235.1 Candidatus Berkelbacteria bacterium CG06_land_8_20_14_3_00_43_10
TCTTTTCCCGTCCTGGATATCTTTAATAATTATTTTTGCTTGCGTTTCATCTGAAGCGAGGATATGCCACACTTTTGCTTTTTGAATCCCTTTTTGCTGGAGTTTATCCTTTTGAATCTGCATTGATATAAGTGATTTAAACTGTGATACATTCATGCCATAGAGCGATGCGAGCACTTTTTCGACTTCTTTATCCCCACCATTTTCATTTGCAATTTTGGTAAACGCATCGTCAACATCTTTACGCGCAATACTTTCTCCCAGTATATTTAGTTTCTGGCGAACAAGCGTATCATTTATCTGTTGGGAAACAACCTGCTCTATAAGTTTGTGAGTATCATCAACCTGCTGACCAGATTGCTGGGAAAACTTTTGGATGTAACTAACTTGAAAAAGCATCGGTTTAACCATAATGATACTTCCATTTACATATGCGCCAGGGAGTGGGAAATATCCGACTACTTCGCGAGTTTTTAATATATATGGCTTTTGAGTATAAACAATATATCCTAATACTATCCCGATGAGTATGTAGATTGATACGATGGCACCGACCCAGCGTTTAAGCGACATACTTTTTTTCTTATGTGTAAATATCCCGACTATAAGAATCCATACAATTCGCACATATTTTACAAGAGCAGATACGCTTATACGTATATTTTTTGAGATACCTTTATAGAGTTTTTGAAATATTTTTTTCATTTATAGCCCCGCTTCAAATGTGAACGTTAAACTTATACCTATAAAGAGAATAGCAAAAAGTACCGCGGATGTCATGATGGTTTGTCGCGTCAATGTATGTTCCTCGAGACTTTCTATGCATTCATCATAGAACCATAACCAAAGGACGAGTAAGATTGCTTTATTTTTTGCTTCGATACTAAAAAACGTAAGAACGAAAAATAATTCACCAACAAGCAGAGCAAGAAGACTATTATAAAGAGAAAATAATCGGGATACAAAATGATGATGGTCAAACCGCGCATGTCTATATGCAAAAAGAAACAAAACAATGCCAAAAATAAGTATCGCCGCGACTTGGTTAGAAAAGGTAAATGGCATTTGACCGGTTGTCGAACGGAACAATACCGTTGCATCTATAAAACCGATGAGAAATAGGGCTGGTGCATTATCTTTGCGTATGAGCTTCCATGCCGAAAAAATCAAGAGAGCACCGATACCGATGCGCATAAAATCGTTTTGTTCGGTTGACCAAAAACCAATTATCCCTAAAAGCGCGAAACACGCAATACAGACATCAAGAACGATTGACCGAATGTTATTTTTTAGATACGACATAACTTTCTCCGACGACTATGATGATATCTTCATTTGGTGTCGTTGCCTGTATATCACTTGGCACGGTTGTACTGACACTCATACCCAGTCGTTTTTTAAGTAATTCTATTGTCGCAGGTTTTTTACCGTTTGAAGTGTCGTAAATCATCGATTGTTTTGATACTTTTGATGCAGTAACTGTATTGTTAACCGTATACGTATATTCTTTAAGTAATGTACTCACCTCTATCCCTTTGCCCGCAACCCCTGATGCGTTT
Organism: Candidatus Berkelbacteria bacterium CG06_land_8_20_14_3_00_43_10; assembly: GCA_002780235.1. Classification (GTDB taxonomy): domain Bacteria; phylum Patescibacteriota; class UBA1384; order GWA2-35-9; family CG2-30-43-20; genus CG2-30-43-20. The sequence continues at coordinate 1,560 of PEVO01000035.1, forward strand.
TGTACGGCGATCGTCGCCTTTTCATTATCAAGAAATGGATCGACAAATATCTCATGTGCAATTTTTTGAATCTCTTTATAATCACCTGATCGTGGCACAAGAACATAGGCGCCATTGTTTTCGCTTACCAACGGTCCATCTGGTCCATTATCAAGAACTTTTGACAATATATTTTCCTTTTGGATATCTTTAACTATTTTAACCAGACGTTCCATTTCTGACGTCGTCAAATCTGTTTTGACATGTTGCCCAAGTACCGATAGAATATCAACGATCTTTTTTGGGTTAGAAAGTACGCCAAGCGAGAGTGATTTCTCTTTGATCGCAGAGATAATCTGTTGCTGTCTGTGCGCTCTATCAAAATCAGATGTTGTTTCTCGTGAACGAACAAATTTTAGCGCGGTGTCACCATCAAGTTCATGTATACCCGCACTTATTTTAAATGGACTATAATCGATCATATTGGGTGCGGGGTAGAGCGGGTCATAAATAGCTTTTTCTACATTAACGGTCACACCGCCTAGTGTATCTACTAATTTTTTAAATCCATCAAAATCAACGCGCACAAAATAGTGCACGGGGACATCGAGTATTTGTGCTACTTCTTTTTTCATCATCTCTGGACCGCCACCTGCAATTTTACGTTGTGGCTCTTCTCCGTAGGCATGGATCGCGTTGATTTTACCTTGCCCTGAGAGTGGTTTTGGATAGGTAACATAGAGATCCCGAGGGATGGATAGAAGAGCAATTTTATTATTTGTCGGGTCTATAGAAACAAGAATTATGGTATCAGCAAGGCTCCCGGCAGTATGTGTTTTTCCGACAATGCCAAGCAGTAGAATATTTATTCTCCCATCACCTTCTCCAGCTAATGCTTCTGGAGTAATTTTAGGAAATTTTAAAAATGGTGCCGTGGACCCCTCGTTATTTACATGTATCTCCCCAATAACACCAAGAACTTTTGCGCCAACGATACCAACATAAACAAGAAAGACGATACCAACAAGTAGACCTAACCGTTTAAGCCAAGGAAATTTACGTTGCGACGGTCTTTTTGGTCGAATTATCTCTGCGACCGTATCTGGTCGCTTGATTAGTGAACCATCTGCATTAATTACGTGTGCACGTCGTGCTTTCATAATATTGAGTGTATCATAAAGTTCTACAATTGAGCAATAATAAAAGTGTAAATTATATTTTAACCGTTATATGAGGTTTGCCACTATACCGGGGAAGAATCATTCTCTGATTGTGCGAACCAGTATATCGAACAGGGATATTGTGTGCTTTAGCAAGCGCGTTTACTATCGCAACAGTTATGCGTGCTTGGGTAAATGATGTTTCATTTTGGTTGAGTTCGATGCATGTAATATCTGACAAGGTGCATGATGCTTTAGCTACGACTTTTTCGATTGTCTCAATAATATGTGTACGACGATGCTTTGCGTCGGCTGGTATCGAGCAGCACAGATCGTCAAGGCATATAACCGGTTTTTGGTTTGCCGTATTAATGTATAATACTCGGTTATCCACTGTGCTCCTTTCTATCATCCTCAATTTTTCGCTTTAGACCACCAATCCGCGTAAGTGTTACCCACTGCGTCGCGCAAGGAAGGACGTCACGAATTTTGTCTGCCCATTCGATGCATACTATTGACCTTTTGCTTCCTATATAATCATCGAGCCCAATAGAGCGCACATCCGCGCTGTTCGTTAGTCTATATGCATCGCAATGCACAAACGACGATCCATTTCGCATATAATATTCTTTTATATACATAAATGTTGGCGACCGCATCAGTTGTTTCACACCACAGTATTCACCAATATATTGTACAAGCGTTGTTTTTCCTGCACCAAGTTCTCCAACAAAACCAACGACATCACCCGGTTTTAACCTGGATGCGTACTGTCTGGCGTAGTCTTTGAGCCCTTTTTTTGACGCAATTGTATAGTGTGCCATATGTTGGTTGCTCCAAGAATTACAGATAAAAGTATCCCAGAAAAAAGCGCAATGAGCAAGGGCACAGGACGGTCACGATGAGATTGTGCCCCCATAATATATCCGTTGTCAGGCGTATCGTGGTTAGTTTGGACATTATCACTGTTGGGAATATCCATAATAATACTTGGAATAGAATCCTCTGTATAATGAGTTTCATCCTGAACAATGGTATCGACTGGAAGATCGTGTATCGTTTCACTTTCTGGTGTCACTTGGACAATCACGGGATCGCTAACAAGTGGTTGAGTCTGCAAAGTAGGTTGGTCCGTGGGTTCTGTAATCGTTGGCGCACTTTCGCGATGAATGTTTATATCCCCTTGAGTTGGATGATTCGTCCATTGCCATCCATCATCAAAATATGCATAACTTTCCCCTTGCGTTGCGCCTGCATAGGTAACACTATCCATAAGTGACGTATCAGGGGCAATTAATCGTACGCTGTCAGTATCGTTATTAAATGCAACCTTACTTACAGGACGTTTAATAACAAACGGTTGGTTTGGCTGGATGAGTGTTTCGACAGAAAAAATATACGGCCTCGACCCACCATCGCCATCGTCGATTGACCACCCGTTTACATCGACGGGTTTGGGTGCGTGTGAAATTATTTCTACCCACTCACCCTCTTCATCGGACCCATTGGGGTTGGGGAGTACTTCGTGTATCGCGAGTAATCCATAGTAGTTAATTCGCTCGGGAAGCTCATTTTCCTTCGATGGTGTCTGAAACCCACTCCAAGCAAACGACCGTTCGTTAAGTCGCACCCACGATTGATTCGCGGGAGCATCATTATATGTGGTTGTGTCGACAACATTTCCTAATGGATCAATAAGGTTTATCTCGTCACCATCGTTATTGAGACCGATTCCCGTTGTTGATTTTGTCAGAGTTAAAAATTCTCCCGCCATAATGATCTGATGGAGAAACGTAAAACTTTTTGATCCTGATCCCCGTATATCATCGAGTTGCCAATCAACTAAATCTACATCCTCATTGCTTTGATTATGAATTTCGATCCATTCATCACCGGCGTCAGGGTCGGGCATCACTTCAGAGATAACGATCGCACCAAGGTGTGACAGCTGCGTTAACTTGAGAATACTCGATGCGTTTACCATACGAGGATCAACAAGCGTTGCCGTGCACTGCGACACATTTTCAGATAGTGAAATAATTGCACTAAACATACCGTTTGTATCTTTTACGACAGATGCACTACGTAACCCACAGAGTACCTCTAGAGATAGTTCATCGTGTGCATAAAGAGGCGACGAAAAACTACCCCGTATTGTAATATCCTGACCTATAGAGTAGTACAAATGATTTTGATCTAGAGAGATATGTGGATATCCTGCAATTTTTGGGGTACCATACCCTTTTGTACTGTCAGCCGAATCGATGAGTGTCGTTGATGTAGCCCAACTTTCTTTTAGTGTTCCGTCGGTAACAGGAAGTACTCGTTCCATCGATGCTTTGAGAGCATTTGACCCTGCCAGAGGGATACCAACACCATCGTCCGCAGTATCGATTAAAATAGTATTACTATCATATAGTTTTAATTGCAATTTTGTATTCGCAAGAGATACATCCGTAGTGACACCATCACCAATTTGAGGTAATACCGTATCGGGTGGCGCATAGTTAGCAATGAGAAAGTTTCCGTGACTCGGTATCCGACCGCTCGCTATCACTACCATCTCTTTCTCTACTCCATCGCTTAATCGCGAAATCGTCCATCCGCTAATATCGATATCTCTATCTTCTGCGTTCGCAAGTTCTACCCACTCATCTGCCGTTGAAATTATTGATCCAGCCCACGCAATTTCAGAAATATAGACAGATGGGATTTGTTGCGCTCGCACGTGCACAACAAAAAGAAAGCTTATGAGAAAACTAATGCATACGAGTTTATTTATCCGTACTATCCTTTTCTTCGTCACTATCCGTTTCCCCTCGGTGGCTCGAAAGTTCGTATTCAATAAAATCTTTATGAAGTTGCAAAATAATTGCTGCCACCTTTTGTGGGTTTGGTATCGCTTGGATAACGGTATGTTCTTGAGCACCTGCTGATTGCACTATGATATTACCATAGTTAAAAACAGTGGGCAAAAATCCTTTAATCTCTGACGAGATATCTTCTACTTGTCGTAGGTGGAGATGGGTAATCTCTCTATTGAAAAGATTATTTTGTTTAATATCTATGACCGTACATTTTGTGACAATAAGAATATCGTAATAATACGAGATCCATTCTCCAAACAAATATCCAACAAGCATGAGATAATACATCGAAACGAAAATTGTTATAAGAAGGCGTGCATTCAAAGAGATACTCGACGCGAAGGTATCTTGGGCGATAACAATTTTGAATAATACGGGCAACAGTGTCAGAAGTATAAATATACCCATGGGTATGAATAACGAAATGATATGGCGGTGAAGAAAAATAAGGACCGGTTCGTTTTCATCTTCACGACCAGGAACAGCAAAATAATATTCTTGTGTCATGATACCCCCCGAGCAAACTGCACCATTATTATAAGTATGCTTACTATCAATACTGCACCGATACACAGGAGAAAGACGATGATACTTTCTCGTGACTTATCCCCTTCTATACGAAACTCCCAAATCCGTTTAATGATATACCCATAAAACGCACTATAGACAATAACAAAGAGAACATAAAAGAGAAGTATAATAAGTTCCATCATATATGTATACCTTTTTGCTTCGTAATATGTTTCTTTCCGAGCGGCGTAAGTTTTCTTCCTTGGGGCGTCCTATCGAGAAAACCCATTTGGAGTAAAAATGGCTCGATGACAATCTCTAGCGTTTCTGTGTCTTCGTGGGTCGCCGCTGCAAGTGTTTTGAGCCCGA
>PEVO01000035.1:6468-28095 GCA_002780235.1 Candidatus Berkelbacteria bacterium CG06_land_8_20_14_3_00_43_10
GGTGAGCACTTCCACCATCTATTGTACCATCACCCTTCACTTGCACATAGTCTCTGACGCGCTGGAGTAATCTATTTGCAATACGCGGTGTCCTGCGCGACCTGCGTGCAATTACTGTTGCGCCAGTAGGCGCAATAGTAATCCCTAAAATCTTAGCGGACCTGGTGATAACCTTTTCGAGATCGCTCACCGTATAAAAATCTAAATTATATACGACGCCAAACCTATCACGCAGCGGAGATGAAAGCGCACCTACCCGTGTTGTCGCACCTACAAGAGTAAACTTAGGGATATCAAGTCGCATCGACCGCGCCGATGGTCCTTTGCCAAGGATAATATCGATGGCAAAATCCTCCATCGCAGGATACAAAATCTCTTCTATTGACCGTTGCATACGGTGAATCTCATCGATAAAAAAAACATCCCCTTCTTCGAGATTTGATAAAATTGCGGCGAGATCTCCTGTTCGTTCCAGTGCCGGACCAGACGTTACACGGATATTTACGCCAAGTTCATGAGCGATTATCGTGGCGAGCGTTGTTTTGCCGAGTCCCGGTGCACCATGGATAAGCACATGGGACAGTGGTTCTTTGCGCTTTTTTGCCGCTTGGATAAATATAGAGAGACCTTCTTTAACCTTGTCTTGCCCAATAAAATGATCGAGCTTAGTCGGTCGAAGCGTCTCATCAAGTTCATTAATGGGGAGTATGTCGTCGACAGTATTCATTATTGTTACTATACCTATTCACACCTAACTTCGCAATAAGGTGTCGTCTCTCCAGTAAATGCATAGAACCCATTGCAAATGTCTCTTTCGAGTATTTTAGGTTAGATTTTAGGCGAAATGCACGAAGCTCAAAGAGGCGTAATAGGATTATTACGGCGATGAGGGGTGAGTGGCTTGTAGCCAAAATATATCTTAAAAGACCGAATATGGACTTTTGCAATGGGTTCAGAGTCATTACGGCAAATAGATTGCGGGGTCAACGGGGATATTATCTTCGCGTATTTCAAAGTGTAGATGCGAGCCATCACCACCGTTTAATGAGATTGCAAAACCGGTGTTCCCGACAAATCCTATTCTATCACCCTGTTTAACTTGATCGCCAGAGGATACTTCTATCCCCGACATATGCCCATAGAGAGATGCGATACCATCACCGTGGTCGATGGTGACATACAACCCATAGCCATACCGCGAGTTACCACCAGTGAAGTTCACCTTTCCATCGGCAGCAGCAACGATAGGATCGCCGATGACACCATCGATATCAAGACCCGTATGGAATGATTGGAACGGTGTTGGTTCACCAAAATGAGTCGTAAATTCCCCTGACAGTGGCCACCCAAAAACGATATTATTTGTTCGCTTTGACCCACCCCGCGTTGTTGCACGTTTGCGAGCTGCCTCTTGGAGTTTATACAATTCTGAATTTACATCTTGATACGCCTTTTTTGCTTCTTCTAACTTCTGCTGATAACTAGCTTGCGCATTTTTTGCATTACTTAATAGTTCGTTCTTCTTTGATTTTTGATAATCAAGACTTTGGCGATATGCTTCGGTTTGTTTTTTGAGCGATTCGAGTGATTTTTGTTGTGTGACAAGATTATTTTTTTGTGTAACCAAGTCGTCACGCAGATGCGTAACAAGATCTATCGTCGATTCGATACGCACTTCGAGCGCCTCTAAATAACTTACTCTATTGATCGCTTCTGTTATATCGTTGCTCACCAGGAGATATGCCCAGTTTTCTCCTGTTGTTTCATAAATGACCCTCAACGCTTCTCGTTGGTTTGCAAGCTCTTTAGCAAGTTCATTTTCTTTAAGAGTGATGTCGAGCGTTTTTAAGGTGATATCTTTTTGAGTTTGATCGAGCGATGACTCGGTGTCCATAATCCGTTTTTCTGTTGTGCTAATATCACCATCAATCTTTTTGATATCGGTACTTATTTTTGCTGCTTCTTGTTTTTTCTTCTCGGCTTCTTGTTTATTTCGTTCTATCTCGCGAGACAGTGTGTCGCGTTGTTTTAACAGATCTTGCACAGTGAGTGCAGATACTCTTTGTGGTCGTAGTGCGACAAAAGACGCTATGCATAGTATGAGCACAACGATACGTATATACGGTGACATTTTGTTTTGAATATGCTTCCGAGTGATGATAACCCCTCCTTAACACATCAATCTAGTATTATATCATACTTGTAGATAACATGCGAATTGAAAAGGTCATCGTTTAAGATAGCGATGCATAGAAACAATTGTTGTTACAACAGTAATAATAAACGCGATGACGAGTTGCAGCGAAAATATAAGAAATATATTTTGTGATACAAGCTCACCGACTGCTTGAGCCCCGCTTCCAAAATATTGGGAGAACGAAGGAACAATCGGGACATCATACAAGATGCCGATATAGAGAAATGCGGTAGAAAGAAGTGCCGCAACGAAGCCGATAATGAGCGCTTCAATGATAAGTGGTGCACGGACATAAAAATCAGATGCGCCGACAAGCCGCATCACATCAAACTCTTTGCGCCGGGTGAGTATAATTATTCTGATAGTATTAATGATAATAATAAGAGAAATTATCATAAATATAAGTGATGATATCATCCCGCTTTGCGTGATATCTTTATTGCGTGCGATAAGATCTTGGATTATCTTTTTATTATCTTCATAGGATACGCGGCGAATTTTGTTTTGCAGCGACGGTGATTTAAGAAGAGTCGCAATTGTTTCTAGTGATTCCGATTCATACGTCCGTAGTTGTAAACTCCGTGGCAACGGATTATTTTCTTGTGTCACAAGACCTTTGATGGTTTCCGTAGTTGGTCTGGTATCCCACACTTTCAGCGCATCATCTTTTGATATATAGAGAGCTGATTTGATATCAGGTCTGCTTTGAAGTTTTGATTGCAAATCTTTAATATCCGATTCAGGGACATTATCATCAAAGTATACGGTGATATCTAGCTTCCCCTTGATCGCGTCTGTTGTTTGGCGAATATCATAGTTTTGGATCACCGATACTGTTATTGTAATCAACGTCAACGTCAGTATTAATACTGAACCAAGTGATAACCATAAATTGCGCCAAAAGTTGACCAGTCCGAGACGTAAAACTCGTTTGATATTAACAAAACTCATGAAACTCCTTGATTATTTGATTGTAGACTCCTTCTTTTACATCAGAAACGATCTCTCCGTCTTTCATAACAATGACTCTGCGTTTGAGTTGATCGACGACTGTTTTGTTGTGCGATGCGAGTATGACGAGCGTCCCCGCGGCATTAATACGTTTAAGAAGTTCGACAACGTCTTTCGTGTTTGTCGGGTCAAGGTTACCCGTAGGTTCGTCTGCTATAAGTATTTTGGGAGAATGAATGAGCGCGCGGGCGATGGATACACGCTGTTTTTCTCCACCGGAAAGTTGGTGGGGATATGCTTCTGCTTTGTCAACTAAACTGACGAGATCGAGTATTTTAGGGATTCTATTTCGAATTTCATCGTCTGTCGCTTCTGATACTTCGAGAGCAAACGCTATGTTCTCTTTTACCGTCATGTGAGGTAGCAAACGAAAATCTTGAAAAACGACACCGATACGTCTGCGAAAAAAAGGGAGTTCGCGTGCTTTAAGCGGGGTGATATCTCGACCAGCAATGATAATACGCCCATGTGATGGACGTTCTTCTCGTATCAAAAGCCGAATAAGTGTTGATTTACCCGCACCAGATGGTCCAACGATCGACACAAACTCCCCCGCTTGTATGGTGCAGGTAATCCCTTTAAGCGCGATAACTTCTTCCCCGCCCACACTATAGCGTTTTTCAACGTCTTTGAGCCAAATCATCGGTTCGCGTTGGACAGAATGCCCGTGTGTAACACTCGTTTGCGCGTGCGTCAATAACCCTCCTCTGTTTTACCTAACCATGCCAATACATTACGTATATCCATAGTATTCAATATATCATGTTTGGTCAACCATGCTCGCCGTGCAACTGCGACACCAAAGCACATATTTTCTAATTGATCGGGATGGTGCGCATCGGTATTAATGACAAGCATTACCCCTTTTGCACGCGCTTCGCATGCGAGGACATCTGGCAAGTCAAGCCGGTCAATACCGGCATCAATTTCGAGTGCCGTCTTGTGGATAACACATGCATCAAAAATTGCATTCCAATCGACATCCAACTCTTTTCGTTTTCCCAGCAACCTTCCTGTCGGATGCGCGATTATAGATATAGAGGGGTTTTTGATCGCGTGTATATACCGTTTTGTTGTCTCGGCTTGTGTTTGTTTAAAGCTCGAATGGATTGATGCGAGCGCGCAATCAAGTTGTGCGAGAGCGCTATCGGGTAGGTCAAGTCGCCCGTCGGCACGTATATTAACCTCTACCCCCTGAAGTATGGTAAAGGGTGATCTATTTTTTGCATAGTGAGTATTTATCTTTTCTATCTCTTTTCTTTGTAAAAGCAAACCCTTTTCATCAAGCCCACCCGTGATTCCTAAACCTATCGAATGATCGGTAATCGCAATGTAATTATATTTGAGTTGTGTGGCACGCTTGGCAAGTTCATCGATTGATGTTTTCCCATCCGATGCACGTGTGTGCATCTGCATGTCGCCACGGATGTCACTTTGTTCGATCAAACGAGGTAACGCGTTTTTATGTGCTAACGTAACCTCCCCCGATCCTTCGCGCAATTCGGGAGGAATATATTGTAACCCAAGCGTTGTATAAACTTTTTCTTCAGTCTCGCATTTAACAATTTTGAATTTTGAACTGTTGTTTTGATCTTTGCTGTTTGATTTTTTATTTACCTTTATCCCGTGCTCCGAAACGGACATCCTTATCGATTGTGCATAGGTGCGCAGTTCTATATTATGTTCTTTACTCCCCGTAAAATGCTGAAGTAACGACCCATATTCGTTCACCGGGACAATCTCTAAATCAATATGATACCCATGCGTGCTGATAATCGTTGCCTTTTTTGTTCCTTGTGCGATCACCTTAGTAACAATTGGCAGGTTTACAAACGATGAAATGATCGAAGCAGAGTTGCGCGCATCGACAGATGCAATGATATCAATATCACCGATAGTATCTTTCATCCGACGGAGCGACCCGACAAAATTGACTCTGCGAGCATGTTTATTTTTTAACAGTTCATTAACAATATACTGCGCAACGGGCAACGCATCACTAATGGGTATGCGATTTGATATTGTTTTTTGTGTTTGTATACTCTCAAGTATATTTTTGATTGATTTCTCTTTAATGCTATTTTGGTCAAGGATAGCTTTGTTTTTTTGTAACGAAAGTTTATGTATAAGATCGGGGATAGTTTTTGGTTTCAGAAGAGTATAGAGTTTTGTAGTTGTTTTTGGTCCAACTCCGGGTATATCATTCATCGCCAATTGCACCGCAGATATTGCGCGCAATAATTTTTCTTTTTTATCTATTTTCCCCGTATCGATATATTCTGCGATATTACCCGCGATCGTTTTGCCAATTCCTTGTATCGTGTGCAAACCATCGATTCCTTTAGTTTGATACATAGTTTTTACATCATCTTGACGATATTCTATCGTCCGCGATGCATTTTGATATGCAATAACCTCAAAGCGGTTGGCTTTGGTAAGCTCTAAGAGTTCTGCAATCGAACGTAATTGAGTAGCTATCTGTGTGTTATTCATATCCCCTTTGCATTGCTATATGATAGTATTATACACTATACGTCTACAAGGAGGGATATAGCTATAGATCCGCAACAATTTGCAACCGTTATCGACCCCGCATCGATTATAGATACAAGCATTATCGACCTTTTAGGGATACAGGGTGCTACAGATGACCAAAAACAACAGATTATCGATGATGCGCTTGCTACGATTCACACAAGAATTTTAGCTCGAATTCTTGATAGCATCCCCGAACCAGAACAAGCATCGTTCGACCAACTGATTGATAGTGGTGACAACGAAAAAGTAAAACTATACCTGATACAAAAAGGTATTGACATGACACGGATAGCATCGGAAGAAGCACTTAATTATAAAGTTGAGCTCGTTGGACTTGTCAAAGATAACGCTCACAATCAGCATACCGTTCAACCAAGTGTTGCGCCGCAGCAACCTGCACCCCAACCCCAACCGACAACTTCTGCGCAGAGCGCCGTGACACAGCCTTTATCCCAACAAAACGTAGCATCTCCCAACCGACCCTCCCTGCATATCAAGCACAACCATCAAGTGTAGAATCAACCTCTCCACCGAGTGTTCTACAAACCAAGCCAACTCCCCAAGAACCGCAAGCTCAAGTTCAGCCCGCAGGAGGGATCCCGCTTGATCAACTCTCTACCACCATGCAGCCGCCAACCGATACTGCGTCCTCGGATGCACAGACCCCTTCCCCATTACCACAACCTCAACCGCCTCAACAATCATTAAATTCATAACACTATGAGTGAGACTCTCAACGCGCCAACACCAGAGGATCGTGCATTCCAATCTGAAACTCAGCCTGACGAGTCCGTTGGTGTTTTAGGGACCGCCGAAGATTTAATAGCCAAACACCAGCCCGATACCCCTCCTGTTGATTTTAACTACGGCACACCAAAACCAGAGCAACAACCTGATTCAACATCACCTCACATAGATACTGCGGTGGCACTATCACAACCTGGTTCAGTTGATGTAGTACCAGATGAGCTTGCAACGGTTGAGGCAACCGACGCGCTTGCACGCACCCAGCAAGAAACAGCACTTGTACATTCACCAGATAAAGATGGGGATGCCGCACTGGCAGTCCGTACACAAACGCAAGAACAACTCGCTCCGACTCCAGAACAGCAAGAAAAACAACGTATTGATTATGCAGAAAAATCGCCAAAGAGATTCGTGAGCGCGAAGAGCAACGAATGATAGAACGATATGGAGAAGGAAAAATAGGTAAAATGAAATGGTGGCTCAATGAAACCGATGCGGGTAGAGCAGTAAAAATTGGTGGGAAGATCGCAGTAGGGACAGCAGCAGCAATTGCAGCAGGCACTCTTACGGGCGGGATTGGACTCCTTGCCGCTCCTATGGTCTATAGTCTTGGTCTTAAAACTGCAGTAGACGGTGGTATTGAAGCGGTACAATATTTAAGTAAGGGCAGAAATTTGCGATTACAAGTCGAAGGCGCAAAGGGCTCTCTGCTCACAAATTTAGGAGAAGATTTCCGTAATCTTGATGCAAAGCTTTCTCAGGGTGAGATTACACAACAACAATATAATTCGCAAGTCGGTACACTTATACGAGGTATTACAGAACAAGAAAAAGCTGTAATTGCACAGGAGCAAAGCAAGGATGTATGGGAGAAGAAACAGGCAAAATTGCGTGCTGTTGTAAGCAGTGTTGCTGCTGTAGGTATCGGCATGGTTACCGGAGTGCCACTTGGGATGCAAGATTTCGACCGTGATGGTATTTCCCATGCAGTACGATTTGGGCGACATGGATTTAATTTTCTTTACAATGCGACAGAAATGATGGGGCACGCTGGCGGAGCGGTTGGGCATACGCTTGGTCATGCAATCGATGCACGAGCATACGCAGGGCTGGGACTTGCCGTTGCCGGGCTATGCCTTAAAACTGCATCCGAACTTAAAAGTGCTGCATCCCGCGGCGAGATAACAAGCCCCGATCCAAAATATCTCGATCTTATCCCTCAAGAAACAGCCCTTGCCCGGGTTGACCCGCAAACAGGACTTGAAAGAATGCAAGCGCCCCCAGAAAATCCATCTAATCCACAGCAACCACCGCAGGCTGAAACTGCATCCCCAAATCCTTTACAACCGGAAAGGAGCCAGGAAAAAGAATTGCCTTCCGTGAAAGAATTGATAGAAAATACGTCTATTCCCATCGATGATTTTAAGAAGTTTATTAGTAATAAAGAAGATGCTCGTAAACTTGTTGGGTTGCAAGAAACATATACACGCGATCAATTTAAAAAAGCTAAACGTGAATTTGCAAAAAGTATTCACCCTGATGTCAATGGATCAAGTCCCCGATGTCAAGAACTGTTTAAAGTTGTTAATCCTCTGCTTGACCAACTTGAAAGTAATGCATTACCGAATCCAGAAAATTCTGCACTTAGTTCTCCGACTAATGAAACATCGAATCAAAAAATCGAAAATCCTGATGGTACTACCCATGATAGTAAGCCTGAACCTGAAAGAAAGCTCGAACAAGAATTACCTGAACTACTTGAATCGAAATCTATAATGATAGGTGATCATGTTATACAGCTTTCAGAACCATATTACACTATTGATAGATTGCAAGAAGAATTAAAAAAGGTAGAAAAGGTCCGAGACGCATATAGGGGTACTATGCCAATACTCTTTGATGAAGCAGAGCGAGATATTAATACTTTGCAAAAGTGGATTGAAAGAAAAAGTAAAAAATAATAGTTAATTTTCAATTGTATTTTCAATGGTATTGAGGTACGTCGCAATGATCGGGAATATCGGATGATCCCAACCGTGTTTTAATGCTTCTACCAACTTTCTATCCTCTCTGACAATTTTAGTTTTGTCAAAAGAAAACTCGTTCCAAATTTCTGTATCGCCCTCGCGAATCGCCTTTACTTTTGAGTACGTATTGTGAAGCAGATCGGCTGCTTTGATCGCTTTTGCCTCTATTGGCGCATCTTTGAGTATCTGTTGCTGAAACTTTTTGCATTCATCGTATGATGCTCCATCAGGATTGGTTACTCGTTTAACTAAATCTGCGACAGATACGCCAAAATCTTTTTTAATACCGTCATATCCATAATCCGTGTCCTCTATCGCATCGTGGAGAATACCAGCGATAACTGTATCTTCATCAAAACCCATGTTCATAAGAATGACGCCGACGTTAAACGGATGGGCTATATAGGATATTTTGTCTTTCCCTTTGCGTTTCTGTACGTCATGAGCAACTGCAGCGATTCCGATTGCTTTTTCAAATCGCTCTGAAAATAGTGGTTGTTTGTCCATAGAAAAATACTATCATAGTATCTTCATGCGAACAAATATTACTAGATAATTCCTTACTATGAGTATATAATATTTTGGATCGACTCATATTCTTTGCAAACATGGTGAATCGTGATGAAAATAAGCAGTGCTCTCAGAAAAGCAATATTCGATCTCATTCAAGAGACCCTTAATGCTATGCCATTAATTCTGGTGTTAGTGAGGCATGGACAATCAGAAGGTAATGTCGCTTCAAAATACTCAAAGAAGGGTGATGACACTCTTTTTACATCAGAGTTCCTTGCACGCCCAAGCTCGTAGTGGAGACTTACTTCAAGAGGTGTAAATCAGGCACAGTGTGCAGGAGATTACCTTCGAGAACTTGGGTATGAGTGTTTCGATCGGTTATACACCTCATGGTATATTCGTACGCGTGAAACGGCAGCGCACCTAGGATTAGACGGGAATTGGTTTATGCACCCGTATCTTAGAGAACGTGACTGGGGAATTGCAGATGTTATGAGCGTTGCCGAACGCATCAGACTCTACGCTGAATATGAAAAGCGAAGAAAGATAGATCCGCTCCATACATCATTCCCTGGTGGGGAATCGATAACACAGATGCTTGTACGGTTAAGCTTGATACTCCATACACTTTCGCGAGAGTGCGCAAATGAAAAAGTTATCATGGTTTTACATGGAGACGCAATGTGGGGATTTAGAATTCTCCTTGAGCTACTCACTCCGGAAATGTATCTTGAGCTTAATAACTCAAACTCTCCAACTGACCGCATTCATAATTGTCAGGTTGTAACATACTCTCGAGTAGATCCACAATCTGGTGAAATATATCCATATTTCAAACACAAACAGTCTGTGTGTCCATGGGACCGGACACTCTCAGATGACAAGTGGATGCCTATTGAACGACCGCGCTTTGATAATCAATCTCTGTTATTAGATGTAGAGCGTATTCCACGAATAATAGATGAGATTTAGTCATAGTACAAATCTCAACTATAGGGACCGGAAGGTCCCTTTCATTTTTTTTGTATTAATTAAATGTTTATACATTATGCGATCGCAGTAGTACCTATAGTGTACACCATAGGTACTATTTCCTTTCTAAACTACTATGGATAATTCAGAAGGAATTTCTTCGTCTTTACTAGCTTCTTTGAGTTCATGGCGGATAACTTTATCGTTTTCATCAAACCAAAATGTTCCGGTGAATTTTTTACCTTGCAAGAATAGTGGCATCCACTGTTTGTCGTCATCCCACATTTTGTCAAATGGAAGTTTATCTTTATCAAACCACTCCGGTTTCAACTCCTCACTTTCTGTTGGTTCTCCACGATAGTCTATCGCATTAAAAAAATATATCTTGATACCTTTCGGAAATTTGACAGGATAAAACACAACTTCACCAAACTGATCCAACGCATCGACATCAACGCCGATCTCTTCTTTACACTCTCGTTTTGCTGCCTCCACAACCGATTCACCATCGTGGACTTTACCACCGATCCCATTGTATCTGCCTTCACCAAAACCACGCTTCTTAAGACCTAAAAGCAGATTATTTTGTTTTTGAATAAAAACCAGCGTTTGATTGATCATGCCAACTCCCCTTTCTTAACGCCAATAATATTTATCATTGAACCTTCTATTCTTTGGATTTTATGATACGACCAGTATGTGTCAGGATAATCTGCGGTGCACTCGCTCATTGAATAATCGATTTTATTCAATTGTATGCCAGCGTTAATTAACTGCGCACTGTTAGCTTTAATTAGGTCAAAGAAATACGTACCCATTCTTTGTTCAACTGCATCAGGGAAAAGTTTAGTAAACTCGTCTATTTTATCTTTATCCTGCGGATGTTGCTGTTCGAAGTGACATTGATGTATGCATGGACCAAATGATACGTTTATATCTTCTGGTTTTGAATCAAAATGCTTAATAAGTGCTCTAACTATTTCATCAGCGATATGAGCAACTGTCCCTTTGCGACCGGCATGAGCAATGCCAGAACATTTTTTATTTTCATCATACAAAAATATTGGTAAACAGTCAGCGGTAAATACTGCCAGTACTACTTTTGGATCATCTGTCACCATCGCATCTGCTTTTGCACTATAGGTATTAGTTGTAGCTAAACCCAGCTTTGATGAATCGACTTTGACAAACACGTTACCATGAGTTTGTTTTGTCAAAATAAGCCCGTCGGGATCAAGCCCGCGCGACGAAATAAACTTTTCTCTATTATCTACTGCTTGCTCAAGTCCAAATGTCGCCGACATATTACCATCTAATTTTATTGACGTAGTATAAATATATTTTTCCATCATGTCCCTATCAATACTTTTATACTTTAAAGCATAAAAGTATGAACCTTATAGTAGATGATATTTATTATTCTTTTTCTCTGACATATGTAAACCTTGGAATAGTTTTACCATCTACTTTGACACTTTCTATAAACATTTCATATGGGCGTACCCACAATGATCGTTCGGCGTAAAGAGCCTGGTAGACAACAAACCTTTCTAACGTTTCGCTATGCGTGGCAACGCCAGTGACTCTATAAAGACTACCTTTGTAGTGGCGGTATATGCCTAGTTTAATTCCCATCTCCTTTATTATTATATTTATTCTTTTCCTGATTTAAGAATTCTTTTAATTTGGTAAGTGCAATTGTTCGCATACTTATTTTATTTTTTTCTTCTTTCCCCATCTGCGCATACGTTTGCGTATACCCACTGGGAACAAAGATATCATCCCATCCAAAACCAGATTTTACCCGAACGGGAACTATTCTTCCCTTAACTTCACCCTTAAAATACTTAATTGTTTTTGAATCACGTGCACATCCAAAAATTACTTTTACGTAGGCACGATTGTTGTTAAATTTTTTCGTAATATCAACTAAACCATCGTTTCCTATCGTTTGTAAAAACCATTTGATATACGGACCAGGCAACCCATGCAGACAGTCTAAGTATAAAGAAGTATCTTCTACTATAAACTTCCCGTCATGATGACTCATCGCTTCTAACAATTTATGCTCAATTACTTTATGCTCGTCGAGTTCTTGAATTTCTACCAAATCAATATCGAGTTGTTCGACATCAGGAATCATCGCTTTCACTTCTTTAAACTTATTTATGTTTCCGGTGATAAAATAAAGTTTATTTTCCATAGTATTTAATCCATCATTCTTTATACCTAATACCTAATTCTGTTACTATTTTCCATGGCACTGTTTATATCCCAGTACCAGAGCCTTCGGTTCGGTACGGGACTGCGCTTCGCTTGTTTTTTCTTCACTACTTTCCATGGCACTTCTTATACTTTTTTCCGCTCCCGCATGGGCACGGGTCGTTGCGACCGACTTTTTTCATGGCGCTACCCATGAGTGATTGCTCGATAACACTTCCTTTTTTTCGCACCGTTATTTCTACCCCACCGCTTGGATTGTTTGATTCTGGTAGAAATGCGGAGGATTGTGTTGGTTGCACTTGTTCTGTTTGAAGTTCTTCTTCCATCACATCGCCGCTTGCTTTGTCTACGGCGCCTTGTTCTATCACCTGCATCGGGCGTTGTTGTATTTGATTTTGATGGGCAACGATCTCTGCCTTAACCAAAATATCTATCGCTTGCGCTTCTATGGTATCGAGCAACCGTTCGAACATCCTAAACGATTCTTGCTTGTATTCCACCAATGGATCTTTTTGCCCATATCCACGCAAACCAATTCCGGTGCGCAGTTCGTCCATTGCATTTAAGTGATCGATCCATAATTGGTCTATGACGCGCACGTATACTTGTTGTTCAATAGAGCGCATAGTATCCATACCATACCGTTTTACTTTTTGTTCATAGAGCGGTTGTTCGTCATCGGCAAATAACGAAAGTATCTCATCATGAATATCAACTTCCTGATCATCAACTTTACCTTTCCCATCGAGTACGAGATTGCGTTTTCTATAGATCGCTTCGCGGTGTTTGTTCATGACATCGTCGTATTCAACCAAATGTTTGCGAATGTCAAAGTTGTGCCCTTCAACTTTTTTCTGTGCTTGCTCAATCGATTTTGATACGAGCCCATGGGTAATAGGCATATCATCGGGTAGCCCCAACTTATCCATCATCCCTTTAAGACGTTCGCCGCCAAAAATACGCATCAAATCATCTTCCATTGATACAAAAAAGACCGATTCGCCGGGGTCACCTTGTCGCCCTGCACGCCCGCGCAACTGGTTGTCGATACGCCGTGATTCGTGGCGTTCTGTCCCCACAACGCAGAGCCCCCCACAATCGACAACTTTATTGTGTTCCTCCTGCCACTGCTCTAAAGTTCTCCGATCATGTGTCAGGACTTTGAGCCCGATCTCTTCGGTTTCATCTTTATTTTGAGTTTTGAGTTTTGAGTTTTGAGTTTTCTCTGGCGCGGTGCCACCGAGTATTATATCCACCCCGCGCCCTGCAATGTTTGTCGCTATCGTTACCGCGCCAAGTCGCCCTGCCTGCGCAATAATTTTTGCTTCTTGTTCATGATGTTTTGCGTTGAGCATCTGGTGTTTGACACCTTCGAGCTTGAGCAGTTTTGACAATTTTTCATTTTTAGATATCGAAACGGTCCCCACAAGAACCGGTTGACCGCGCTCACTACGCTCTTTTATCTCTTTAACAACCGCGTTGTATTTGCCCTCTTCCGTTTTATATATTCTATCTTGATGATCACTTCTGACCATCGGTTTGTTTGTGGGGATAATAACCACTTCGAGACCATAAATCTTATAAAACTCTTCTGTTTCTGTCGCTGCCGTTCCCGTCATCCCCGCTAATTTTGAATATATACGAAAAAGATTTTGGAAAGATATAGTCGCCAGTGTTTCTGATTCTCGCTTTACCTCAACCCCTTCTTTAGCTTCTATCGCTTGGTGCAACCCTTCGCTATACCGCCGCCCTAACATCATGCGACCGGTAAACTCGTCGACAATAACGATCTCGCCATCTTTTACAACATAATCTTTATCTCGTTTAAAGAGAACCTGTGCTTTGAGCGCCTCTTCGCCGTGGTGAATAAGTGTGACATTGTTTGGGTCATAGAGATTTGCGACCCCCAGCCATGCCTCCATTTTATGTATCCCACCATCAGTGAGGTTTACTGCTCTATCTTTTTCATCCATTATATAATCGTCGGTTTTAAGTCGTTTTACCAACTGTGCGAATTGTTGATAGAGGTTGGTTGATTCACGTGCAGGTGCAGAGATGATAAGCGGCGTGCGTGCTTCATCAATGAGAATTGAGTCAACTTCATCAACGATAGCAAAATGTAGACCACGTTGCACTTTTTGTTGTGACGACCCAACCATGTTATCACGTAGGTAATCAAACCCAAACTCATTATTTGTCCCATAGGTTATATCAGCGTCGTATGCTTGTTTACGTGAAACGGGGATTAAATGGCGCCAGGTTTCATCGTCATTGTCTTGGGGTTCTTTAGAATATACCCACGATTGTTCATGTCCAATAATTCCCGTAGTCATCCCAAGTGCATCAAAGACGCTTCCCATCCACTGACCTTGAAACTTTGCCAAGAAATCGTTGACCGTAACAAGATGAGCCCCTTTACCTTCCAGTGCATTTAAATAAAGTGGAAGCGTCGCAACGAGCGTTTTTCCTTCCCCCGTGCGCATCTCTGCAATCTTGCCGTCATGGAGTACTGCGCCACCAATGCACTGCACATCAAAATGGCGTTGTCCGATAGTCCTCCGTGCAGCTTCTCGTACCCCCGCAAATGCTTCTGCTAAAAGATCATTGCTTATTTCACCCTTGCCAAGCCGTGACCGCAGTTTGTGTGTCAGTTGCTTGAGCTCGTCATCAGATAATTTAACAAAGTGGTCTTCAAAACCCTGCACATGTTCAACGTGCTTTTTATATGCAGACACTGTTTTTGTTTCTGACGGTCCAAAAAATTTATCGAGTAGTCCCACGGTGTTCTCCTTTTCTCATATTCAACCTATACATCGAACACATATATTCTATCATATATTCCGTAATATAACAGAGGAGTACGTAAATCCAGTATAATAAGCTCTAACGTTTTGCGTGGTGGAGCGCACGTGCAAGTTTATCTGTTGCGGTATCTATCGCCGTAAAAAAGTTTTTAGCACCGAGTTCTACATGAATCGGGTTTTTTATATGCGAGGATATTACGGTAATATGAACGTATTTATTATCTGCGCCTTTCCCGTGAGTATCATCGCACACCACTTCACATACGGTCGGTTCATTATAGCCATCTAAATGAAGCGAAATTTTATCATGCGCGTAGGATTTAATATCGTCGGGGATATGCAAACCATGGAGTCCTTTAATGATTATCTGCATGTGTGATGGTCTCCTTTCCTATAAAAGATGTTAATACTTTTGGTATAGTTATGCTCCCCTCTGCGTTTTGATTATTTTCTAGGATGGCAATTATCACTCGGGGGAGCGCAAGCGCCGTCCCGTTTTGCATATGTACATACGCTTTATCGCCATTAATTGTTTTATATTTGATATGCAACCCACGCGATTGATAATCGGTACAATTTGATGTTGATGTTACTTCTGCCCAATCGCCCATCGACCCGTCTTTGTTGGGTTTGCCGGGCATCCACGCTTCTAAATCAAATGTTCGATATGCAGGATTTCCTAAATCTGCAGTAGAATGGTCGATAACACGGTAGGGGAGATCAAGTCCGTCAAAAAGTTCTTTTTCTATTGCAAGCATCTCGTGGTGCGCTTTTTCTGATTCTGATGGAACGGTGTACTGGAACATCTCAACTTTAGTAAACTGATGCACTCTAAATATTCCTTTCGCATATTTTGAATATGATCCTGCTTCTGTGCGAAAACAATGCGACAGCGCGACATACTTTTTGGGCAGATCTTTTTCATCAAACGTTTCGTTCATATGATACCCACTCATGGTTATCTCGGCAGTACCAATGAGCGAAAGATCCGTATTTTCTATATTATATACTTGCGTTGCATCGCCGCGTGGATTAAAACCAACTTCTACCAATATGTCACGTTTTGCGACATCAGGAGTAATAATGGGGATATACCCATGTCTGGTAACAATCTGAAATGCATAGGCGATTAACGCTTGTTCGAGAAGCACCGCATCGTTTTTAAGATAATAAAACTTGGCACCGGAAACTTTTGTAGCGCGATCAAAATCAATAAGATCAAGCGATTCCCCGAGCACGACATGATCTTTTGGTTCAAAATCAAATGTGATCGGCTCTTTGACAACGTCGAGCAAGGGATTGTCGTTTTCATCCGTACTAATATGGACATCGGGGTGCGACAGGTTTGGAATTTCTGAAAGAAGTGCGCGAAGTATATTTTCACACTCATCGAGTTCACGAGAAAGTGACGCTTCTTTTTCTTTAACTATACTTAGTTCGCTCAGTTGCGCTGGAGTCGGAGTTCCTTTGTGTGCATTTTGCTTGGCTCGCAGAGCATCGATTTGAACGATATATGCACTTCGCTTTGCGTCATATTCGAGAACTTTATGTATATCAACACTATGACCACGGTTGCGAGCATTGTTTTCTACTTCTTGTGGATGTTCACGTATGTATGCTATATCGAGCATGTTATTCCTTGAATTTGAGTATATCACACTCCCTCGTGGAGTTACTATTATTCAACCGATAGTACTTGGTATGATAAACTTCCACCGGGTGCATGCACATCAACGGTGTCACCTTTTTTCTTTCCTATAAGTGCTGACCCAAGAGGGGAATCTATCGATATTTTACCATGAGTCGGATCTGCTTCTGCCGAGCTTACTATTTCGTATGTATCATTTTCACCTTCGAGCGTACACGTTACTCGACTACCAAGATCAATGGTTACGCCGTGCATATTCTTTTTTGTGACTATTTTTGCATGTTTAATCATCTCTTTAAGTTCATGAATACGACCTTCTACAAATGACTGCTCATTGCGCGCATCATCGTACTCACTATTTTCAGAGAAATCGCCAAGGGAGCGCGCTGATTGGAGCCGTTCTATAACCGCTGATCGACGAGTCGTTTCTAACTCTTTGAGCTCTTCTTTTATCTTATCAAGCCCTTCGAGTGTCAGAATGGTTTCTTGTATCATATATGCCTTCTTTCATACTTTTGTATAATTATTATTCCCAAACTTTGTTTGGGAACATTGGGAATAAGTGTACTGCGCGCGAGCATATTTGTCAACCCACTCGGATTGCCTATTCTTAACATTAGTTTACAACGCATTAATTACTTATCTCTAAAAAATGCTTTAAACATCTCACCTGCGACAGGTGCGGCTGTGCTGAACCCTTCGCCACCTTCTTCTGCTAAAACAACGACAAGAATTTGTGGATTGTCGTACGGTGCGTAGCCAACATACCATGCGTGTGTTGAGTCACCGTGTCCGGTTTGAGCTGTACCCGTTTTTCCTGCAGATTCAATGGGCTGACCATTGTTGCCTTTAAGATCTGCGAGTATACTCCGCGCCGATCCCGATTCCACCGTCATACGCATACCACTACGAACAGTTGCAGCGTTTGCAGAATCGATAACGTTGTTCGATTTTGGAGATGGATCAACTTTTTGAATTTCTTTCCCATGTATATCAGTTACCGATGTAACAATATGTGGCGTGATACGTGTGCCACCGTTAACTACTGTTGACTCGGCGATTGCAAGCTGAATGGGCGTTACGCTCAAATCACCTTGCCCGATCGCAAGGTGATAGGTATCGCCAATATACCAGGGCTCTTTCTTTTTTTGCTTTTTCCAATCGGGGGTCGGGACAAATCCCTCTCCTTCGTGCGAAATATCTATTCCCGTTGGTGACCCAAACCCAAACCGTATTAAATAGTCATCCATGCGCTTTATACCAATCCCCCGAATACTGTCATATCCACCGCCCAGCGCATAAAAAAAGATATTATTTGATTCCGCGATTGCTCGTTTTACATTTGTTTTGCCATCATGTTTTTTCCAGTCGGGGAACGTAAAATCACCGATGCGAATAGCGTCGGGAGTTTCTATTGCACTGTCAGCAGTAATTACTTTTTCCTGCAAGCCTGCTGCAGCGTAAATTGGTTTTATCGATGATCCCGATGGATATGTCCCTGCAATAACTCGGTTAAGGAGCGGTTGTTCAGGATCATTAAACAGTGATGCTAATTCATCTTTTTTACCCCGAATAAAGGTGTTTAAATCATATTCTGGTAATGAGACAAGGGCGTATACTTCCCCCGTATTTGGATTAAGGGCGATAGCTGCGCCCTTCCCGTTTCCTTTTTCTAATACTGTCTTAGACAACGATTGAAATGTCACACTTTGAAGTGGTGAATCGATGGTCGTTTTGAGATTATTCCCTTGTTCGGGGTGCGTTGATGCAACGATCCGTTGCAGACGACCTTTTGCATCTATTTCTACCTGCTCTTGCCCGTGGATACCCTTAATTACATCTTCATATTTTTTTTCAAGACCTGTTTTGCCAACCCAATCCGTTAATAGATATGCGTTATTTGACGCAAGCTCATCTTGAGAAACCTTACCAATATATCCAAGAATATGCCCCATGCTTTCGCTTATAGGATATGACCGTATCGGTTCAGCGATAACTTCAACACCCACACTATCTTTAAGTATCACCTGGTACGTCAGCGCTTGCTCTTGACTTATATTATCCTGTATGAATATCGGATCAATAGAGTAGAGCCCTTTTGATTCGATCTGTTTTGATATATCAGTCATATCGATGTGCAACTCATCACGAACAAGCGAATAGATCGATTCTCTCTCTTGCTTATTTTTAGGAAGATCAGCTGGAGTAATAATAAGTTCGTACCGAGCAACGTTTTTAACAAGTGGTTTATTATCTCTATCGTACATGAGTCCACGAGGTGCGGGGAGGGTTCGTACAAAAATACGATTGCCTTCCGCCAGTTTTAAATTTGATGCTCCTCCAACAACTTGGAGTAAAAATAATTTTCCGATAAGAACCGCAAAAACAAGAATTACAATAGCAAGAAAAACCTCTATATGACGTACTTCTCTTTCATTCTCAATATGATCGCCCGTCGTATCTGTATGAGGATGTTCATACAAAAGCGGTTCTTCTTCTAAGTTACTAATTGATGTACGTTCACCGAATACGGACATCTTTACTCACAATAATTGATGCATCATGGAATATCGGGATCCTCACCCAAAGTAGTGTGCATGCCGTTGCACACAGTGCGTTAAGAACTGCCGTTGCTACAAGAACGGTAATGATAGGATCACCAAGAAATTCAAAGAAATGTAAGAAAATAAATGCACCGAGCATCATAAAAAACGTCATAACAGGGTTGCCCGGGTCTATGTTCCGTGAAAACAGTGTCTGCGCTAAGTAGAGAATAATAACGGTTGTTG
Source organism: Candidatus Berkelbacteria bacterium CG06_land_8_20_14_3_00_43_10 (assembly GCA_002780235.1). Lineage (GTDB taxonomy): Bacteria > Patescibacteriota > UBA1384 > GWA2-35-9 > CG2-30-43-20 > CG2-30-43-20. Next base: position 25,938 of record PEVO01000035.1, read on the forward strand.
TCAGAAATAACCCAAAACGATAGGGTGAAAACAGATCAAGAACGATAGCCCCAGCGAGCATAATGTAGGTCCCTGCACTTTTATTTCCTGCGAAAAATAATGATAGTCCAATAATAGATACGACTGCAAATTCAATACCGATTCCATACAGCGAAATATGCACTGCTGCCTCGATGAGCGCACTCACAAAGCCAATTATAATATAGATACTATTTCGCATTATCTCCTATCATTACCAAAACGAGTTCGATTTGGTTTATAGAAATTGGCGTTGAAATCGTTACTGATTGAAAAATATCCGATGGTTGGCTGGTGACTTGTTTCACATACCCAACCGGTAATCCCACCGGAATTTCACCTGCCAGTCCGCTTGTTACAACTGTTTCATTCATCTGGATAGTTCCATCGATAGAAAGTTGTCCTATTTCGATCCCTTTAACTCCGCCGCGCATAAGACCAAGCAATCTGGAATTTTGCAACACGACGGGGGTGAGAAACCGATGGCTCGTAATCAGTTCTACCTGACTCGAACTTTGGAATGTATCGATGACTTTTCCAATGAGAAAGCCCCCCGATAACACGGGTTGATGTGGAGCAATCCCGTCTTGCTTCCCTTTATCGATTGTAATAACCGACCGAAACGACGATGGTGATCGTCCCACAACCGCTGCGGGAATATATTTTTTATCGCGATCGATACCTTGGATGCCAAACTCCTTTTCCAAGGTCATAACACGTAATTTGAGTTCTTGAAGTTGGGCAACATCTCCTTTTAATTTCTCATTTTCACTGCGAAGATCAGTATTTTCTTTTGCAAGATTTTGAATTTGGGACAGCGTTGACCCAAACGACTGTGTTCCGTTGGCAGCAGTATATAATGACCGTTGTGCCGTGAAAAAGAGCGATTGTAATCGCCCTCTTACACTACGTATAGGTGATGTCTGTGCAAAAAGCACCATAATCATACTAATAAACGTAAAAATATACAGATGGGAAAGTCGTTTTGAATTCATAATAACCCTATTTACGCATAAATTCTGTGGGGAGAAGAACTTGTGAAAGTGCATCAAGGTCTTCGATGACTACTCCCGTACCGCGCACGACGCATGTCAGTGGGTCATCTGCTATATGAACAGGTGTTTGTGTTGCGGTCGCAATAAGTGTATCGAGCCCTCGAAGAAGTGCGCCCCCGCCGGCAAGAATAATCCCTTTGTCCATAATATCAGCGACTAACTCTGGGGGTGTTTCTTCTATAGTCGCTTTAACCGCATCAACGATTGCATTTACTGATTTTGCGATCGCTTTGCGAACCTCATCTGACGTCATTAATATCTCTTTGGGAAGTCCGAGCACAAGATCTCTCCCACGAGTTTTAAACCGTAGAATCTCTTTAAGCGGAAGCACACTGCCGATTGATATTTTAATATCTTCTGCTGTTTTTTCTCCCAAAAGCAGATTAAATGTATCGCGTGCATAATTGATAATATCTTGATTCATCTCATCGCCGGCGATACGAAGTGAACGTGACACAACAATACCACCAAGCGATATAACAGCAACTTCTGTTGTCCCCCCGCCGATGTCAACGATAAAACTCCCCCCGGGTTCTTGTATGGGTAGACGCGCACCGATAGCTGCAGCAAGTGGTTCTTCTATAAGAAATACCTCGCGAGCACCGGCATTGAGCGCCGCTTCTTCTACCGCGCGTCGTTCTACTTCGGTTACCCCAAAAGGAATACCGATAACCACACGAGGACGTGGGAACAAAGTAAACCGTTCTTTATGCACTTGATTGATAAAATACTTAAGCATCGCTTGCGTTACTTCAAAATCTGAAACGACACCATCGACTAACGGTCTGTGCGCAACAATATGTGCCGGGGTGCGCCCGATCATCTTTTTCGCATCGTTACCTATCGCAAGCACTTGTCGCGTCTTTTGATTGATAGCAACAACCGATGGTTCGTTGATAACTATTCCCTTACCACGAATATAGACCAGTGTGTTTACGGTCCCTAAATCAATCCCCATATCATGTGATAATAATCCGAAAAAACGATTGAGCATCTTTGAGCCCAACAATAACGGATTTACACAATAATGTCAAAGGTCTATAATGTATTTAGTTTAAGGGTATAGTATGAAATTGCCACCAATG
>PEVO01000038.1:0-21989 GCA_002780235.1 Candidatus Berkelbacteria bacterium CG06_land_8_20_14_3_00_43_10
ACACATCCGCTTGGAAATCGGGAGAAAATACACAGGTTGACCCGTTACACCTCCTCTCCCGATGAAATCAGGAGGTGGCGGCAAAGACCTGTGAGGGGGGGGACTGCTGCAGCGCTTTTAGATAGTTGTCCGTTGGGGCGCCTATTTATTACACACATTTTAGAAGTCCCTGACAGGGGAAACTGCACAACTCACATTTCCGCTCGAAACTCCCTATTCAGGGCGGAAACTTATACGCGTGAGCATGCACATGGGTGGGGTGAGCCCCAGGGCGGTTAGTATCTACGTTGATGCTTGTTGTCGGCATGGAAGCCAACGCATCTTTCCGTAAACTTTCACCGCCCCAATGGGGGGACTCACCTTTCTGTTCCCCGGGCGGTGGCTCCATGATTCAATGTTTATGATGACCCAAAGGGTAATCGAACCAGGGAAGACCACCGACCGGGTGTAGGGCGACCAAGAGTCATCGCGCGGACACACCTTCCCTGATAGGGTGTGGGCAGAACTCTTTGGTCGAAATGAGGTGCGGGGCAGTCCGCAAGGTCAGAAGCCAGACAATCATGCCACGGCGGTGGACGTTGGGCTGCAAAGTGAGCCCAACGTGCCCTGTCCTGTGCAGGGTTGGATGCCTCCCTGTGGGCACACACCTGTCCTGACTTCTCTGCGGGGATGTTCTGCGCGTCGACTCCGACATAATTCATTGGGATTTATTGTGCCCTCAGATTATGTAGTCACGCGGTGTCCCATAGCGCGTCGGGAGATTCCCGACCGGTATGTCCTGTCCCCGGTAGCGCGGATACGGATATCGCGCTCGTCGGCATCCCCGTCATACATCGCGGGGTCTGTCGGCAAGCCGGTTCCTGTCGCCCGACCTCAAACTCAAAAAACGAAGAATTAATGAACGTGCGTAGAGTATAGTATATACTCACGCATTTGTCAAGGGTTTTGGACGTTATTTTCGCCAACCAACGTTTTCAACTGGTTTATACACGCATTGTCTGGGGTTATTTTTGTTTTGATATTCACCTCGTGATACGTTCCATTTTGTGGAATAAGGAGTCGCACGGGCACATCGCCGGGGAAACCAGTGATGCATGTTTTAATCTGTGTTAAGAGCTCTCTGCGTGCATTATGAGGGAGTGTGAGCACGACAACAGGGTCTTTTTTTACTATTTTTGGCGCATTGTTACCTGATGTATGGTCGCCGTTGCCACTTCGATATCCATTTCCATTCCCGTAACCGTTCCCATGTCCACCCCCATTCCCATTATTACGCACAAAATCCGGTAGTTCATCATCTATCCCATACACCGCAGAAACTATCAGCTTTATCGATCCATCCTTCATATTCACCCGCCCATCCAGCACAAGTGGCGCATTACTTTCTAGAAGTGATGCATACTTTTCTAACACCGATGGGAAGACAACCGCTTCCAGTGATCCGCTCAAATCTTCAAACTGCATAAACGCCATCTTTTGGTTACTTTTTGTGGTGATCGCTTTTGTCTGCGCCGCAATCCCTGCAACACGGACATACGTTTCTGCTTTTTCTGATGATAACGACCCAAGCGGCGTCACATTATGTGGCATTTTTGTTACATACCCTTTGAGCGGGTGTTCCGATACGTAGATCCCCAAAAACTCCTTTTCCCATGCAAGGCGTATTTTTTTTGATGCAGGGGAGGCATCGGGCAGGTCTAGCGTGCCGACATCAATGGTGACGACACTGCCAAACAGGTCGCCTTGTGCCGTTGATTTTTCTTTATTCGCTTGTTGCGAATACTTGACAATCGTATCGATCCCGCCGAGAATTTTATTCGTTTCCGCAAAGGTTTGCAGCGCGCCAGATTTTGCCAAACTCTCGACAACCTTTTTATTGATAACTTGTCCGCCGATGCGGGTCAGAAAATCTTCGAGCGAGGTAAAGACGCCATGGGCAGTGCGTTCGTCCACAATAAGCGCTGCTGCCTTTTCTCCTACATTTTTTATCGCACCGAGTCCAAAGCGGATAACTCGTTTTGGTGTATCGCTCGGTATATTTTCAACCCGTTCGACGTGCATCTCACTCTCGTTCGATGCGTGCTCAGGGTTGAGTTTGGAGTCTACGACTCCAAACTCAACAAAACTTTGGTTAATATCAGGAGGCATAACCGTCATCCCCATGCGTTCACATTCTGCAATCGCTACCGCAACTTTATCCAAGTTTTTATGTTCGCTGGTCAGCAGAGCCGCCATAAATTGGTGCGGAAAGTTAGCTTTTAAATACGCGGTTTGGTAGGAGATAAATGCATAGCATGCCGCATGCGCGCGGTTAAACCCGTAGCGTGCAAATGGTTCGATAAAATCCCATACTCGCGCAGCTGCATCTCTGTCGATCGCTTGGGTGTGCATCGCGCCGGAGATAAACTTTTCTTTCTGCTCATCGAGCATTTTTTTAATTTTTTTACCCACCGCTTTGCGTAAAATATCTGCTTCGCCATAGGTAAAACCGGCAAATAACCGTGCAATTTCTAACACCTGATCTTGCGTAACTATTACGCCATAGGTGCTTTTGAGTATCGGTTTCAGCGACGGGTGTAGATACGTAATTTTTTTCCGTGCGTGTTTGCCTTCGATAAAATCGGGGATACTATCCATCGGTCCCGGGCGATAGAGCGCAACCATAGAGATGATATCTTCTATCTCTGTTGGTTTGAGTTCGCGCAGATATCGTTGCATGCCTGCGGATTCTAGCTGAAATACACCAACTGTCTCTGCGCGCGCGAGCATCTGGAATGTTTTTTTGTCATCAAGGGGGATTGTTTGGATATCTATATCTTTATTATCAATCTTTCGGATAATGCGCAGGGCATTTTGCATGATGGTAAGGTTTGCTAAACCTAATATATCCATTTTGAGTAAACCAATCGCTTCGACCATTTTCATGTCAAACTGCGTGGTGACACCCTCGCCATCACCTGCCTGCCCCGATCCTGTCGAATGGGTCAAACGGGTTGAATGTGTGGTGGATTTTTGCAGTGGCACATATTCGACCAACGGCTCTTTGGAGATAACCACCCCTGCAGCGTGCGTTGATGCATGGCGCACCACCCCTTCTAGCTTTTGTGCAAACGTAAGCACCTTTTGCGCATCAGGGTCACTTTCATACAACGCTTTGAGATCAGCAACCGATGTCAGTGCTTCTTTAAGGTCGACATTTACCGGTATCAATTTGGCGATCTGATCGCCCAAAGAATAGGGAAGCGCCAATGACCGCGTGACATCGCGCACGGATAACCGTGCTTTCATTACCCCAAACGTGATAATCTGTGCCACATGGTCGTCACCGTAACGCTGTTTAATATAGTCAATGACCTCACCTCTGCGGTCGTCGCCAAAATCAAGGTCGATATCGGGCATGGATATTCTATCGGGGTTCAAAAATCGCTCAAAGATAAGGTTGTATGCCAGTGGGTCGAGTGCGGTAATCTCCAAAACATAGGCGACAATAGACCCTGCCGCCGACCCGCGCCCCGGTCCCACGCCGATACCTGCATTTTTTGCCCAGCGCACAATGTCGGAGACGATCAAGAAATAATCGCCAAAGCCCGTTTTTTCTATAACCGATAGCTCGTAATCCAGACGTTTTTGGGCTTGTTCCATCATTTCTGGCGCGTAGAACTTTTTGAGACCTTCCTTAGTCAGTTTGTGTAAATACGCTGTGGTATCAGTTTCGCCCGCAGGGAGCGGAAATTCGGGGAGAATACTTGTGCCAAACTCAAAATCGATCTGCGTTTTTTCTGCTATTTTGAGTGTCTCCTCGATACTCGCTTCTTGGTTTGGTAGCGCCTGCAAAATCTCCTCTGGCGTCATCATATACACGGACGCGCCTTTTAAACTCATGCGTTCTGCGTCGTCTACATCTTTGCCGGTGTTTATCGAAAGCAACACTTCGTGCGTCTCCTCGTCTTCTTTATTCAAATAGTGGATATCGTTGGTCACCGCAACGGGTCGCCCGATCCGTTTGGCGACTTGGTGTGCAACAGAGTTTGCTTTTAATTGATCTGCCATCTGGTGGGGTTGGATCTCAATATAATAGTTATCTTTGCCGACAATCCCCATATATTCTTTGGCGACAGCGAGCGCTTTATCAGTGTCCCCATCGCGCGCAGCTCTGCCAAACTCGGAGGCAAGACACCCAGACAAGATGATGAGCCCATCCGCATTTTTTTTGAGTAGTTCTTTGTCGACACGTGGTTTGTAATAAAACCCCTGCAAGTTAGCGATAGTTACTAGTTTTATGAGATTTTTATATCCCTGCATATTTTTTGCAAGCACGGTCAAATGATACGGTTTTCTGTCCGTATTCGCTTCTCTATCGGTGAGAGCGCGTGGTGCAACATAGAGTTCGCACCCAATGATCGGTTTAATACCTGCTTCTTTACATGCTTTGTAAAACTCAATGGCGCCATATAAACTCCCATGGTCAGTCAACGCGAGCGCTGGTGACCCCACCTCCTGCGCTTTCATCACCAATTCAGGGATCTTGGCTAATCCGTCGAGGAGTGAGTAATGGGAATGGGTGTGGAGATGAACAATATGCATATAATGCGAATAAATACGTATCCTGACGAATAGATGCGAATAAAAGCGTTGACTTTTTATCAATACAATGCTACATTAGACACTACTTTAAAAGTAGTATAAAATCAAACTATATAATAATAATTAATCAATTAAGTTTCGAATTTCGAGTTTAGAGTTTAGAATTTCCAACCGGAGGTCGACGTGGCACATACAAAAGCAAAGGGAAGCACAAAATTAGGTCGCGATAGTCAGAGTAAACGCTTAGGGATTAAGCGTTTTGGTGGTGAACTAGTAAGTGTGGGGCAAGTGCTTATCCGCCAACGGGGGAGCAAATGGTATGCAGGCAAGGGTGTTGCCCGTGGTGGGGACGATACAGTTTTTGCCATGCAAAGCGGTGCGGTGAGTTTTACTCGCAAAGCGGTGCGTAACTATAACGGTAAAAAAACCCAAAAAACATTTATACACGTTATTTCAGCTGATAATAAATAAGCGCCCGTTATCAAACAGGCTCTAGGCTCGGAGCGCTACGTAGTCCCGTCACTTGACAGGGTCCGCAGCTCCCCGGAGAGAACCGAAACAGGTTGGTAGTTGAGAAGTCCTCAAAAAGAGTGTGCCATGTGGAGTGGAATGTTGGTGAGATGGCGCTCTCCCGTTGACAGGGTTTATGAGGCATAGTAGGAAACGTGGAAACATCGAGATCACGGATAAGAATCCGTGGGCGTTTCGCGATCTTTGGGGAGCTGCTTTAGTTTGTCGGTGCGGTCGGAAAGGTGGTGTTGCTCAATGCGCAATGATTCACGATACGGTCCTGTCAGGTAAGAAACCTGTAAAAGACCCCACCGACGTTTTCAGATTCGATTACGATGCAAAGGAGATGATCTGTATGGCACAAAGGACGGCTTATCATGCATGCACAAATCTTCGGTGGGGACGCAGAAAGCGCCCTCCAGAAGATCCACAAACGCGTTTTGTGGAGCGGAGCGATGGGTTGTTCCAAGTTGTCAGAGAGATGTTTCGCGACGAGCCGAAATCCTCCGTAGCGGAGGTGACCTCGTGAGTAGTAATACCAAGAGGAAGGTCCGCAAAACAGTCAGGAAGAATCTCAAAGAAGGAGGAACGTGTATCGGGAAGAAATAGGAATGCGTCACCCTTAAAGCCCGATCTTGGAAAGCCGTTCCATCGGTAGAAGGAGTGCAGAATGCTCATATATATTGAGAAAAAATACATGCACCAGCCGAGGAAGTGAATGCGGGATATCCCGCATGCCTACAAGATCAATCATCACTTTCGAAAGAGACGAACATGGCGCAGAAAAGTAAAAAAGAACAGATAAAAGAAGATGTCGCATACTTTTGCCTTGGTGGATGCGGAACTCGCGTGAGCGGGAGAGGCACCATCTGTGGTATGCAAAGATGTAGCCAAAAGGTTGCAGCGCGTTTGCAAACGATGCAATCCCAAGCTGCATAGAGCTGGACACAAGCAAACTGCGCAGGTGTCCAGCGCTCCTGACCGTGGCTCTCACCGCGCCACGGTAGTTCCGTGACAGAATTTTCGTTAGCTACGAGATATCTGTTGCCCCCCGGTAAGCCCCATAAAGTTAACCCCTCACTTATGGGGCTTACCACTCATCATCTATACCTCATCATTAAAGCCCATACTCTGCACTCGCGAGTATGGGCATTCGTTTTTAGAGGAGAACAGTTTTTCGTATCTCTTGCGCAAAACACATTTCTTTGATACTATAACAAGGTATCTAATAGCTTAAGTCTTTGTATCCATCCATGATACTTAATACTTAATACATACTTCATCCCCATGAACCATCCCCTTATCTCTGCAATCGAAGAAAACTACAAAAAGAAAAATATCCCCGATCCAAAACCGGGTGATGTTGTCCGTGTGCATCAGATTATCAAAGAAGGTGATAAAGAGCGTGTGCAGGTGTTTGAGGGTGTGGTCATTAAACGACAACACGGCACCGAGCTCGGCGCCACATTTACGGTGCGTAAAATTGCGGTCGGTGGTATTGGTGTAGAACGCACCTATCAGCTCCATTCGCCCACGGTTGTCAAAGTCGAACGCGTTAAATCATCACATGTGCGCCGTGCGAAACTGCTCTACCTGCGCAATACCAAAAGTTCTCGTATTCGTCTCCATGGCGAAAAGGCAGATGCAGTAGTCTGGGAAGAACCAGAAGCAGAAAAAGAACTAGAAAAGATCAAAGAAGAACAAGAAAAAGAAGCAGACATAAAAGCGCAAGAAAAAGCTCACGAAGAAGAAGAATTAGAAAAGAAATTCCACGAAGCGCGCGGCGAAGCAGTTGTTGACAAACCATCTGAAAAAGAAAGTGACGATACAATAAAATCAGATGAAACTCCCGACAAAACCGACGGGAAATAAAGGGGAAGAACTCGCAACCGCATATCTTAAACAATGCGGGTATCGTATTGTTAAGCGTAACTGGCGCGTCACCGTCGGCGAGATAGATATACTCGCCCGAGATAGTCGTGCAGTTGTTATAGTAGAAGTTAAGACAAAAACGACACCCTCTTTTGGACATCCCGCAGAAATGGTAAACTATTATAAGCAACAAAAGTTGTTGCAACTTGCACGGTATTGTTCTACTTTGCATCCAGATACCGATATCCGCATCGATGTGGTCAGTGTGGATCTATCGGGCAGCGAGCCGAATATAGAACACTATATCAACGCCGTCACAACATAAGTTTAAAGTTAAAAGTATAAAATGAAAAACCAAAATAAAAAATCTAAAAGTTTCGAACGAGGTTTTATACTTTATACTTTATACTTTTAATTATTATGGTTACCACCCGTATTGCTCCATCACCAACAGGATTATTCCATATCGGCACCGCACGGACCGCACTCATTAACTATATATTTGCCAAACAAAATAATGGCGAATTCTTACTGCGTATGGAAGACACTGATGCAGCTCGTAATAAATCTGAATTTGAAGATGATATCAAAAGTGGTTTGGAATGGCTTGGACTTACGTGGGACGGCGACATTGTCTATCAAAAAAATCGCACCAAGCGGTATTTAGATGTAGTCGATGCATTAGTAAAAAAAGAAAAAGCATATACAAAAGACGGTGCTATTTGGTTTAAGATCCCGGAGGGGACAATTATTTTCCACGATCTCATTCGGGGAGAGGTAGTTTTTGACGGCGCAGATCTCAAAGACTTTGTCATCATGCGTTCCGATGGCTCACCGATATTTTATCTCTCTGGTGTTGTCGATGATCATGATAGCGATATTACCCATGTCATTCGTGGAGAAGAGCATCTGTCTAACACACCAAAACAGATTGTATTACTCCAAGCACTCGAGTGGGAACTACCAACCTATGCGCACGTTCCCCTCATTTTAAACGCCGACAGATCTAAAATGAGCAAACGTAAAGACCCCGTTTCTATTACACACGATTTTAAGAATAAAGGATACTTACCCGAAGCATTGATTAACTATCTTGCATTGTTGGGGTGGCACGAAAGTGAAACTCAAAAGCATGTCCCGAGTAATGCCGAGGGGTCAAAACTAAAAACTAAAAAATCTGAAACCGAAATATACAATCTCAATACGTTAATTAAAATCTATGATGTATCTAGAATGCAGCATGGTGGGGCGATATTCGATAGAGAAAAGTTAGAAAATATGAACCACCACTATATTCAAAAAATGGGTGATGATGAGTTACGCGAAAAACTTAATGCATATAAAGGGGATATCAAAAACGATGTATATAATAGATATGTCAGTATCACCAAACCTCGGCTTAACAAATTTTCCGATATTGCCAATGACACGAGTTGGCTCAATAATCCAGTAGACCACGATCCCGAATTGTTAGTTTTCAAAAAATCAACAAAAGATACAACCCTCAAAGCGCTCAATGCAATTCTTACTAACTTACCTAAAATCGTAACCTACGAGGTTACTAAAATTGTAGATATGTTGCAAGAAGTAGTGGAAGGTAACAACTTACAAAACGGAGATGTATTTTGGAGTGCGCGCGTGGCACTGTCAGGGTTAGAAAAATCACCTCCTCCCGCGGAGTTGATGTGGGTATTGGGGAGAGAGGAAACGATAATGCGAATAGAGCGTGCAATTAGTTTTCTTAATCCATAACGGTAAATTATTGAGTTAGGTTTTATACTTTATATTTTATACTTTTGGTTATTATGAAACATCGTATCGCAATCAATGGTTACTTTACCTCCCGTCCCTTTACGGGGTTTGGTGTGTATACGTGGGGATATTTAAAAGCGTTTACAAAAATTGCGGATAAAGAAAAATATGATCTCATCGTGCTGGTCCCCAAAAAGCCGGCGATCACACTTGGTGGTGCCGTGCGGTTTGTCGAGTGTCCATTGGCAAACGATACACCCATTAATAAAATTCTCTGGGAACAACGCGCCATCCCTGCTGCGTGCAAAAAATACGATGTTGACCTGTTGCATAGTATGTATCCGGCAACGGTCATTTTTGATAAAGGTATCCCACAGTTAACAAGTATCCACGATGCGACACCATGGCATTTTGCAGAACACAGTCAGGGTCTCGCCGTTAAACTGCTTCATCGCTATAGCGTGTGGAGTAATAAAAAAGCGGATCGCGTGGTATCGGTATCTAACTACGGAAAATACGATGTCGAGCAAATTTTTGGTATCCCCAAAGGTAAGATAGATGTAGTCTATAACGGTGTTGATAACCGCTATCGTGAGCACTGCACACAGGCGGGAAAAGAGAGAATCCGTGCAAAATATAACCTGCCAGAAAAATACATATTCTATATCGGCGGGTTCGAAGTGCACAAAAATGTGCGACGGTTGTTCCAATCGTTTGCGCGTGCATCATCGGAGATTAAGCATGATTTGGTCATAGCGGGCGGCGTATTTTCCAAAGCGCGCCCCGCGGTGTATAAAGATTATTTTGATCTTCCTAAACTTATCGCAAACTATAAACTGGAAAAGAGGGTCCATATGATCGGCGTGGTGCCAGAAGAAGATCTCCCCGCACTCTATCAAGCATCATCGCTGTATATTATGCCATCGCTTGCAGAAGGGTTTAATTTACCGTTAGTCCAAGCGTTTGCATGCAAAGTCCCAACCATCTCTGCAAATACGCCGGCAACAGGAGAGATCGCGGGGCACGCATCGTATCTTGTCGATGCAACAAATATAGAGGCGATGGCAGCAGCCATCGTGCGGTTGTTACATGATAAAAAACGCCAAAATGAACTTATTACAGAAGGTATTGTCCGTCAAAAACAGTTTACATGGGAAAACGCCGCTGAACGGATGTTGGTACTCTACGATTCTTTGCTTAATCGCTAAAGGCTTTTTAAGCACTTTAAACACTATAGCACTCAAGCACTTCTTGAAGCACTTCTTCTACTTTTTCTTTTTCGAAAAAATATAGATATACAGAATCGGCAAGATACCGACTGTATTGAGGATGAGGAGCGCGACAAACCACGCTGTGTCCTCGTTTCGCCCTGCTTTCCAGAGCGCGTAACCCCGCCACGCCAAATCCCAAATAATGAGAATCGCGAGCGTGACACCAAACAAGTTACCCGAAATAAACGGGAACGCTGGTGTATTGATAAATTCCCTATATATCATAGAGACTCCTTTGAATATAATAATACTCTTTTAGAGTGAGAATGCAACACCTGTTTGGTTTTCCCACGGGTTTGTATCCGCTTAAACTATTAAACCTTTACACTCTTAAACTTTTTCAAGTCGTTTACGACTTGAAGTGCATGTTCTACTGGCTTCACATTATTATAGATTTTAGCAATTTTACCGGCAGGATCAATCAAAATGATGTCCTTAAGGTGCCTTCATATTCCCGTCCCATAAACTTTTTCAACTGCCATCTTGCGTCCAAAATATATTCTAAGAACCCATCGCAAAAGTCCATTAGGAGAGAAACGGGAGAGATTATTGGCGAGAAGTATAAACGTATGAGGAGGCGTAACTAAGTTACGCTGACAAATAATTTTTATTTTGTAGCCATAATATCTCCCGGTGCAACTACCAATTGACTTTTGTAGTGGGTTCAATATACTATTATAGCATGGAAGATACTCCAACAAACAAGAACGAAGCCCAAACGCGTGCGGAAAAGTTAGACGCTCTTGTTAGAGCGGGCGTTAACCCGTTTGCATCAAAAACCCGTAGACAAGTGCCGATTACCGATGTAAAAGATAAAACAGGCAACCAATTTTGGATTGCAGGGCGCATTGCTTCTATTCGTAGCCACGGCAAGTCCACTTTTATCGATCTTAAAGACGAATCGGAGACAATCCAGTGTTACTTTAAATTCGATGATTTAGGGAAAAAAAATTACGATATGCTCAAATTGTTCGATAACGGCGATTTTATAGAGGTTCATGGCGAGGTGTTTGTTACTAAAATGGGCGAACAAACCATCCACGTCGACGACTTCGCCCTTCTGACCAAATCACTGTTACCGCTACCCGATGTGTGGTCTGGGCTCAAAGATACAGAACTGCGCTTCCGCAAGCGATTTGTTGACCTCAACTTAAACCCCGATGTCAAAAATAATCTCAAAAAGCGGGCACATATAATTAAAGAATTGCGCAGTTTTATGGATACACACGGCTTTATCGAGGTCGAAACTCCCATTTTGCAGCCCACCCCCGGCGGCGCCGCAGCCAAGCCATTTATTACTCATTACAATATCTTAGACAGTGACTTTTATCTACGCGTTGCGCCGGAACTTTACTTAAAACGTCTCATTGTGGGTGGGTTCGAAAAGATCTACGAGATCGGCAAATCATTTAGAAACGAGGGCGTGTCCCATATGCACAACCCAGAATTTACCATCTTTGAGTTTTATTGGGCATATCAAGACTATAACGGTTTGATGGATTTTACGGAAACGATGCTCGGCGACATTATCACAAAAGTTAACGGGTCGCTTAAGGTTATGTATCAAGGTAAAGAGATCGATTTTACCCCGCCGTATCCAAGAATATCATTCGCCGATCTTATTAAAAAAGATTGTGACATAGATATTACCGTCCACACCGAATTTGACGACTTAAAAAAAGAGGTCGAAAAAGCGGGTATAAAACTCGATAATATGAAAGAAATAACGGTGTGGGCAAAGTTGGTAGATGAGTTATACAAAAAGGTATCACGACCAAATATTGTCAACCCGATTTTTGTGACCGACCACCCGACAGAGCTGGTTCCGCTTGCTAAAGCCAAAGAAGGTGACCCAACAAGAGTGCAAAAGTTACAACCGGTCTGCGCGGGGGGGATAGAGCTGGTTAACGCGTATACCGAATTAAACGACCCCATCGATCAAGAAAATCGGTTCAAAGAGCAGGTTGCAATGAGTAAAAAAGGGTATGATGAAAGTCAGCAGTTAGATTTGAACTACATAGAAGCGCTTAAATACGGTATGCCACCCACGGCGGGCTGGGGTATGGGTATCGACCGCCTAGTAATGCTCCTCACCGACCAATGGTCTATTAAAGAAGTCATCGCGTTTCCCACACTCAAGCCGGAAAAGTAAATTTGCTGTCCACCAAACCCTGACCTCGTAGGTCAGGGTTTGAGGCTATCAGATGTATAATGCTGATAAACTGTCGGTTGGTAGACTATAAAAATGGCGCCCCGACGGGATTCCGTCGGGGCAGACTTTGGTATGACCATCGGGGGTCAAAGTTAAGGATTCAGGAAACGTGATGAGATTCGTCGCCCTCGGCGCATCCTTCGCATTCTGGAGGCGAAACTGCTTCAGAGGTAGAATCGGTTGCATCGGTAGGGGGAGTATCCTCGCGATCTTTGCGGAAGATATACAACATATGCCGGTGCAAAATACCATTATTCCAAGGTTTCCAGCAATCCTTTTCATTACTGGCGTAACCGGACACTGATGACTGATACAGATTCCATGTGGGGTTCTCTACCAAGAATCTGCGCACCATGGCTGGGATAAATCCACAATCGGGCTGTCCTGTGGGGATAAACCCAATGGTGCACCCAGCATTATGTTTTTCGTATTGCCGGTTGACGAAAAGTATCGCTCCGTTCGAGTCTTCGTGACACGGCGAGTTTGTGCCTACACACAACTGCGCGGGGGATGCAGGGATCCTATAATTCGCGGTGAGAATCTTAACCCCATTTTCGTTTAGATTTGCCGAGTTCGCTTGACAAAACCGTAACCATGTCGGGTCTGCGAGGGTATCGACCTTGCTAAGCAGGTAGTGTAGCTTGTCAAGGGTGACCATCTCGGGAGAGATATTCATGTACCGATATCCTTGAGATGTTGTCTTAAAGGTAGATGGGGTCTGCCGACTTGCCTGTCTGAACGAAGTTATGGTGTAGAGACTCTCAAAATCCAACATAATGGAAAATTGTGTGTCCCCAAGTGCTTTGCATGTGCACAGTAAGGTGATATCGCTTATTCCGTTGAACCTGACATCGTGGATGATGAATATGTTGTCTCGTTGTAGTTCTTCAGCTGTCAACGGAATGACTTCAGAAAAGATTATCTCGATCAACTTTTCCACCCACGCTGCTGTCAAGATTGCGTAAAGAAGGCATATCGCCCCCATCGTCCAGTTGGCAGTGAATACAGGAAATTTGAGTTCAGCGATAAAAATGTGATAGACACCGCTAACAAAACAGAGTTCAGCCAGAATCACCATCATGAGCCACGGGAAGCACAAGCACTGCCGTGCCTTACAATGGTCGGTAAAACTGTTCGAAATGCGATTACGTCTCATGTTTGTTCTCCTTAAGATACCAAGTTTTAAATGTGCCGATACTCTAGCACGAATAGTATAGTATATTTTCTACCGGGAGTTAATATAAACAATACCTTACTGTCCACACCACCAAACCCTGACCTCGTAGGTCAGGGTTTGGTGGTTCCAGATGTATAATGACGATAAATTGTCGGTTAGGAGTCAACAAATAAACCGCCCTGTCGGATGACAGGGCAAACTGGTTGTGAGACCAAAGGGTCTCGGAAGGTTAGTGGTCGCATGTTCCCTCGCAACAGGGATCTTCTGTTGGTGGAGATTCTACTGCTGGAGCTTTTTGAGGACACTCTTTCACAATTGCCATAATCAACGCAGCGAGCGACATACCTCCCGTACAGATTGCGAGTATTGATCCGGTAGTACTTCTACCGGACCCGATCATGATGAGCGTAGTTACGACTAACGCCGCCACAGCGATTATGAGGTATCCAACCCACGTTAAGCCACTGATGCTAGTAGCAACTACTACAGAGTATTGGTACGTAAGGAACACCACGTCAACGATAACCGATCCAAGAGGCGACAAGTATTCGTTTTCTCCATGGTAGTCTTGGGAACGTCTGTCGGACATCTCGCTAAGTGTTGCAGACGCCAGACCAAGGCAGATAATACCGGAGAGTTTTGCAACCCACCATTGCAGATCTGTGCATACCCACAAAATACCGATGTAGCACCCAAGAAGACAGAGGCTGCTCAGCGTGCAATAGAAAGTCTCTTCTGGCGTTTGTGAAATACTCCCTTTCATGGTGTTATTGACTGCACCATCAAGAATCCGTTCGGTTCGATGTTGCGGAGTAACTTCTACCATTTTTGGCATATCCGTCACCAACTTTTTTCCATTTAGAGTTCATACCCTGCTACGATGCGGAATATCTAGAGCATATACTACCAGAATATATAATTGAGAGCAAGAGGTTAGCGCGATTTGTGCCGATTTTTAATGCGATGAAGTAAAAATCCAATTAAACTTCCTATGACGACTGCGCCAAAACCGATGAGAATGGGAAACGAATATGATGGCTTATTGTCGTTTGTTGGTTGTGGAGTTGCAGTTGGTGACGTCGGCACCTCTTTGACCGGTTCAACGGGTTTTGGTTTTGCAATAAAGGTAAATTTGACCGATGCGATCTGCATATCACCAACTTTTATAACCGCCGTGCGTTCTCCCGTCTCGTTTGATGTTATATATATCCACCACTCACTACCCACAAGAACGATTTTTTTAACGGTTGTTTGTCCGCCGGACAGAAATATATCCGGCTGCCGATCCGTCACTTGTTTGCCGTTGACATCAGTGAGGGTAATAACAAGAATATATTCTGCACTATCATCGGCGATCGTATCCTTCCCGTCGACCCGCACGCCTGATTTTGTCACATCAATCGCCGGAGGTGGCGAGGGAGGATCTGCTTTTTTTACAGTTTTTTGGGGGTATACTTACAGGTGTATCATCCTGCACGATAGCAACCGATTCTTGCGCCTGGGCTACTTGGGGCGGTGCGGTAGTCGGCGTATCAGAACAATCACCAACTTGTATATACTGCGGATCGGTGCGGAACTCGACAGAAGCGCTACACAGCGCATTGGTCGAACTGCCCGACCCCTTCCAAAACGCGGCGGTCGACCCAAATGTATAGGCATACAGATCGGCATCACCGGTGACAGCAGTTATCTCATCTATTATGCCACTCCCACTTGCCGACCCACCACTTTGTCTATCGAGCACGATCGCATTAAAACTAATGGGAAAATCGATTCTCCCATCACCTCCCCAACTGGTTATCGCCGTATCGGTCCCGATAGAGAACTGGACATATTGCCACTCGGACGACACATTGCCGATATCGGTCTGGAACGTTTCGCCGTTAGTGTCTTTAAAACGAAACTTCCAGATGTTTTTTGTGTCATCACCCTTTAACCACGCAGCGAGCGCAGTGGGTGTGCCATCGATGGCGATCGATTTTTCTGCGACCGCATACGCGCTATCGCCAGAAAAAGAATACGCTAATTTCATCCCCGATCCCGTGTGTCCCGTATCGGTGCTTAAAGTCGTTGTTCCGTTACTCGTGGCTTCGGTGCTCCAGCCATCTGTTGCATCGAGTGAATCGATAACTTTTTTAGTAAGCGGGAAGATGCGCGTCCCTGTGCCTTTTCCTGCGATCGAGTCAACGACACTTTTAACTTTATCGTATGATGATTTATGCGAAAATCCACTATTCATCAACCCGTAACTATCACCGCCCTCATCGTAGAGATGATACAAAAATGTTTTTTCGACCGACCCCGAACTGCGCAGCATAATGAGCGTGCGTGCCAGCCAGTTTGCTTGGTCGGCTTCTCCCACGCTGCCCGATTGGTATCCCAGCTCGGTAATCCATATTTTTTTGCCGCCACCGTTTTTATTGATACTTCCCACCACACGGCTTATCTCACCTAATATATTACCACCACCAAAGTTGACCGTTTCCGGCGCACCGCTGTGGTAGATATGTAAACCGATTTTGTCAAATGAATCCCACCCGCCTGCGGCGGCGATCCCGTCCCAAAAACTTGTTGCTTCTATACGCGACGTGATCCCCGATGCAACAATTGTTGCAGATCCATTGTTCGCCTTAATAATATCGCGCGCCTCATTGAGATAAGTGACATAATCAGAACCAGAGAGTGCAGTATCTACTTCGTTCATAATCTCCCACGCACTGATCTGCGATCCGAAATGGTCGACAACGGTTTGCACAAACGACTTCCAGTCATCATGGGTTACATCGCTCCCCGGATATGATAGTAACGCAAGCACACTCAACCCTCCCGCTGTATCTTTTCCGATCCCGCTATCGTAGGGAGAAAAATCGACGGGGTTTGCATAGGTGATCTCTTGGCGGACCCACCCAAACCCTATGTCTTGCATTGCGCTCACTGCAGATTGTTGCGATCCACTTGATTGAAGTGATGCAACTGATGCGTTGACGCCAAATTCACTCGCAGCGAACGTGTGCCGTGTGGACAAAAAACTGATCCCTAAACCGACAATCAAAAACGTCACCACATATACAGTTTGTCGAACAAATATTTTAATATAGGTAAAGTATACCATGTAATACGTGCACGGTGGGGCATTGTTACTGCGAAATGACCACCATAACTTTTTTCCCCTCGCGGACCGTGTCTTTGTTGCCTGTCCAATCGTGCACCGCACCGATGAGTGTAGAAAATGAATAGCGATAATTATTACCCCGTTTTGTCCCGACATCGTTGGTTATCACCTCATTATTGTCAAATCCAACGATGGTGAGCATATGGTAGGGTGGACCCGGTTGTTTGTAGTAGGGATTGCCGATATCTTGCCCGTGCAGAGGCAAAATAACATGTTTACCGTCGATGAGCGCTTGTTTTATCGACTGGGTAGTTACATCGCTAGATACGCTAGCGAGGAGGTCAAACTTTGTGCGCGCGATATCAGCGAGCTCTTGTGCAGTAATATCATCGCTATACCCATGTTCTTTCTCCCACGCAGTCAAATCCTGAATCTCTTTTTCGGCTCTTTCTTTAGTTAGATCCCATTTTCTAAAATAGGCGACAACTTGTATCAAGCTTGCTTCTTCGCACGCTTCCTCATGCAGTGGGTCCCAATGTGCATCGGGTGCTTGCGGGGTAAAGGGTACGTCAAGGAGGATATGCGTTGGCACGGGTGGGGGAGTTTCTACAGAAGGTGTAGGTGCTGATTCTTGTTGTGCGTTCGGTTGAGGTTCTGTTGGTTGATCGGGAGGAGGTTTGATTACAACAGTTTGTGATTGTTTGGGTTGAGTGTGTGACGAACCAAAAAAGAGTAGTATACCATATCCACAAAGTAAAGTGAGAGCACAAATAATAACAGATACAAAGTAAGTTTTGTTTTTCAACTTTTTGCAAATCCGAGCTGTTTTTCGACCCGGAGCAGACGTTTATCAATGAGTTTAAACATATCCATAGAAGGTTTGTCTTTAAGCAGCCTGCGCAAAAGTTTAACCTCTGTTACGAGATTTCTCATATGTGATAAGTCAGTTTCGATAAGGTCAAGCCGAGCAATAACTGTCCTGTGCGATGCGTCAATTCTGTCAAAGCGCTTGTCAACTTCCCCAAAGCAGTTATCAACACCGTCAAAGCGCTTGTCAACTTCATCGAATCGCTTATCTACACCATCGAATCGTTTATCAATACCATCAAAAACATCACGAACCATAATCGCGAGTTCCTCAGTCTGGCGAGACGATATTTTTACTATTTCTTGCAAATCTTGTTTCGTGAGTGCCATAGTATTTCAATATTAGTTGTGTATACACACAATGTCAACTGCTTGCTTCGTCTTTTCTGTTAGTGTATAGTGATACTACTTGAGGGGCTTTTGCCCTGTATTTTTTTACAGTCGGGAGGTGAGATAGGTGATCGCTGATGGTCTTAAACTACGTGGAGTCGTGTTTGATGAGGATCGGACAATTGCAGTCTGTAGTCATATCGCCCGGTCGTGGCGAACAAAAAGTAAAGCGCTTGGTGGGCAGATCTCGCCCGAGGTCATCCATCTTCCATGTTCGATAGAATACGGGTCACTCGACCACGTGCGCTACTTGCTTTTTATCGGGTGGTTAAGTAGATCGGGTAAAACAGCGGACGAGGTAATCGAATCAGGGGCGAGAGTTGCGATACGCGAACCGTGGCTGTTAACACATCAAGGGATTTGTGATCACAGTGTGGCGCACTACGGATCCATAATGAAGTTTATGGTTCCCTACGCTGAAACTAAAAATCAGAGAGATCTGTATCTCTGGTGGCGAGAATGTTGCGAAACGGTTGAGCGAAAACCGTTCAACGGTGATCTGCGTAACGTGTTTTTGCGCCATACGTCGGTTATCAGTAAAGACGATCGCTGGCGCTCACGCGAGTTGATCATCAACGATCTGTGCCAACTCAAAGGCATCGCGCATAAAATTGCGCAACTTATCGCCATTTGGGTCCAAGAGGTTAATTGGAGTAAAAATGCGATAAAGTGGAACCGCATTCGTAAGATTCCGTTTATCCCCGTTGATCTGTGGTGTATGCGACTGGTGTATATGTCGGGCATGGTCATTGGTTTTAACGGTGACCATCGGGATCGGATCGGGAGACTGATATCAGACTACTTGAGTAAAGTATGTCTGGAGCACGATATTTCACATACCGATCTTGCACAGGGTTTGTGGCACATCGGTGCACGTATTCATGCAAAAATGCCACGCAACACAAAACAAACACAATATTGCCATGATCGATGTCCATTGCACAATTATTGCACCCGGATAGTCAACTCTGATCCGGTCAATAGACAACGGGGGTTGATCGGCTGGCATAGTGCAGTGCCTCGATCAGCTTACCCCTACACCACATCGATCTTTACCGAGCCCGCTGGTCTTTGACCAGCGGTTTTGTTTTGTTCGGTTATATGTTCGTATGGTATATCTGCGTTCGAGGCTGTTTTTTTGCGTAGGGTTATGATAATATATATAACATCAACTAGGATCATGTAATTAGAGTATTCCGGGGTCGTCTAGCGGTAGGACGCCTGCCTTTGGAGCAGGAAATCGATGGTTCGAATCCATCCCCCGGAGCCACGATGGATTCGAATATAATTCCATCCCCCGGAGCCAAGTAAGAGCCCAACTTAAAAGTTGGGTTTTTGCTTTGTATATTTATCCCCATGTTATCCACAGGATCATCAGTTCAAATAACCAAACAGAGCACGAACATAAGTTATTAACAGAAACGAACACAATGCGTACATGCATACTGATAATGAACAAAAGTTATCCACAACTTAGTTATTATGTACCTGATACTCTTGCACATCCCGTGTCAATATAATATACTGGCATCAATTCTGTTTGTACGGGGTGACAACATGATGTTGACGAAAACTAAAGAGCGTAAAATAAAGGAGGATGCAGAAATGCAACTACGTTCGAGATATGTATCGACAGCCTTTTTGGATATACAAATGTCAGAAAGACTCATAACGGGGCATTATAGGTGGGTCATTGGACCAAAGCACGGTCATATGCATGTGAAGCGGGGGGAGAAGATTATCTTTATCCCCAGCGGTTCTGTAGAGAAATTTGCCGTGCGACTGATGAATCAACGTATGGACGGCGGACCGTGGGAAGTCATTGTCCAGTATCACAACAACAGGGGTCAGATGGGTCAAGAAGTACTCGAAATGGATATCGAATTTCTGTCCGTTGCTCGGAACCGAGTAGAGACTTTGAACCGCTCTATCCGTTCGGTCACATCTCACTGGGACCCGTGAACATTACAAGGGCGCCAACCACATGTGTGGGAAGCGCCCTTTATCATACAAAAACAGAAACGCCCCCATGCCATGATGGAGGCGAACCTTGAACGTGTTTGAACGAAGGTTACATTATCAGTACCTGTAAAACAGGTATACGACATCGGTCTCATAAAAAGAGAAGCGACGAGATGTACTCGCCACTTCAAACAAATTGCGTTTCTGTCAGTCAAATAAAACCGACAGGGACTCACTTTTATGCAGATTGTTGATCGCACGTGCGATCATTCTTTCAATCGAGATGACGGTTACCGTGAGTTCATCGGTCGAACAGATACTGTATGGGAGACTAATAGAATCGGTAACGATGATCTCGGACAATTTGCTTTCTCGTAATCGCACAATCGCGTTATCAGAAAAAAGACCATGCGTTGCGCATGCTATGATTTTCTGCGCCCCCGCATTTTTAGCAGCATGCGCGCATTGAATGAGCGTACCTCCGGTATCGATCATGTCGTCAACTATGACGACAGTTCGTTCAGCAACATCGCCGATGATCGTGACGGTTCCGTCAAGTTCGCCATCGGGGGTTCTACTTTTTCCAAACATAACAATTTCATTATTGCCTCTCAAGCGTCTGCTGTACGCGCCTGCTCGTTTTGCTCCACCTGCATCGGGGGAAGCGATAACAAACGGTTCGCCAAGTACTTTCTTGAGATGGTCGACGATAACATACGATCCATACAAATGGTCATATGGCATCTGACCATCAAGTTTTCCGAGTGTTGCTTCTGAATGAGCGTCAAAGAACAGAGCCCTATTAGCCCCCGAAGACAAAATAAGGTCTAAAATCCAACTCGCCGAGATTGGGACTCGTGGTTCGTTCTTTTTGTCTTGTCTGTTATAGCCCAAATGTAAGATCACCAGAGTGACTCGGCTTGCCGACGATCCCTTGATAGCACGGGTGAGAAGCATCGCCTCAACAATGTTTTCTGCAGGAGGCTGCATCGAACACACAACGAAGATATCATCGTCACGTACGCTTTCATTGATTTTGATCTTAACCTCACCTCCAGCAAATCGTCCTATGGTTGCATCTCCCGGAGTTATCATCAAACGATCGCAGATTCCGGGTAAGAGATGAGAGGAACTATTGCATGCAAAAACCTTCAGTTCACCAAAATTACGCACAATAATCAACTCCTCAAATGTTAGGATGGGAATGTTCTATGAATATACCGTATAGATTCGCATCAATTAAAAACTATTTGTGCCAAATAGTCAAATAAGGCGTGTTGTGACACAACATATTGAACACTTCCAAGTAAAATAAACAAAAGGAGGTGTTCGTATGAGAAAAGAACCAAAGGAAATCATTATGCGTTTAGTAGAGAACCAGGGAAAAATCAGACAGACCGCCAGAGACCTTGGCATTAGCCCAGGCACAGTCATTAACTGGCAAAAGAAAAGCAAAAGCATCTACAGTAGCTTTAAGCTCACCTACAAGGGCTTGAAGAGACAATCAACTAAACCTAATCATACCCGCTTGATTGCTTTTAGCGCCCATATCCAAGATGATATCAGTGCCACGAGGAAGCAAACCGGCTTTTGCGCTCAAAAGATAAAGAGTATATTAAAGCTTGGAGAGCATCATCGAACCGTCCACCGATTTCTCAAAAGAAAAGGGTTGGTAAAAGGTAAAAGATACCATCGTCGCCCGCTGTTTCAAGATACGAAACATATGCATACTAAAAATGTTACGACACTCGGAAAGCTCCAAATGGATGTTAAATATGTGACACCGGAACTGTCGGGATTAGAGCATACCTGCTATCTGTATGCCGTTATGGACATATTGTCCCGCTACAAACAAGGCATTATCTACCCGCTTCTAGACCAGGGCTACTCTATTGAGGCAATGAAATACATATTATCCATCTTTCCGGTTAATCCCGACTTTATTCAAACTGACAACGGGTTAGAATTCCAGCAACAGTTTGATCGGTTTATCACTCAAAAACTAAAACTTAAACACCACTATATTCACAAAAGCAACCCAAATGAGAATGCGGTCATTGAAAGATCGTTTAGAACCGATCAGGATGAGTTCTTTTATTTTCGCTTAAAGCAATGGGGACGACCGAAGGATATTATTGATCTTAATCTAAAATACCAACGATATCTTAAAGAATACAACGAGATACGCCCCCACTTATCATTACCAGAGATGATGACCCCAACCGAGAGAGTAAAATCATTACAGGAGAACAAATGAGTGTTCAATATGTGTTTGTCACA
>PEVO01000038.1:22004-24729 GCA_002780235.1 Candidatus Berkelbacteria bacterium CG06_land_8_20_14_3_00_43_10
AATGAGTGTTCAATATGTGTTTGTCACATTAAGGTAAAAAAACACTCCGTCTCTCAAACTTCCGAGAGACGGAGCGACCTCATTGGTCACACTGACCGTTGAGGGATTTCGCATCTGCGACTTAATGACCGAAAGGGGCTGATGCGGGACCATACCATGTTCCACTCGACGTGAGTGTCACCCCGGTCTTCGGGTTGGTAGTAGTTCCGCTTACCCAGACACAACCGCCAACTACAAGGAGCGCCCCATCACCACTCTTTTGGGATGCTTTTGTGTCGCGCGTCGTGGATGCCGTCAATATGGTGTTGTCTTCCATCGTTGTATAGATAGGAAATTTGAGCACGCAACTCTCCACGCCGATCGTGTCCGTGCCTGTACCGGGGATCGTGGTTTGGGGCGATGAGGCGCCGTCGAAAGTCGCATAACGCAACTCTATCGACGGTACCGTTGCGACAGGTTGTGCGGTATGAAAGGAGGCCGCGTCCGTCTGTGATACCAACTGCTGCTGCGTGACGACTCCGAGATCCAACGTTGTGGAAGTCTCAGTAGCGCACTCTTTGTCCTGCGAGCCGGGGCACGCCCAACTCGTTCTGGGGAGCGCAAGCGCACACACCACCCCCAACACCAACCATCGATTTCTCAAAACATGCACCAACCTTTCTTGCCTCCACGGCACTGAGATTATTTAGATAGTACCATAGTATATGCTTGTCTGTCAACCCCTTCGAGGTATAATATAAACTAATGGGGCGTAATGTCAAATTCGGGGGTCTGGGCTTAACCTGATTGTGGTATAATCAAACCTTAATAAATTAACGTAAACTCAAAGAAGCTGAGTTTATACCCATGTCATCCCGACCGAAGTGGAGGGATCTCTTTATAGCTTAACCAAGGGATTCCCCCACCTGCCATGCCAGGCAATCGGCGGGCAGGTCGATTTCACTCGTAATGACAGACTTAACTAACAAATAATTAACTTTTACAGACCCCCGAATTTGACATTACGCCACTAATGGTATGCCTCAGGGTTGACACTGAGCCGATCGAAGTGTCAAGACCTATTGCATATGAAACCCGCCTTTCGACGGGTTTCATATGCAATTTACTGTGTTCTGCAATCCTAGATCCCCGATGTCGGACGTATGTCCGACTCGAGGAAAAATGACAAAAAAGAGTGTAACCAATTATGACTTTCGCATTTTGTCGTTGCGAGGGCTTTAGCCCGTGGCAATCTATCTAAGATCGCCATCCCTCGGCATGCTCGGGATAAACTTCCTCGCGATGACAGAGTGGGCGCGAAGGTCCTACAGTATTACTTAAGTTCTACTTTTGCACCTGCTGCTTCTAACTTTTCTTTTGCGACTTTTGCTTCTTCTGTGGGCACTTGTGCTTTTATCTCTTTTGGTGCGCCATCGACCAAATCTTTTGCTTCTTTGAGCCCAAGATCGGGGCGAATTTCACGGACTGCTTTGATAACCGCGATCTTCTGTGCGCCTGCCTCGGCGAGGAATACGCTATATTCTGATTTTTCTTCTGCTCCTGCATCGGCACCACCAGTAGCCGCACCACCACCTGCAACCGCGACTGGGGCGGCGGCACTGACACCAAACCGCTCTTCTAACTCTTTGACCAATTCCGCCAAATCTTTAACAGACAGTTCTTCTATCTGTTTGATAACATCTTTAAACTTGCCCGATGGTTCCGGTTTTTCTACTTTCGCCGGTTTTTCTTGCGCAACAGGAGCTTCTGCTTTTGATTCTTCTTTTTTTGCTTCTTCTTTTGGTTCTTCTGCTTTCTCTTCTTCTTTTATTTCCTCTTGAGCACTTTGAGCACTCACGTCCTGCGCTTCTTCACTTTCTTCTTTTGTTGTATCTTTTTCGTCTGCCATGATATTCCTTTCGTTTTGTTTTTATTTTTTACTTTTTAGTTTTGACTTTCCTTCTGTTTTAAGTATTGACTTAAAACAAAAGTGATTGCATATCCATTCCAACGTAGTGCGCCGACAAGACGTGACAACGGCGCAGAGATCGACCCAACAACTCTTGCATATAACTCTTCTCTGCCTGGTAAGAGTGCTATAGACATAATAGTTGTCCTATCGACAACATCACCCTCAAAGACTCCACCCTCTATAACGAGCGCCTCGTGTTCTTTTTGGAATGCACACAGTAATTTTGCTGTTGCTATATCATCGGGACCAAACGCAACTGCAAGTGGTTTTGTAAGCATCTCGTCTGATAAACTTTTCCCGGAACTCTCAAAAGCGCGCTTTAAGAGTGAATTTTTAACGACACGGAAAGTGATTGCCTGCTTTTTGAGCGTTTTACGTAGCTGTTCCATCTCATCTAACTTGAGCCCGTGGAATGTAGTAAACACAACACTTTGTGCGTGTGAAAGCGCTTGGGATAATTCTTCAACTTGTTGTGATTTTTGGGTGCGGGTAAGCATTTGTTAGTAATTAGTTATTAGTTAATTGTTATTAGTTAAAGATACAGAATATTTAAAAATATCTCGCCATTAAGACGAGACATAATCAACATATAATTGATACTGCCTCGGGTGGATTTATTTTTGTACCACCTGTCTTAAGCTATACATAATTATAGCATGCGACGCATAGTGTGTCAACTATTTGGACTGGTCCAATACATCGAGGACACTTTTTAGTTTGATAATGTTCTCTCATAATACTCTTTGGGAGTCAAATAGTTTAGCGCTTGATGGG
>PEVO01000007.1 GCA_002780235.1 Candidatus Berkelbacteria bacterium CG06_land_8_20_14_3_00_43_10
ATTCAATTACAACAACAAATTAACAAGAAATTAGAGCTAATTAGAAAGACCCTAAAGTAAGATTTCTTAATTATCTAATACGGGGTTATGGCTCCCCGGGTCCGACTCGAACGGACAACCTTTTCGTTAACAGCGAATTGCTCTACCATTGAGCTACCGGGGAATAGTTACTCAAAACCGCATTTACTGTATCAAATTTTTCATCATGAGACAAGGTGTGCTATAATAGTTTTGCTATGATCGTAAGGTCGTAGTTAATGTTTGAAAGGAGCATATGGAACTTACATCAATACAAAAACGGATCACATCGATAGAGAAGTTAGAAGCGGAAAATAAGATATCAAAAGAGATGCTTAAGGCAGAGTTAGAAAACGACCCCGGCTACGCGGATGCGCAGAGCACCGTTAAAGCGGCGACAACGCGTAAAAAAGAAGCAAAAGAACAGGTGCTCGCCGTCGCATCAAACGCAGAGATTGCAAACAAAATCAAAGAGAATCAAGAAGAGATTACCACGCAAAAAGAGATCTTAACGGCAGAACTCATTGACCACTACCGCAAACACAATACCGATGAGATACCCGATGCAACAGGTCATTTGCGGCGGTTTAAGGTGTCAGCGACGTTACTACCGGTTCGCGGAGAGTAATTACAGTTGATTTAAGCATCAGATTGATTCTATAAGGGACAGGGAAGTAAATTACCCTAATTACTCTAATTTCTAATCAAAACCCAATGACCGAATTATTATTGAGAAATTGGTTATTTGGGATTTATTTAGATCAATTAGGTTAATTAGGTTAATTAGAAATTTATTATGTAGTTTTCTTAAAACGCCTGCTACCTTTATCCTACAGTGACCCCAGAGTGAGTCCGAGTTCTTCTTTAATCTGCCCGATGACAATTGGGTCAGTGCTCATAAACCGTTCTAAATCGGCGTTCGAAAATGATCCCGGTTGCGTAGCAACAGAGTCTTTGATATGTGCGATGTGTCGCTCGACTGCATCATAGAGTTTGTAGTTATCCTCAAGATGTGGGTGAATAGCATGTGCGAGGTCGGTGCCATAGATTTTTTTGGTGTATACGATATGATCATGTAAAAACTTCTTTTGTCCTTCGAACCATGTTTCAAGACGTTGAATGTTAGTAAAGAGCGATTCCGCTGGGTCAAAGGATTTGTCAGGTGGCAGAATCTCTTTTGCAAGTCGGTTGCCACGCCACCATTGGCGGTCAAAAAATCCGAGCCCGCCAAAGTCTGCACCCGCGACAACGCGTTCTATAACCGCTTTTTTGTCAGTCAGTTCAGCAAGCGGTGTATCGGGGTTGGTGAGCGCCTGTTGATGGTTCTTAAAGTTATACGTTGTTGCCCCTATCATCGACTTAGTTTTGGTTACATCTTCTGTCGAGAACAAATCAGGATGTTTGTTCATCGCTTGTTCACAGAGTTCTCCACTTTGAACCTCATTTTGCCCGGGTTGATCTTGTTCGATATCGTGGTAACCTGCAGCAATAATGGTAAGAAGTTTATCTTTACCTGTTAACTGTAAGTGGGGCATTGCTTGGGCGACAATATCAAACGTGCGTATCGCGTCGCTGATAACCTCCAGCGTATGGTCGCGGTCATGGAACGGTTTTGCACCCTCGCCGTTTGTGCCGTATTTTTCTTCTATGGATGCAATCGCTTCTGTCACCTGTGTTTTGACCGCTTCTTTAAGTTCCGGCGTTATCTCCGCACCTTCCAACGCATCGATATAATCTGCAACATCGTGTGCAGACGCAAAAACATGTTCAGGAAGCGTCGTGGCTTTCTCAACGTGCTGTTTTTCAGTTGCAATCGATTCTAAATCCGGTCCGTTTGTTTCTGGCATATACAACAAGTATACATATCGCACGTAGTATTTTCAAACATGCGAAATGCGTGTATTGTATGAGTATGTTATATATCGCATCCGACCATGCAGGGTTTACTCTTAAAGAACAGATAATCCATTTTCTTCAAGAAAAAGGGATCGCGTTTACCGATGTCGGTGCGTTTAGCGTTGACCCCGACGATGATTACCCAGACTACGCCAAACTTCTTGGTGAGGCGATGAGTAGCCCTGATGACCGTGGTATCGCCATCTGCGCATCAGGACAAGGAATATGTATTGCGTGTAACCGATTTTCACATATCCGCGCAGCGCATGCGTGGAGTGTAGAAACGGCGCAGCGTGCGCGCACCGATGACGATGCAAATGTGCTGTGCCTTGCGGGAGAAATAAAAAACAACGATCCGATAGAGGTAATTGTTGCGACGTTTTGCGACACGCACTTTGACGCATCGGAAAAACACACACGAAGACTGGACAAGTTAGAACTCATTTCAAAAGTCAATAGGTAACTGCAACAAATTGATTTTGACTGCAAAATAAAAATAACTCGTCACCGTAACTCGGTTACGCTTTCTCGTTGTTTTTATTTTTCGTCTAAAATCATCTCTGTTTCGTTCCTTATGGACTTATGAAATGAGTTCTTTATCCAAACTTACCGGTCACCAGTAACGTTCTTACAATTGTAATAATCGATAACGTAAACAGTAGTATCACCAAACCTGTCAGAATGGAGGTGATATTTTTCTTTGCTTTGGTTGCCTGCTCTTCGTTCCCCATAGAGAAGATATAGAGTAACCCCGTCCAGACAAACGCAAAAGCAAGAAACCCGCTTGCAAGTGCTAAAAGCATATTGATGATGTTTAAAATCCGCACCGTTAACTCTCCCTCCGAATCCCCACCGGCTTTTGGTTCTATAAACCCTTGGAGCGCTTGGATAAGCGTGCCGAGCCCCGTTGCCGCATCGGTGCCGACAGCAGGACCCGTGCCACCCGGACCTGTCGTTCCCGTGCCTGTTCCGCTACCGTTTGGATTGGACGCAGCCGCAACAAGCGCTTGTCCGCCAAGCCCAACTGCAGCTCCACGCATTGCAAGAAGTGTTGCTCCCGTCGCACCGGTGCTTACTGCACCACTTAATAATCCTGCACCGATCATTGTTCCAGGAACAAGCGTTGCTGCCCATGCACCGACAGCTGCAGCTGCAGGTGGAGCGAGCACAGCCAATGTTATTGCACCTGCGACGAACAATCCCACCTTTGTCCATTTCCACGTCTGTCCCCATGTGACCGCGTATGCAATACCATCCGGTGTATGTCGAACAGCTACTATATCGCTTGGACCATCTTTTTCTGCGGTAAAATTCCCGTCCGCATCTGCAACGACATATTGTATCGTCGTTGTATCGATAGAACTTTCGCCGGGAATCTGGACGGTATCGGTAAACCGCACTGCAACCTGTGAAAGGAATAGCTTTTTCGGGTCAACGCCCTGACCTGCGGTTGCTTTTCCCCGAATGATAACCTTGTTGTTTTCACGGACAGGGTCTTGCGATGTAACAACAATAGGCGACGTTGCGTTGTCGTTTACCAGATCAAACGGCGATTCATCAACAATCATCAGTTTCCCGCCAACAGCACCCTTAGTGGTGTCACCTTTATAGCGGACAACGATGCGCATTATGTAGGAACCTAGTTCCGTCCCACTGTTATCCCAATCAAATGAATATGCGTTATTGCCATACGAGGTGATGTGCTTTTGGAACGTTCCATCAGGTTTGACAAGCCATCCTTGAATAGTGCCGAGCTGATCTTTAACGGGGTTTGTTATCGTAAACTTAAACTTTTGTTGACCATCTTTTTTGTAAACGAACTTAGGTTTATTTGTCCACGCTATCTCCGGCGCTGCCGGCGCTGTTTCTGTAGACCCGCCCCCCGTATACCCGATCCGCACGCGGATCTCATCTAATGTCAGGGTTTCGCCAGTTGCGGTATCGGTATACATTCCCGTTGTTTGATCGTAAGAATAGACGGCGCCGGTTTTGGGGTCTTGCATCAGCCCCGATTCTGTGTTGGTGAGTAAGCCGGTGAGTGGGTCGACATCGGGTGCTTGCTCGCCACTGCTCGTCGATGATGTCGAACTTGTCGAACTCGACCCGTTACCGTTTATTGGCGTGGTGCCGACTGGTTTAGAACTAAAGGGGGAGAACATAGATGCGTTTGCGACCGGTGGCAACGCAAACTGCACTACCACTGCGGTGGCTAGAAAGATTGAAATAATCCGTTTCATCCCCTCCATGTTCATTATGAGTATAAGTATACAGTATGACGCAATATACGTCAAAAATATTTTAAGAAGACATCTCTATAAGGGTAAGGGGGAGGTTTTTCGATAACCTCCCCCTTACCCTTACCAACCCATCCCCCTCCAACGACTTTTACATGAGCATACATACTTCTATTCTTTCAATAAAAATATAACTCCTCCCCACCTTAGGCGGGTCGTCAGACATATATTTTTCTTTAAGCAAAAAGAACTCTGTATTTCCTGAAAAAGAAAATACACGCTCGACATTCCACAAGCATCACATCGCACTCGATACTTAATATTTTCTTCACTTCCAGAAAAACTATGAATAATAATTGGAAATTTTAGAACATCATGTATATAATATAAAGATGAAATCAACAATAGAAATCGTTCCTGCGGTGCTTGAGCAAACAGAAAACGAACTCAAAAAACAGTTTGACAGGCTTGCGCATCTCGCGCCCCGGATGCAGATGGATTATATCGATAATGATTTTGCTCGTGGAGATACAGTCGATTGGCATATCTTACTCGATCTGCCGGAGATATATCACCACCTTCTTCTCGAACTGCACATTCTTGCGCGCGACCCACTGCCCATTGCACTTGCGGGGGCGCAAGCGGGGTTTGCGACCGTTATCGTCCCCGTTGAGGAGATGAAAGAAACAGATATCGATATGATGAAACGCATCGCAGAGAGCGCAGAATTAATGCTCTGTATCAACTTGGAAACAGATATTCACGCGCTCCACCCCTACCGTGATGTCGCACACGGGGTTACGGTGATGACGATAATCCCGGGAAGACAGGGAAATCCGTTCCAACCGGCTGGACTTGCTAAAGTCGATGCCCTGCGAGCGCTTGGATATCGTGGTATACTAGAGATAGATGGGTCGGTCAACGAAACAACAATCGAAGCGATCATCACGCACGATGTGAACCGTTTGGTTGTGGGGTCGGCGCTGACTCGGGTGTCTCAACCAGACGAAGTTTATAAAAAGTTACTTGGTAAGATCAGTGAAGTCAGCCTGCTTTGAATTATGTATTAAGAAGTATGTACTATGGTAACTATTCATAATTCATAATTCATAATTCATAATACTTGCCCCATGAACAACCCTTTTAATTATTCAACCCCAATGCTCAAAAAAACGGCACATGCTATCCGTGTCGATTTGATAAAGGCACTCGCACATGCAGGCAGTGGGCATAGTGGCGGACCACTGGGGCTTGCCGATTGTGTCGCGGCTGTCTATTTTTATGGCGCCAGCATCGACCCACATAACCCCCACCATCCCGACAGAGACAGAATCATTTTTTCGGCAGGGCATTACTCGCCAGTAATCTATGCAACACTTGCACACGCGGGGTATGTAAGCATCAATCATTTTATCAACGATTACCGAATGTTTGGCGGTTGTTTAGACGGACACCCCAACTTTAAAACACCGGGGATAGAAACCGCATCGGGACCGCTTGGGCAAGGAACGAGCCAGGCAGCAGGTATGGCAGCAGCGGCGAAACTCGACAAAAAAGAGTGGCGCGTTTGGTTGTTTATGAGCGATGGCGAGCAACAAGAAGGGCAAGTGCAAGAAGCAGCGATGTGGATGGGCTTTCGCAAACTCGACAATGTTATCGCGATCCTCGACGCAAACAATATGCAGATAGACGGACACGTGAGTAATGTGCTCGGAGAAAAATGGATAGAAGATAATTATCGCAACTATGGGTGGTATATCATCACTATAGACGGCAACGATATGAAACAGATTATGCGTGCCATCGATGAGGCGAAAGAGGTAAGAGGTAAGCCGACGCTCATCATCGCACGCACCGTGCCGGGCAAGGGTGTAAAATTTATGGAGAACGATTATCACTGGCATGGTAAACCGCCGGTGGGTAAAGAGGTAACGGAGGCGCTGGATGATCTGGGGAAAGAAGTGAATTAAGTATTAAGAATTATGTATTATGGATTTAGGAAATAGAGAACCATAATACTTACTTCATACTTCATAATACAATCTTGTAATTATGCTTCAACTGAACAAATACTACAATTTAAACAAAAACATCTTTAGCTCGCCTGATTTAGAAGCAAATCGTGTGGGGTTTGGCGTGGCGCTTAAAGATGTAGGTAAAACGAATAAAGATGTGGTTGCGCTCTGCTGCGATCTCACCGAATCAACGCGTATTATTGAGTTTGCCAAAGCATACCCAGAGCGATTTTTTGAGATCGGCGTTGCAGAACAAAACCTTGCGGGGATCGCTGCGGGAATGGCGCTTACAGGTAAGATACCGTTTATGGCGAGTTACGCCGCGTTTTCTCCGGGACGTAACTTTGACCAGATCCGTGTGTCAATTGCCTACAGCAACACCAACGTCAAAATTATCGGCGCGCATGCAGGGGTAACGGTAGGTCCCGATGGCGCGACACACCAGATGTTAGAAGATGTCGCGCTGATGCGTACGCTTCCTAATATGACGGTTATCGTCCCTGCCGACTTTGACCAAGCATACGCAGCGACCGTTGCCGCAACCAGTTTCGTTGGTCCGGTATATATCCGTTTGGCTCGAGAAAAAACACCAAAAATTACCACGTCGACAACACCGTTTACCATCGGTAAAGCCAACGTTTATGCCAAAGGACGAGACGTGACCATTATCGCTAACGGACCGATGGTCTATGAAGCGCTCGTTGCTGCTGAAGCCTTGGAGAAACAAAAAATAAATGTAGAAGTTATCGATTGCCACAGCGTAAAACCACTCGATGCGCAAACCATTCTCACATCAGTAGCAAAAACGGGTGCAGTGGTCACCGCAGAAGAAGCCCAAGTCACGGGAGGTCTTGGTGGCGCTGTTGCAGAACTACTGGGAGAACATATGCCTGTGCCTCTCAAGCGCATAGGTGTTCTCGATCGTTTTGGCGAAAGTGGCGAACCAGCAGAGCTAATGAAGGCGTTTCATCTAACAGCCCACGATATACAACTTGCGGTGCATGAGGTAATTGCGAGGAAAAACAGATAAGAATTATGTATTAAGAAGTAGGTATTATGGTTAGTAAAACAAACACGCACTTTATCGTAAATATATTAAACCCTTAATACTTACTTCATACTTCATAATACATACACCATGGACTACAACCTTTTTGTCATTGGCGATACGACTCTTGATACTTTCTTACGGCTCGATACCAAAGAGGCGTCGGTTGTTAAAGAAGATGGTAGACAAGTCTTGGAGCTTCGGTTTGCCGATAAAATACCGGTTGCCGAGTTTCACGAAACGATCGGGGGCAACAGTGCAAACGCTGCGGTTACGGGTGCTCGCATGGGGCTTACCACTGCTATTTGGACCATTATGGGTGCAGATCAAGTTGGTGAACGTGCCAAACGGAGTTTTGAAAAAGAAGGGGTCATCACCGATTATTTTTTTACCGACGAGAAAATCCATTCTAAGGTGTCGACGATTATCAACTACGGCGGTGAACGCACCATATTCATTTATGGGGACCATATCTCATATATGCTTCCGCAATTAGGACCTGCGAAGTGGGCGTATGTATCGAGTATGGGAGAGGTAACAGGCGACGTGTATGATGATATAGCCGAATGGGTTGCAATGCACAATGTCAAGCTTGCCTATCAACCCGGGACGTTCCAACTACGGATGGGTGCGGAAAAAACTAAAAAATTATTGTCGGTGACAGAAGTGATTTTGATGAATAAAGAAGAAGCGACCGAGTATGTCGAAAGTCGAAAGTCAGATATCAGAGGTCAGAGTTCAGAAATCGGAATTAAAAGTTTACTTGAGGGGTTGCTGGAGTTAGGACCAAAGATTGCGGTTATTACCGATGGCAGTAACGGGGCGTATGTGAGCGATGGGAAAACAATATGGAGCCAAGGGATCGATGAAAGCGTGCCGGTGATAGAAAAAACGGGTGCCGGCGATGCCTATTCCAGTGCACTCGTGATAGCGCTCCAAAAAGGTCATGATATCCCAACCGCAATGCGCTGGGGCGCAGAAAACTCCAGATCGGTGATACAAAAGATTGGTCCACAAGCGGGGATACTGACGTTGGATGAGATGGAGAAAAGCGTGAGGGTTGAGAATGCGAGCTTGAGAGTTACGAAGAATACCGTATAAATTTCTAATTTCTAATTAACCTAATTTCTAATCAATGACCAATGAACCAATAGTAAGAAAGTATGACCTTGAAGAACGAACGGCAAAGTTCGGTGAGTTGGTAATCCGTTTTTGCAAGATGGTTCCGGAGAATGTTATAACAAGACCGTTGATAAACCAACTAATTAAGGCAGCAACGAGTATAGGCGCAAATTACTGCGAAGCTGACGATGCAGAGAGCAAACAGGATTTTAAGCACAAAATTGGTATCTGTAAAAAAGAATCTCGCGAATCAAAGCATTTTATTCGAATGATTGTTGTAGCAGTTCCAGAGTTGAAAGATACCTCAAAATCAATTTGGCAGGAAGCCAAAGAGTTAAACCTGATATTCAACACTATTTCCGCAAAGTAAGTTAGGTATTGTTGGATTGGTGTTTGATTAGGTCAATTAGAGCAATTAGAAATTTGGTCATTATGAAAGGAGATTTTATGAAAATAATACTTACCCAACAAATCCCATCGATCGCAACGGAACTGCTTAAAAAAGCAGGGCATAGCGTCGAGGTGCTTTCAAAAAATGGACCGTTGTCGCATTCAGAGTTGGAAAAGAAAGTTGTGGGAGCCGACGCAATAGTGTCAGCTTTGACTGACAAAATAGATGGGGAAATAATGGATTCTATTGGTAAGCAACTTAAAATAATTGCGAACTATGCGGTTGGTTTTGACAATATAGATGTAAAAGAAGCGAAGAAACGGAACATTATCGTAACCAATACGCCCGGTGTGCTTACAGAAAGTGTTGCAGAACATAGCGTTGCGTTGATGTTTGCCGTTGCAAAACGGATTGTTGAATCTGATACATTCGTCCGCGCAGGTGACTACAAGCACTGGATGCCAACTGGCTTTATTGGGCAACAACTCTGGGACAAAACCATCGGCATTGTCGGGCTTGGTCGTATCGGTTCTATGCTTGCGGAGATCTGCTACCGTGGGTTGCGTATGCGCGTTCTCTATAACGATATGAAACACGATGAGCGCTTAGAAATGGAACTGGGTGCGGAATACCATTTACTCCCGACGCTACTCGAGCGAGCCGATGTCGTATCAATCAACGTGCCGCTGGTGCCATCAACCCGTCATCTTATATCTGCTAAAGAATTACGCTTAATGAAAAAGACCGCGATCCTTATCAACACCAGTCGTGGACCGGTGATTGACGAAAAATCGTTAGTGAGTGCGCTCAAAGAGGGTGAGATAGCCGGCGCAGGGCTCGATGTGTATGAAAACGAACCGGAACTCACACCGGGACTCGCTAAGCTCGCAAACGTGGTCCTTACGCCCCACACAGCGAGTGCGACACTGGAAGCCCGCACGGCGATGGCGACAATAGTAGCTACAAATGTAATTGAAGCACTCAAGGGTAACACTCCACCCAATAGTGTCGATGTGCAAAAGTAAAGCCTACCCCGTGAACGACGCACAATGCTGCCACGACGTAGTAAGTAGTCAGTGTTATGGAGTATGCGAGAGGTATAATTGGATGATACGTCTCACGCTTTTGCGGGTGATACTACTTTAATCTCAAGTGCCTTTATCCTTTTTTTGAGTTTTTCGATCTCGGTATAGAGGACATCTGTGTCTTGACGTGATGCAAGAGCTACCTGGTCTACACGATTAGTAAGTATTTCAATGTCTCGACGTATTATTCTCAATTCGGATCGAATTTCAGAAATATCCTCTTTAATCTCTTTGAACATCTGACTATGTTCGTTAAGTATCTTGCCATGTTCGTTAAGTATCTTGCCATGTTCGTTAAGAATTTTATGAACTTCGCCAAAACCGTGAGCGGTTATTTCCGCCAGCTCGTCGACTTTAGTAGAAACTATATTTTCGATTTGATGCAAGTCGTCTTTTGTGAGTGGCATAGTGTATTAAATGTAATGCGACGATACTTATTTGTCAACTAGTTTGATGCTGAATAAAATTACTCTAAAACGGCATAGGACGGCTGGAGTTATCAGAAATAGGAGGCGGATTTTGTGTCGTTAGAGAAGCCATATATGTCCAGAATAATGCAGACGCGACGAGAAAACATCCTACAAGTAAAAGACCTTTCCTTCTCCTTTTAATGAATTTGATAATCCCAATAATTACAATAATTCCGCCGGCTATCAGTAGTATAAAGTTCGCAACATTAAAGAGCACTGTGAACAAGCTTTCGCAACTATTTGATTGGCATGGATACTTTACATTGACATATGCAACCCAAGCAAAACCTAAAAGCTCGAGTGCATTTATTCCAACACAAATCGCAACTTTTTTATTCATATACATCTCCCCGCTTACTGCATGCCGCCTAATACCTAATTCTTACTTCAACCGATACGTCACCGATATGGTCACGCTTACTTCTTTATCACCGACATTGATATCGGAACTAACAGATTTTGTGGATGCGGAATCGGCAGACAGTGCGGTTGCGTAAAACCGTTCTGGGGT
This sequence comes from Candidatus Berkelbacteria bacterium CG06_land_8_20_14_3_00_43_10, assembly GCA_002780235.1. GTDB lineage: Bacteria > Patescibacteriota > UBA1384 > GWA2-35-9 > CG2-30-43-20 > CG2-30-43-20. The sequence continues at coordinate 10,791 of PEVO01000007.1, forward strand.
TGGGTAACTTGCCCCTCCGCTGGTGATGCTCACGACTTTGCCGATTTTACTACCGGCTTTACCTGCAAGTGCAGTTGCTTGACCTTTTGCATCTGTTACCGCTTCTAATTTGAGATCCTTTTCTAACTGATCGCGCGTCGCGGTGGTGAACCCAAGTGATGGACCAGATGTAGAACTTGCGCCGTTACCCGTCATGGTGGAAATTATCTCGTTTGCTTTGGCAGTATCGTCGAGTGTGACCGATATCGTTGTCGATGCGCGGTAGTCGATAATAGATTGCTTGCCAGAAGACCAATCGTAATTTGGGTTGACCGATACGTTTTCCGTTGTAATTTTTTTACTGTCCACCCCCTTTGCTTTTATCGCATCCAACCCTTTATTGGCGTTATCTTTAACTTTGCTTCGCGCCTCGTCGCTGGTTTTTGCCCGCTCTTCCCATGTGCCGCTGACCACCGATTGGTTGGGCGTAAACGCCCGTGTCGCCTTGCCGGTAACAGATATCGTATTACCTTGCAACCCGTTGCTTAAACTCGATGCCCCAACCCCAATTCCCCAAATGAGCGCTATGCCAATAAGTAGCGTCCCGATCCCTTGAATGAGTTTTGATATGTTTTCCATTGTGTCCTTTCATAATAATTTTATTGTTTGAATAAAGTTTTCAAATAGATCTCAGGGGTAACTATCCGTATCGGCAACTTTGTATTTTCGATTTTTGAAGTGAAAAAGTGTTTTTTGTCCAGCGTGACTAAGTAATCGGACTTTGACTGTATTGCCCCAACAATCACCGGCGCATCTTTTGTGTTGATCAACCCAATATATTTATGTGTTTCCTTACTGCTCATTAAAATAAGTTTTGGTTTTGTTAATGATAGATTCTCAAAATGTCGCAGTAAGGTAGAACTACTTTCTTTTATACGCACGTTTCGTTCAATTTCTGATAATACTTGACCAGAAATGACTAACTTGATTTCCCCTTGTTTCGCCAACTGGACGATGTAACCCGACCCGCCCTGCGGGGAACGAGCTGCCGTAAACCAAATATTTGCATCTAAAAAGAGCGTGTCCATTTCTGACTATATAATACTATCTAGTTTTTGTTTGAGATCTGCACTTATTGCATCCGCTTTTTCAAATTCGGCAATCCGTTGGTTAGAATACAACTCGATTCCATTCTCGGGTACATCAACAATAGCTTGGAAAATTTCCATCGGCACAAGTGCTGCCATATCTTTATTTGCACGCTGAATGACAATCGATTTTTTTTGATACGATACTTCGTTTAATAGTTCACCGAAGTTGGTTCTCGCTTTATAGGCGTTGATAACATTTTGCATTCTAACTCCTTGCATCAATTATATCAATTAGTATGGTTATGTCAATATTACCCCGATCCCTTGTATGAGTTTTGATATTTTTTCCATTTTATCTCCTATGTTATTTGTTGGTTGTGTTGGTTGATTTTGATAATTGTTGTCCATTTTACTCCTTCGCTCCGTGAAAATCGCTCCACGACGGAAGATTTTCCGGAAGTACGTCAAAGTGAAATCTATTTAGAAATTTCTATAATTAGAATATTCTAAGAGATTGAACGACGACGGATGTTTATATTTTTGGTTGTATTGATTGAACCTGCTGAATTTGATATAAGTTTTCCATTTTTTCGCCTATTAGATTATTTAGTAATCTAATTTTTCGAAATTAAATCCACCCATAGGTAAGAATGATTTATAAATAACATAAAACATGGCTATTGATACGATGAAAATTAACCAAGATGGATAAAATAGTTTTTTGTATTTTGGGATACAAAAACTAGTTAATAATAAAATTAGTGCAATAATTACTGAAACAGTTATATACCAAAATCCAAATTCCTCTTGTGAAGCTTTGGGCTCGCAAAAAGGAATAGTTACACAAGGAACATTTTGTTTGGCTGACGCTATCAACTTTAAAATAACGATGCCAATAAAATTATGAACGGTCATTATCCATAGATATTTCATCTTCCCTTTGGTTGCATTTGTTGATTTTGGTTTTCCATTTTGTCCTTTCCTTGATTGATTATACTGATAAAAATATAAAAAACAAAATTACTTAATCAAAATATTTGTTAGTAACATTGCATATATTATTGTTTCAAACAAAAATATTTTCCCCGTATTTTTACTATTTTTTTTGTCATTCAATGAAAATCCAAAAGAAAGGAGATTTATTGGAGCAAATATATATAAAAGTAAGACGCTAAATACTATTTGAGAACCAATATTATTGTTTATTAAACCAATAAAATATGCAATTGCAAGTAAAATCGTTATTAGTAAGGATATAAGTTGTAGTCTAGAATACTTATTCTCCATAATATAATTATCTTGTCCCAACAGTCTTTGGTTGATAAGCTGATAAAGGAAATTCAAATTTCAAATCTTTAATTTCAAACTTAGGGTATTTTTTACTCGCGCCGATAATTTCTAGACTTAAAGGCGTTCCCTTGCTATCTACATCTAACATCACCTCGGGTGAGAGCTCGATGGTTTTAGCAGAAAACCCATCTTTAAAAACTATGTCTACCGCATCAACTGTTTTGTCGTAATACATTTTCATTGCTTTATTAAGATTTCTTTGAAAATTATTTCGTTTCGCATGTTCAGAAAAAATTATCGTCATCTGTAATTATACTAGTGTTATTTACTCTTTAAGTCAATGTAACATTACCCGCATCACCCCGATCCCTTGGATGAGTTTAGAAAATGTTGCCATAGTATTCCTTTCATATTATATATTTTAATGGTGATACAGAATTAAATAGTATATTTATTGTAAAGGATTAAGAATATAAACATCGCAATGAATAAGCTCAATGCCAACCAACTTGCCCAAGCCCCAAGGCTTTTGTCAAACTTCGCATAACTATATGTGGGAAGCAAAGAACGTCTCCCGAGTGGTATCACTAAATGAGGTGGGGCATCTCGGATATCGCTATACTTCTGTTGTGCGTAATCGTGCTATTCCCCAAGAAAAAATCGATATCCTATCCAACCGTTTATACCGTATAAAATGGCTCGTAGTGGTTGAATGTCGGTATGTTTAAGCTGAAGAAGGATAGCGCGGAGACAGACGATTACTTGTAGCACCATTACTAACAATAACACCTCCCCAACATACATCAAATAACTATCATTATAGGTTTTTCTGTATATTATACCGAGAGTTATTACCCCATATATAAAAACACTTATCGCAAGGCTTACGATAGTTGATAAAAATATTAATATTTTGTTCTTTGTTACCATAATACATACTACATACTACAAATTCTGCCTATCATACCAGCCGAAAATTTTATCCAATCGCCTTCAAAATATAATCGATATAAGCGCGGTAATCTTTTAAGCAGTCTTTGATTGAATGGTAAACACGTTCATAATCGATGTTGTCATATTCGTGAACTAAAAGATTGCGTGTACTGACACTTTTTGCTATTTCTTTGGCAAAATCGGCAGGGTAAATTTTAATCTCCGCTAAACGTAAAAATGTTTCATGATAGTCCTTAGGTGGAGAAATGTCTGGAGTCGCACGTTCTGATATTAGGTGTTGATTGATATCGATAGCACGAGTAATAATTCTTTCGAGCAACCGTTCTACTGTTGCTTGTTTCATAAAATCAGATACAATTTCATTTAAAGTAAAATCTTTGAGTCGAGAAAGCTTTTCCAAATCGTCTTGGATCAAAGATATTTTGCGTTCGATTAAATCTTTTCTGATGGGTGTCATAGTACTCCTGCTAATACTTTTTGACGTTTATCGATCATCGTTCTCTCGAGGGTCCGAAGCGATTTGCCATCCATATAACTGTCAAACGAATAGACCCGATAATTAGCATAGTCAGTTTCATCGCCGTGAAGAAGTTTCCCCTGTGATGTGATTTCATAGCGTAGGAGCAAGTTAGCAGTTTTGAGATCAACTAAATCAAGCGTCCGATAACCAATCCTTAGAGTGTCAGTTATATCTGATGATAGGTTGAAAAGCTGTTCTGATGCTAGTTTTTCATTGCCAAAATAAGCGATGTCGATGTCGCTCTCGTCATGTAATTTTCCTATTGCCGCGGAACCATAAAGCACTAAAAACCGCAAATCAAACTTCTTTCCGATTTCACAGATTTGTTTATTATTTTTATTAGCAATTATCCCTTCCATAGTTAGATTATATCAAAAATATAGTTATTATTCAATTTGAGTTCACTAATCATTCCCCGGTAACTCATCAAAATAGTCGCCACCAACAATAGCACCATTGTCTTTGGCTTTGTTAAACAATTCTATTAGTTCCTGTTCGGTCAACGGCACATCATCTTTATCTGCCTGCTTCATTGCTCGACAGATGATACAATCGTCAAAACCTTCCCATTGGTTTGAATTTTTTGACATTTTTTATTTTTGCAAATACTCACCGACCACTAATACTTGTTCTATTAACCTGTATGCATAACCATGCTCGTTGTCATACCAGCCGAAGACTTTGATGAGGTTGCCGACGGATTTGGTAAGCCCAAGATCCACGATGACGGAGGCAGTGGAGCCGATGATATCATGGGAGACGATGGGGTCTTCTGTAACCTCTAAAATCCCTTTATATTCCGGCTTTTGGGATGCATCTTTAAACGCTTGGTTGATTTCGATAACAGATACCTCTTTTTTAACCAGAGCCGTAATATCAGAAATTGACCCGACGGATACGGGGACACGGATGGCGATGCCATCGAATTTGTATTGTAACTCCGGTATTGCCTCTGTTGTTGCAATTGCTGCACCGGTAGTTGTGGGCACAATATTTTCTGCCGCAGACCGTGCCCTGCGCAAGTCTTTATGCGGACCATCTTGGAGCATTTGGTCTTGGGTGTAGCCGTGCACAGTAGTCATAAGCGCTTTTTCTACGCCAAAACTCTCGTGTAACACCTTTATCATCGGCGCAATGCAGTTGGTAGTGCAGGATGCGTTGTTGATCACCTCTGCTTTACCATCGTATGTGTTAACCCCCAAAACATAGGTTGGCGCCGGATTATCGCCTTTACTTGGCGCCGAGATAACGACTCGTTTGGCGCCCGCTTTAAGATGCAGACTCGCACCTTCTTTGTCGGTAAATGCACCCGTGCATTCTATGACCACATCAACGCCCAGTGCATCCCATGGCAGTTTGCTGGGGTCTTTTTCTTCCAGCGCCTTGATGCGATGGGTATCAACGATAATATCGCTATCGGTGCCCGATACATGGTGATTCCAGACACCATAGTTACTGTCGTATTTGAGTAGATGCGCGAGTGTTTTATTGTCCGCGAGATCGTTAATCGCAACGACCTCAACACTATCACTAAACTTCTCAAGCGCAATCTTAAACGCACTCCTGCCGATTCTCCCAAAGCCATTAATAGCAACTTTGATCATACCCCTCCATTATTTTTATTATACCACTTTTCCTGCACTCATAAACAACTTTACATACTTTTCAACGACTTTTTTCATCTCCTCATCTGCGGGAGTAAGATATTTATAGGGCGTGGTGGTGTCGTCGATTTCGGAGCGGAGACCTTTAGTGTATGCAACGCGCAAGTCCGTATTGATGTGGATATTAGAAAGATAGGGCAGGGCTTTTTTGATGTCAGCAGTCGGTGTGCCAGAACAGCCATGCAAAGTTACGGGGATAGTAATAATCTCGGCAATTTGTTTGAGCCGATCAATATCGATATGCGGGTTGCGCCCACCCGGTTCTATCCCATGCAACGTTCCAACCGCAGGTGTCAACCGGTCAACACCGGTTACATCAACATATCGTTGTGCTTGGTCCGGCGTGGTCAGTGTTGCGGGGTCGATTTTGACCCGTTTATTCATCACTTCTGATGATTGGGTGGGTAAGGCGCCGATCTCACCTTCCACATTTACTTCGAACGAACGTGAGAAGTTCTTCCTAGCAACATACGAATGTGCATACGCAACGACCGCTTTTGTTTCTGCGACATTATCAATTTCGGATTGCAGAGAACAATCGATATTGACACTGTCAAACCCGGCATCGATCGCCCGTTTTGCGCTCTCTAAACTATGGTGATGATCGGCGTTCAAAAAGATAGGTAAACCTGTTTTATCGCGCCAGAGTGTGACGACATCCCGTATCACATCATACCCGATAAAATCAACCTCGCCTTCTGATACCCCGATGATGAGGGGACTTGCATGCTCGACACACACCTCGACGATCGTTTGCACCTGATCGGTAGTCGATACATTAAAATGAGGAATTGCCCAAGGTGAGTGTTGGGCGAGCGAGAGCCAAGAAGATAAAGATTTATAAGCCACTGATCATATAATAGCACAAATATATTAAACTCTAAATTCTAAGTCCTAAACTCTAAACAAATTCAAAATCCTAAGTTCTAAACTTATAAGCTTAAATACTTGCTTAGAGTTTCGAATTTCGAGTTTAGAGTTTTGTAAACTACTCCACCACTATCTTCCCCGTAATCGTTGGATTCAAATGGTCGTGGTAAACAAACGACCCTTTTTTTGTAAAGCGGACGGTGACCGAACTCCCCGTCGCAATAATTCCCGCATTCAGTGGTGTATACCCCGTATGTGCGGGGTGCGGGTCGGATGCGAGTTGGTGGGGGGTTGCATCGTTATTCGTAAACGTAACGGTATCACCTTGCTTTACGGTAAGTGAGGTGGGGAAAAAGCGATTTTGCTCTAGTGTAACGGTGAGAAGTGACGCCTTGTCAAAACCCGACGGAGATTGCTTACGAGAGAGAACACTCACCACTGCAACGATGATGGCGAGGATGACAACAATACTTGCAAGCAATCGAATCATAATAAGTTTACTATGCACGATTGTTGACAATGTGTCAAAGGTAGTGTATTTTAAAAAAAGCATACGCTTACAAAAAGGTGAATGTGTATTTGAACAATGTGGACAACCACAGTGATATGTCTTGTGTACTTATCTTTTGTGGTTGCAAGAATCGATAGCGGTTAGATTTCACTCAAAGTTTAACTTTGGGAACCGCATCGTATAATGAAGTCAGCTTACATTTATTGAGAATCAAAATCTCTAATAATTTTTTGGAGAGTTTGATCCTGGCTCAGGATGAACGCTGGCGGCGTGCCTAACACATGCAAGTCGAATGATCAGAAGACAGAGGACGGATGACGGAAGACAGATAAGACGATATAATAAATATATGATAAAAGATGTAACCGACCTAAGAATTTATCAAATCGCTCTTGGTTTGCTTCCGGAATTAGCTAAATTGTTACCAAAAGTTCCTTATAGAAAAATTCGTTTTCAAACAATTGATTCAGCAAAATCAATTTCAGCCCAAATTGCAGAAGGATATGCCAAGAAAAATTCTGTAAAAGAATTCAAAAGATTTTTAGAGATGGCACTTGGTTCGTCTGATGAGGTGATAACCCATTTAAGACAAATATATCTTTTATATGTAAATAATATTGATAGAGAACTGCTGATAAAACTAGGAAATGAATATAAAGAACTATCTAAATAAATAAACAAGACCATTCAGATCTGGAAATAATCTGTTATCTGATAATCTGTTTTCTGTCTTCTGATCATGGCGAACGGGTGAGTAATGCGCAGATAACCTGCACCAAACCGGGAAATACCCAGCCGAAAGGTTGAATAATGTCCCATATGTGTATCGTTGCAATACGATACATAAAAATTCCGGTGGTTTGGGAAGGGTCTGCGTCCTATCAGCTTGTTGGTGAGGTAATGGCTTACCAAGGCTACGACGGGTAGCTGGTCTGAGAGGATGATCAGCCACAATAGGACTGAGACACGGCCTATACTCCTACGGGAGGCAGCAGTTGGGAATCGTACGCAATGGACGAAAGTCTGACGTCGCGACGCCGCGTGGAGGAAGACGCATTTCGGTGTGTAAACTCCTTTTATAGGGGAAGATTATGACGGTACCCTATGAATAAGGACCTGCTAACTACGTGCCAGCAGCAGCGGTAATACGTAGGGTCCGAGCGTTATCCGGAATTATTGGGCGTAAAGGGTCTCTAGGTGGTCAAGCGGGTCTTTGGTTAAATCCCCACGCTTAACGTGGGTATCGCCTAAGAAACTACTTGGCTTGATGGTAGCAGGGGCAGATGGAATTCCCGGTGTAGCAGTGAAATGCGTTGATATCGGGAAGAACACCAATGGCGCAGGCAGTCTGCTAGGCTACTCATGACACTGAAGGACGAAAGCGTGGGGAGCGAACGGGATTAGATACCCCGGTAGTCCACGCCGTAAACGATGCAAACTAGGCATCGAGAGTATCGACCCTCTCTGTGCCGAAGCTAACGCGTTAAGTTTGCCGCCTGGGAAGTACGGCCGCAAGGCTAAAACTCAAAGGAATTGACGGGGACTCGCACAAGCGGGGGAACATGAGGTTTAATTCGACGCTAAGCGAAGAACCTTACCAGGGTTTGACATCTGTGGAACCTGCCGGAAACGGTGGGGTGCCCGCAAGGGAGCCACAAGACAGGTGGTGCACGGCTGTCGTCAGCTCGTGTCGTGAGATGTTTGGTTAAGTCCAAAAACGAGCGCAATCTTTGTCCTGTGTTAAATTTTGTCACAGGAGACTGCCGTGGTTAACACGGAGGAAGGCGGAGATGACGTCAAGTCAGCGTGCCTCTTACACCCTGGGCGACACTCGTGTTACAATGGCCGGTACAAAGGGTTGCGAAACCGCAAGGTCCAGCTAATCCCGTAAAGCCGGTCCCAGTTCGGATTGAGGGCTGCAACTCGCCCTCATGAAGCCGGACTCGCTAGTAACCGTGGGTCAGCCACACCACGGTGAATACGTTCTCGAGTCTTGTACACACCGCCCGTCAAGCGAGCCGAGTCGGCAACACCCGAATCCCGATGTATTTTGGGAGACGGTGGGGTCGGTAAGGAGCGCTAAGTCGTAGATCCGAAGATTATTGCGACTCTCAGTGGTAACATTGAGGAAATAAGTTGACCATATGCTGGAAGACCCTTAGAGTCTTGAGTGCAAAACGGTAATACCTAAGGTAATACTATGGTATAAGCTGAATGCGAAAATCTCAAGAATTGGATAATCAGCAGGAAAGACCTGAAAAGGTATCCTCAGAGACTACACGTCAACCGCCTAATTTGAGGACTGACGACAGAATACAGAAGACAGAAAAATGATGACAGATAGAACAGAATTGTATATGATAGTGCTATGATAAAAGATGTAACTGATTTGAAAGTCTACCAATTATCCTTGGAATTATTAGATCCAGTTTACAAACTTTCATATTTGATTCCAACGAGTCATCAAAAATTAAGAAGGCAATTAATTGAGTCAACAGAATCGATTGCAGCCTTGATCGCAGAAGGATATGCGAAAAAACGGTCAGAAAAAGAATTTAAGCGTTTTTTGCAAATGGCGATGGGCTCATCCGATGAGGCAATTACTCACTTACGAGTGATTATTATACTATCGAAACATCATAATCGGTTGAAAGTTGAAACGTGTGAAGCTATTTTAGAAAAGTATAAAATAGTGTCAAAACAATTGCAATCTTTGATAAACAAATGGGTTACCTATCCGTCATCGAGTGATTTGTAATCCGTCTTCCGTTTTCCGTCGTCCGTCTTCAGAATAGGATGAAGATATAGTCCATGCCATTTGGTAACAAGTGGAACGCCATGAACAAGGTATCCGTAGGGGAATCTGCGGATGGATCACCTCCTTTCTAAAGGAACCATCTGGATGTAGAATCCAGAAGGTCGATACCGCCATGCTGTTTACAGTAACCGGTATGTGTGTACGAAAGTGCATACACTATTCTTGCAACCGCATAAGATTGATACACATAAGAAGTGCTAAAAAGTGCTCAAGTGCTATAGTGCTGATAAGAAGTACTGAAGTGATTACCCCGAGTGACCTGTCCCGAGTTAAGTAGAAGGAAACCGAGGGGCTACAGTGCTGTAAAGAAACCCATTAAAAGTCCTATCCTCAAAATGCTTGAGTGAACAGGACTTTTTTGGTATAGTAGTTTTGATATTTGAGATTATTTTTTTGAAATATTTTGCGCACGTAGTTCACCGGTAGAACGCTTCACTGATAATGAAGAAGTAGATGGTTCGATTCCATCCGTGCGCACCAGTATTAAACTTTCAGAAATTTTGCCAACGGATTTTGCCGCGCGAAGCGCGGCAGAGAACGGAAACACTGGCTCGCCGCGCAGAGCGCGGCTCGCCAAGCGCAGGTTCGA
>PEVO01000025.1:0-270 GCA_002780235.1 Candidatus Berkelbacteria bacterium CG06_land_8_20_14_3_00_43_10
CTATCGTATATCCAATATCGGTCTTTTTTGCCTCGTTGCGCACGACGCCAAGTTCAAAATGTAACTCTGCACATCGAGCGATGTATTCAATCTGCGCATCGGTCAGCCCATATTCAGACTTCATCATTGTAATAAACTCGGGCTCTCTAACAATTCTTCCCGAATCTGCCTCGTGCTTTTTAAATGATTGACTTGCCTGTCCATCATCTTTAGTTTCGAGAGTTCTCATAGTAAACTTTCCCAGATCATGGAGCGGTATTGCAATGTTCA
>PEVO01000025.1:304-39139 GCA_002780235.1 Candidatus Berkelbacteria bacterium CG06_land_8_20_14_3_00_43_10
GCTCAAATGTGTGGTGACTGCACCAGAAAGTCCCCATTCCTCCAGACATCGTGGGATTTCTGTATGATAGGCTTGTTCAAACATCTTAGTATGCGTTATGACACCCCATTGATGCCAGTTTGGTTCGTGTTCACGGTAATCATCAGGGTTCTCGGCATATTTTTATTTTTTTCTTGAGAAAGATCGAGCGCTTCACGCACCAGATCACTCGCCATTGCCGGTAGTTTATCCCACAAAGATGCGACTATTTCGTGAGCTTCCTTTTGCTTTGGTGTTGTAACCGTCTCTTGACCATACCCACCTGCCCGCATTCCATCGGCGCCCGCTTCTTTTTGGGGAGTTCCTGGTGTGTTGTAAAAATGATCTCGTGCTTGGTCAAGTTGCGCTTTGGATTGTGCTAACTGATCCTCAAGTGGCAGATCTGCGCGATCTCTCAATTCTGGTGTGGGCTGTCCAGTTCCCAAAGGTTTGATATCCATAGTTACTCCTTGTATTTAATAGTATAACATTCACACCATCATCACAATGGTTTATTACAAAACAAAACACGGGCAAATGGAGTTATACCCGTGCTGTAGTTTGTGTGACCTTACTCTGCTTCTGTACTACGTTTTTAAGTTTTCTGACTTCTTCCCCCCCATAATACTTAATACATAATACATAATACTCCCCCCTACACCTCTATCACAACAGGTATGACCACCCCACTTCGCTCAAGCTACGCGGGGCGAGAATAAGACAACACCTGTAATCGTTGACAGTAAACCAAGTTATACTTAAACCTCAATTACTACTGGTATGACCATAGGGCGGCGTTGGGTTTTTTCGAACAAGAACTCGCCCACGTGGTCGCGGATCATACGTTTTGCTAGGTCCCATTGCAGTGGGTAGCGGTCGTTATGGTTTGCAAAGATGCGTTTAATCTCGCTGCGCGCTTCATTGACCAAATCTTCTCGTTCACGCATGTAGATAAACCCACGCGATATAATATCGGGCGAGGTTACCAATTTACCGGTTTGTCTGTCTACGGTCAGAATCAGCACAAAGATACCATCTTTTGCCATTGCTTGGCGGTCGCGCAAGACGATCGCGCCAACATCCCCAATGCCGAGTCCATCGACAAGGATTGCGCCTGCCTGGACCTTTACGTCGCTTCGAGTTACTTTTTTATCTTTTAAGAGAACTACCTGCCCGTTTTCTATCACAAACGTGTGGTCTGGCTCGACACCGAGCTTAATGGCAAGTTGTGCATGTCTGCGCAACATATAGTATTCACCATGTTGTGGGATAAAGTTATGGGGTTTGGTGATAGAAAGTAATAATTTAAGTTCTTCTATATGCGCGTGCCCAGAAACGTGGACGTCAACTTCATTGCCAGAATAGACCATCGCGCCTCGGCGAAACAGATTGTTGATCGTTTCGTTGACCGCGTTTTCGTTCCCTTGAATCGGCGATGCGGAGATGATCACCGTATCACTTTTTCTAATTTTAATATGGCGGTGTTCGCCCGATGCGATACGCACTAATCCGGAGTATTCCTCCCCTTGCGCGCCTGTTGAGAGCACCGTAATCTGGTCATCGGGGATACTCCCGATACGACGCAGATCAACCAAAAGCCCTTCCGGCGCTTTCAAATATCCGAGCTCCATAGCGATCTGGATATTCTTTTCCATCGATCGACCGGAAATAGCAACTTTACGGTGGAACTTAACCGATGCGTTAAAGATCTGCTGGATTCTGTTGATAAGAGAGCTAAACATGGCGACGATGATCCGCCCTTGCGATTCCTTAAATATCTTTTCGTAACTTTCTGCAACCAGCTGTTCTGATGGAGTGTAGCCGGGTCTCGTGACGTTGGTTGATTCGCCAAGCATCAGGTCGATACCCTCGCGCCCGAGTTCAGAAAATCGTGCGATATCGGTTACTTGTCCGTTCCACAGTGGTGTATGGTCAATTTTCCAGTCAGGGACATGGAGTATTCGTCCTTCATCGGTATCGATACAAAGCGCCATATCATCGGGAATAGAGTGGGCGACACGAACAAATTCTATTTTAAATGCACCAAGGTGTAATGTGTTGCCGGGTTTGACGACAGAGATTTTGGGGTTTTGCATCCCTGTTTCTTGGAGTTTAAACTTAATCATCCCTGCGGTCAGATCGCCCGCATACATCGTCACTTCTTCGAACTGTTTGGGGATGATAAACGGGACACTACCGATATGGTCTTCGTGTCCATGGGTAAAGATCCACCCTTTAATACGTTTTTTGTTTTCTATAAGGTAGCGGACATCGGGGATAACCAAGTCGATACCAAGGAGCCCTTCGTCGGGGATCATCATCCCACAGTCAACAACGATGATATCGTCTTTATAGTCGTAGACTAAGATATTCTTGCCGATCTCGCCAAAACCACCCAGCGGGATTATTTTGACGCAATCATGGGGGAGTGGACCGGTCTGGAGCGGTCTGTCTGTTGTCTGCGATGTGGTGGTAAGGATTGATTCATCGACCTTTCCCCCGTTATTTCTGGATTGATCGCGTCTGCGGGGCGCACTTCTGCCGCCAGCGTGTCTGGGCGCATGGGTTGGGCGCTCTGGCATAGGTTTCTTGATGATCACTTGTTTGCCGGGCATCGCATGTGCTGCCATAATCGGCTTTGGTTTATACACAGAAACAGTGCCGCTGGTAGGCGGGTGTATCGGTGTTGGCGACGCGGTGCCAGCGTGTGCCGGTTGCGTCGGAGATTCTTGAACCATTGTGTTTTTTTCCTTTCTTCAATGGTAACGCGTTAAAGAACAGCGTTACCTTAAAATTGTGTAATTATACTAAAAGAGATGTATTGAATAGTTCACAAAAATTGTTATTGAGAGTTTTCCCCTTGAGAACGTATCGCTAAATCTACAGTTATGATACCATAGATATACATAAAAGTCAAGTGGCTTAGGGAGGTTGATGCGTAAGATTCTTTCACGAATTTTGGTTATTGCGGTTGTTATCGGTGTGTCACTCTTTGTTTTGCAAAAAGCGGGGCAGTTTGGGGAGACATTGTTGGCGCTACGCGATGCAAATGCATGGATGCTTATCCCTGCGATTATACTGACGGTTGCCTATATCGCCATTCAATCCCGCGTTTTACATGCAAGTTTACATTTAACAGGGACAAAGATACCCTATCGGCATGCAGTTCGTCTCTGGCTCGGTTCTCATTTTGTCAACGCAATGGTGCCAAGCGGTTTCTTCTCGGGGATGACATATCTGTTGCTTAAGGGGAAAAAGTGGCAACCGCATAAAATATCACTTGTCATCGGAATTATCGTATCGATATTTGCTGCCTATATTGCGATACTTTCGCTCTTCTTTGGCGGTGCCTTTTTGCATGTATTAAACCCAGATCAGAGTGTTGCGGTTAAAATAGCGGCAGAAACGCTCGCGGTTGTTGTTGGACTTCTTGTTGTCGCATCACTTCTGTTAGTAGAACATTTTAGCGCGCTTCTATCGTTTGTGCGCAGAGCGCACAGATTTATTCGCAAGGTATTTTCGCGTAAATCTAAGGTGCTTGATATAGAAAATCCGTTTGAACAGGTTAATTCTGTTCTCACCACGCTCCATAAGCGGTGGGTTGATCTGTTAGAACCGATAGGTGATGCGCTGTTAACCCATGCAATCGGTCTTGGCATACTCTTATCTGCATTTTGGTCGTTAGGGTATCCGGTCCCACCATCGACCCTGCTGACGGGCTATGTTGTTGGTGTGCTGCTTTCTATCGTATCAATCACACCCGATGGTCTGGGTTTTGTCGAGGTCGCGGTCCCGCTTGTTTTTGTCAGTTTTGGTGTGCCTGTGCCCATTGCAACAGCAGCAACCCTTATCTGGAGGATCTGTACGTTCTGGGCGGTGCTGGGGTTTGGTGGCGTTGCGTTTAGGAGTCTAGAGAAAGATCGTCATCACTCGGGAGTTCGAGCGGGCGAGTAGATCGTGTATATTCTTTTTTAATACTGTCGATAATCGTTCTCGTTTGTTCGTGTAAGTTGCCTGCCCGTGGTTGTTCAAACGCGGCTGCTTGTGTATGTCCACCACCGCCAAAGATATGCGCGAGCGCCGACACATCTACCGATGGCGCGATGGCACGCATACTGGCGTGGAGCGTATTGCCATTTGTTGGCGATCGGCGTTCCGAAATGAGGAGTGCAAAGTCGACATCGGGGGTGCTTTTGAGCAGTTCATCAATGACGCCGGTCAACTCTGCGGGTGTTGCGCCAACAGCGTCCAGTTCTTCAATGCTGACGGCTGACCAGACACACGGTGGATTTGCCTCGAGTGTGATGTTCGATAACACCGTTCCCCAGAGTTTAAGTGTGGTGAGCGGTTTGGTCTTAAAGAGCCGTTTAATGATCTCTTGTTGGCGTGCACCGGCACCGACCAACTGCGCGGCAACAGTAAACGATTTGGGGGTTGTCGATGCGTTTTGGAACGACCCGGTATCGGTAATTATTCCCGTGAGCAGATAGGTCGCCACATCGTCGGTAAGTAGTTTTGTGTTGTTGCTCGCACTCATCGATTCCAGAAGTGAAACGAGTATCTCGCAGGTCGACGTTGCGGTCAGATCAACCCAGTTAATTTTGCCAAAATGGTCATTGCTCGCATGATGATCGATGTTGATGACCGGCGTTTCAAAAAAGATCTGGGTGTAATCGTCGTAGAGCGCGCCAAGGCGTTCGATATCGGGGACATCGAGCGCTATGACAGCGTCAAAATGCGGGAGATTAGAGGAGAACGATACGTTTTCTTTACGCAAAAGTCCGCGCGAGGGGGTGACGACAATACTTAACTTTTTTGCTGTTTTATCGTGTTTATAGCCGAGTTTGAGTTCGCCTTCACTCGATTGCGTTGTATCGATGGTGATGATAAACTCGCGCCCGCCATCGAGCGTGCTTTTAATGTCTTTAAGGTGTGGTAGGAACGAAAAGAGTGCGCTGATTTCGCCATTACAGACCATGGTTACCGTTTTACCGATAGCACTAAGCGATTGACCGAGCGCCAAAAGCGACCCTATGGCGTCGCCATCGGGGTTTTTATGCGTGGTGACTAAAATAGTCTGCGCTTGTTTGATGAGCTCAATCGTCTGCTGTTTTGGGGTCAGTTCCACTCAATTCCTTTCTCCCCGCCTTAAGAGAGTAATTGTAGCAGAAAGCGGTGCGTGATGTCAATAATGTTACATTTTTGAAATTTGATTTTTGACATTTAATCTCCGATATGGTAATATCGGCTCATGCCTATCACAAAATCAGCTAAAAAATCACTTCGGGTATCGCAAACAAAACAAGCGCACAACACCAAAATACGTATCGCGCTTGAAATTGGGTTAAAAAAAGCAACCAAAGAGACGTTTTCTGGCGTCGTATCTATTATCGATAAAGCGGCAAAACGCCACGTTATCCATAAAAACAAAGCCGCGCGGCTCAAAAGCCAACTGGTAAAACGGCTTGCCATAACAAAGCCAGAACCGCGTGCAACAAAAACGCAAACGGTTGCAAAAACAAAAAGTTCTCCAAAAACAAAAGTAAAAAAGACTGTTACTAAAAAAGCAACTGCCAAAAAAGCATAAGGAGTCGTGATGGATCAAATAGGAGGGAGCAAATGGGGGAATTCGCTCACTGTTGTATTTTCTTTGGCAAAATGGATCGTTTTGTTCCTTGTCGCGCTCCTGCTCATCCATCTATTTGTCGCAACCATCTTTATGGTCGACGGTCCATCTATGGAACCGACGCTCTACACAAAACAGATAATGCTGGTCAACCGCTTGGCATACCTTACCAATACCCCTAAACGGGGTGATGTGGTGGTAATGCGCTTCCCCGGAGATCCGGTTAAAAGCCGGTATGTTAAACGCATTGTCGGGATGCCAAACGATGATATTGCTATCCACGATGGCGCAATCTATATCAATAATAAAGCGCTTATTGAACCATACATCCCATTTGAAACGTATACTGATACGTCAAATATTACATCAGCACACCTCAAAGCAAACGAATACTTTCTTGTCGGCGATCACCGCGAGGTGAGTAGCGATTCGCGCATCTGGGGACCGGCGCGCAAAGAAGATCTCATCGGAAGAACAACATTTATCCTCTTTCCTTTTGGCGAAGCTGGCTACATCCCTCACGCATATTATAAGTAGATCTCACTGTTTAGACTTTCGATCCGATACCTAATACCCTATTATTCGCTTCCGGGTAAGATATTAAACTTGCTCTACGAAATTACACCACTAGTGCGCATATGCGCACTAGTGGTGTAAAACTATAATCCAAACCTTATATCTTTATATCTTCACTCAACATTCAACAACTTTATAATCGAGTGCACAAAGTCGAACAATATAAGATGCGAATGTTTTAGTCGATCGTTGGTGTGCGGGCAAGCGAGAGCGTTGACCCAAGCCAGTTGATCAGCGGAAAGAGTTCTGCGTCAAACTGTTCTATGGTGTGGTATTCGGTATCTGTCACAATCCATTCGGGTATGGTAAACGGGTGTAAACGGAACCGCGCGGTCCACTGTTTTTCTACCCCCATCGCGATCGCATAGGGGAGATATCGTTCAAAATAATCTGCTTCGTCTTGCTGATAGGGCAGTTCGTGTGGATCAGATAAAAACGCTTTAAATGCCAACCAGTCACGATACGCTTTTTTACCCGTATCACTCAAGATGGGAAGTTTTGGTGCGAGCGATATTATCGCCAATGCTGACAATATCATACCTACCCACACGAGTGCTGTTTTTGGGTCGGGGAAAAACCTAATGCCAAAGATAAACCCGCCAAAACCGATGAAAAAGAGAAGAATACCAAAAACCTTAAATCTCCGGTGATACGCCCCCGGGTCTTGGATAAAATAGTTTTTTTGCGTGACGATACCGTAGATCCCTGAATAAAAGTGTGCTATTTTTTCTGAAAACATGCGATGTCCCACGCGCAGAGTAATGCTTGAGCGGTCAGCGACAACTTGATCCTGTGAAAAGAGTTTAGAGAGTAACAGCCGCTCGAATAACTGTATATCCGTATTGTCGTGCACACTCGCGACTGCTTGGAGAATTGCCCGCACTTCGTCTTTTTCTGACTTTTCTTTGAGATCGATCTGGCTGGGAAGCGCAAATGTATGGTATCTCCCGATACGAAAATCACCTTCATCGTGTTGGTTGACCATTATATATTTACGTCGCGCAAGGTCAATAAGCGTTGCTGCGATAGAACGCTTACTCAAATGTCCGTAAAGGAGCGCTTCCACCGCTGCAGGGGGCATATCACCCGGCGGTTGTGAAATAGGTTGTATGTTTGCTGCAAGTTCGCCCAGCTGTAAGCGCCGTAAGATCACAAACAGTAAGATGAGCAGAGCGATTGCAGGGAGCGCTATCGCCAAAGCAAACCACCATGTGAGCGGGCGTTCGAGGACAAACTGGGCGATCCGTTTTGAAATGGGTAGATGCAGCACACCCTTAGGAAAATCGATCTCAATAGAATACTTTGACCCGGGGTCTATCGAACTAGACAACAGTTGTATGGTGCTTTGATCACGTGTTTTTTGTTCAACACGGGTGACACTGGTATGCACCAGTTGGGGGATAACAGTGAGCGATGCAATCGACGTGTTTGGAGGGAGATGCAGTGTCACGCTCGATGAGGGGATATTATCAGTTGGTTTATCAAGAATAGGGATCTGCACGCGGTCAATATCGGATAGGGGCGTAAATATCCGATACACATCTTGTCCGTTGTTGACAACGGTCGTATCGGGGTTGATGGTCAGATCATACATAATTGGACTAGCGATCGAACCCTTATTTTGATCGGGCAGGAGGATATCTGCTTTAGATGTAACTCCTTGTTTTACAACGACGCCACTCCAAACAAGAAGACCGATGATCGCCCAAAACGCCATATGTTTGTAGTAAAAGCCGATCGTTACGTTCGCGATAGACCCTCCTAAATAAACTCTAAACTCTAAACTCTAAACAAGTATACGCTTTTTGGAACTTTAAACTTGGAGTTTGTTTAGGGTTTAGAACTTAGAGTTTAATTTTTAAGTTTTGCACAGCGCAACTACCAACATATCAAACGCTGTAACCTCGTCCATTATACCATGTTTTATCGCGCTGTCGTAGTGCGTAAACAGTCGTAGTGAACGGACAAGGTGTGTGAGCGATGTTTTTTTGACAAAACCAAGCGATTTTGACACGACAAACGGGTGCGCTTTTATAGTTTTTGCAATGGCAAACGGTTGGGTAATCCCTGCATTGTGCGCAAGCGCAATACCGATACATGTCCTATATGTGCCCGCAAGGAGTGCAAATAACCCAAACGTATTTTCGCCTTGCAGGCGGAGTGTATCAAGGACACTCAATGCTTTTTGTTGGTTATGTGCAACAACGCTATCGATAAGATCAAACACAACACTAGAAACTGCCGATGGCACTAACAGAGAAACTGTTTCCTTTGTAATCGATGGATTATATGCGCGTAATGTTTCGATTGCGTTGGTGAGTCGATACAGGTCGGGTCCCGTTGTGGCGAGTAATTGGTCGCGTGCATCAGGCGTAATAGTTGCGCTACGCGTTGCCACATGATCATCGCACCATCGTCTAAGAGCAAGTGGTGTCAGTGGTTTAAAATGTTTAACAAGTGCGCTTTGAAGTAACATTTTATATACCGTTAACCGCTTGTCACAATCGTTTGGTTCGTAGATAACGCACAATGTTGTATCGGGGATTGTTGGTAACAGATCGGGGAGTAGATCGATGATGTTTTTGTTATTAGATTCAAGAGCGCCCATTACCACAACCAGACGTTTAGGTGCGCAAAAGGGTATAGACATGCAGTGATGCTCAAGAACCTGCGGGGCAAGGGACGCACCATCAAGCACGACACAGTTCATGTCGCCATTATTTTTATCCTTGTAACGCACAATAATTTCCCGGAGTGCCTCTCCCGAGCGATATGAATCTGTTCCATAGACAAAGATGATGTTAGTCATAAAGTCTGTAAAGTCGAAAGTCTGTAAAGTCATAAAGTCGAAAGTCTATAAAATCTATAAAGTCTATAAAGTCTATAAAGTCCGTAAAGTCGAAAGAGTAGTTCATAGGAGTGATGGTTGGGTATGGTTTTGTTTAATCCGAGTTGACGTTGGTAGTCGCTTGATAAGCGATTTGAAGCCGAGTTTTTCTAATTCTTTGACCACGCGAGGGTGGTCAAAGTCTTTGAGCGTCGCCGATTCTAAATCAATGGTAACCGGCGCATCGGTCGCGATGGTTGCCAGTGTCAAAGAAAGGTCTGCTTCTTTTTTGCCGTTGACGAGCTTTGTCGCAACCGCGGGAGCAATATCACCGCAGTGCGCGTAAATATCATCCAGATGCCCATACGTTTGGATCAGTGTGGTCGCCGTTTTTTCTCCAACCCCTGCGACCCCCGGTATATTGTCGCTCGCATCTCCACGCAGCGCCTTGTAATCGACCATAAACTCGGGTCCAAACCCGTATTTTTTTACCACTCCTTCGCTATCAATGAGCATCGGTTCGCGCAGACTCCCATTTGACGGCGTCATGACACTCACGCGGTCATTAATCAGCTGAAACACGTCGTTATCCCCTGTTACGATAATGATTTTACTATTTTCATTTTGGTTTTGATTTTTATACTTTTCGCTTTTAACTATTCGGCACATCGTGCCGATAATGTCGTCTGCTTCATACCCTTTACACCCGATGTGCGGGATAGCAAACGCATCAAGCAGATGTTTGATAAGGGGGAATTGGTCGTAAAGACTTTGAGGCGCTTTTTGGCGCGTTGCTTTATACGCGTCATAGAGTGTATCGCGAAAGGTCGGTCCTGGCTCGTCAAACGCAACGCAGACCCATTTTGGGTGCACGCTTGCGAGAGCAGACAAAAAAATAGAAAAAAAACCATATACCGCGTTTACCAACTTCCCGTCGGGTGCATTAAGCGGTGGGATAGCATGGAATGCGCGGTGGACAAACGCGTTTCCGTCGATAAGCATGAGAGTGTTGTTCATATATTAGATAACTGGTAACTGGTAACTGGCAGATTGAAAATGAGTAATTAGCTAACGAGTAACTAGTTCTCAAATTAACTAGTTAACTAGTTACTCCCCTCCTTTATTCTGCTTTTCTCTATCGTTGCGAATTTCATCTGTTCGGGGACAAAATAGAGATCAACGTTACCGGTCGGTCCATTTCTGTGTTTGCGCACCAGAATCTCCGCGATATTTTTCTTGTCGCTGTCCGGTTCGTAGTAATCTTCTCGGTAAATAAACATGACCACGTCCGCATCTTGTTCGATACTCCCACTTTCGCGTAGATCGGCAAGTTGCGGGATTTTAGGGTGACGCATTTCAACAGCGCGCGACAGCTGGGACAGCGCAATCACGGGGACATTTAATTCGCGTGCGATCGCTTTTATCCCACGCGATATCTCCGATATCTCTTGCACTCTGTTGGCATCGCCCGTGCGTGTGCGCCCTTGCATCAACTGCAGATAATCGATAATAATAAGCCCCAACCCTTTTTCTGCCTGCAGACGCCGTGCTTTTGCGCGCATCTCCATAATGTTGATGAGCGGCGAATCATCGATGTAGATCGGCGCTTCCGACAGCACCCCCATCGCCTGTCCGATGCGGGGAAAATCCTCATCAGACAAATTACCCGTGCGCAACTTCCATGAATCGACCGATGCTTCTGCAACAAGGAGTCTATCAACAAGCTGGTCTTTGCTTTGTTCTAGAGAAAAGATACCCACGGGGATATTGCCTTTTATTGCGGCAAACGACGCGATATTGAGCGCAAGAGTTGTCTTTCCCATGCTCGGACGCGCAGCAAGAATAATAAGATCAGACGGTTGCATGCCGGCGAGCAGATTATCGAGGTCTTTATACCCTGTCGACACCCCACGCAACACCCCTTTGCTTTTATGCAACTCATCGATCCGCTCAAACGTTTGCGACAAGATCTCCTGAATGGGGGTAAAACTTTCACGCAGAAAATGCTGGGAAACGCTGTAAAGCAATTTTTCTGATTCATCGATCAGCGCATCGGTTTCTGTATCGCCAGAAAACCCGAGTTCGATAATCTTACTCCCCGCAGCGATAAGGTTACGCATCGTGGCGTCCCGAGCGACAATCGCGGCATATGATTCGATATGTGCCGACGACGCAACCGATGCAACTAACGATGACAGATAGCTCGCGCCGCCCACATCGGTGAGTGTTTTGTCTTTTTCTAGTTTGTCAGAAAGAGTCAAGACATCGATCGGTTGGCGTTTTTCTGTAAGCGTGACCATCGCCTCAAAAATAGTTGCATGCGCGGGGCGATAAAAATCGTGTGCCGTGACGCTATCGGCAACTCGGAACATCGCATCTTTATCTTGGAGTATCGCGCCGAGAAGCGATTGTTCCGCTTCGATATTTTGTGGAGGGACCGTTCCCACGGGGAAGGTGATGGGAGTTTTTGGTCTTTTTTTGGTATCTTTTTCGTTTGCCATCATGCTCCTTCAAATATCGCGACCGCTTCGTCGACAAGGTCAGGATATTCTTGTGATTCTCGTTTTTTTACATACGACGGGTCAATAATACACTCGACGATATACGGACTCCCGGCGATTTGCGTAATTGCTGCTTCGACGAGCGGCAGATTGGTTTTGCTTGCAATTTTATTTTTATGAAACGCAAACGACACGGCGATGGTCGCTTTCCCGTCGATTGCACTCACAATATGGCTTCCTTCGAGCAGGGCGGCGAGTGACGCGTTTTTATCGCGCAGTGAGCGGATGAGTGTATGCCATGATTCATCGGAGAGCTGTGGCGTGGGTGTGCTTTGTATCGCGATGGGTATTTTTTTATCAACAGGGTCTTTCATCACGACACGGGGAGTATTTACCGTATGATCGGCGTGTGCGGTTTCTGGCGCAGGTGGCGTTATCGTATCGATCTGCGGCGTGTCATCTGCTTGGTGCGTTGCCGTTTGCTCTGCAATAAACAGTTCAAGAGGTAACCGGGGCGATGGAGATGATTTGAGTTGACCCAGTGAATGTATTAACCCGTTGATCCATGCGACAGCATGGGAAGTATCAACTAAGCGGAGCCGTTTACGTGCCTCCCCCAGCGCTTGCGCGATAAATACGCCGGGGTCTCCTCCGCTTTCAAAAAAATCATCGACAACGGCGAGTGCATCTGTGCGGTTACACTTTTCGAGCGCACCAAAAAAACGCTGGATTTCAGTGATAGATGAAAGACCGATCACCGCGCGGATGCGGTCGCTATCCACCGACTGCACGCCACTCGATACTTGGTCAAACAGCATCACTGCATCACGGAACGACCCTTCTGCAAGCGACGCAAGGAGAGCCGCAGAGTCTGCATCGATCTTCTTTTTCTCCGTTTTCGCGATCGCCATAATATGGTCGGCGAGCATCGCTTCTGTTGCACGGATAAAATTAAACTGTTGCACGCGCGAGAGTATGGTTGCAGGGACTTTATGAGGTTCTGTTGTCGCAAGAATGAACATGCAATGCATAGGTGGTTCTTCGAGCGTTTTTAGCAGCGCGTTAAACGCCTCTTTAGTAAGCATATGCACCTCGTCGATGATGATAACCTTTTTTGCGCACACCGATGGGGGGAACTTGATATGTTCGCGCAACCCGCGTATCTCATCGATCCCGCGGTTGCTCGCCGCATCGATCTCCAACACATCGAGTGCGTTCCCTTTGGTTATGGCGATGCAGGTGGGACAGGTGTTGCAAGGTTCGGAATCCGTATTAGGTATTAGGTATTTGGTATTAGGCGATGTATCAGAATCTTTTTTTGTGCCTACCCCCGTATACCGACTACCTACTACCTCTTTGCAGTTGACTGCCTTAGCTAGCAACCGCGCCGTTGTCGTTTTGCCGAGCCCCGGCGGACCAGAAAACAGATACGCATGCCCAACAGTGCCCGATGTAAGTGCATTTAAAAGCGTTGTCCGGATATGATCCTGACCGATAAGATCGCTAAATTGTTGGGGGCGGTGGGTGTGATATAAAGCCATAATAATTAGATAAAAGTTGAAAGTATAAAGTATAAAAATGAATAGATTTTAATTTTATACTTTTAGTTTTTAACTATTCTCATAACACATTTATTTGCGTATTTTGTCAATCATATACCTTTGTTCACACATGGGGAAAACCAGGGAGTAGAAAAGAAAAACCGACGGGGAAACGAAGTTCCCAATCGGTTCAGTTGTGCGACGACGTTGAGTCGTTATGATGATTTCTTTGGGCGACCAAAGAGACCCTTTTTTGGTTTTTGTTCTTGATCTGCAGGTGCTGGTGGATGTGGTGAAAAATGACGTTTTTGCGACGCTCCTTTGTCTTTTTCTCCAACATACAGTTGCATGGTTGTGCGAACTTCTGGTCGTTGCTTTTTTTGTTTAACCGGTCGAGGACGAGAATCGGTTGCTCGTTTGGCTGGTTTTGTATCGGTGACGTTTGTGTCGCGCTTACGGGAATACGTTGTAAAACAATGATATATTCCGACAAGCAATACGATATCAAAGAGCCACCATATGATTGGGACAAGAAATCCCAGCACAAACGTGCTAAACACTGTTGTGACGAGAAGTATGTTGAATATCCTTGGACATATTTTCTGTTTCACTCATTACCTCCCAAGTTTGTGTGATATGTGAAGTTCGTAAAAAAAGAGGCAGGCGCATGCACCGCCGAATTCGAATCCAATCCGGACGATTTGATAGATGTCACCTGTCCGTACGTTTTGTTCAAACAAGAAATACAAAACGTACATACCGACTATTGCAGCGATGCTAGAATACGCAAATACTCCAGCCGACCGCAGGTTTTTCCATGTCGCGTAGTTTTTACGATTGTTTTTCGCTCTGCAAAAGATTACATAGAGCGAAAAGAATATCAAAAAACCAATAATGACAAAAATGCTCATCGCTCCATATGGTATCATCGCATGCTCTCCACAATCAGAATGGTCAAGGTCGCTTGTTTATTTGATCACAAAAAATATACTCCTGAACAGGTGTAATGTCAATAACAGTTTTGACTAATCGATAGATCGTGTGCAACTTATATCAGAAACATACTATAAACTATAAGCGCGCCGATAATACGAACGATATAGAACACAGGAATCTGTAATTTTCCGACAGAAACCCATTGGTGCCACGGTGTGCCCTGTGCGTTAAATTTAGAAAACGGGTAGACGGGGTTGACCACAAACCACATAAAATCCTCTACGGTCGTTCCCAAAAGGTAGGCAAAAACCAACACCCAAAACAGGTGTGTATCCCACCCGATAAGTGCAAACGGTATAGCAAGCAGAAGCGGTATCATCACCCAGTAGAGCCAAAAATGATAAGCAGTGTAGGTGAAACTGCTCATTTTTATCTTCCATCCAACTTGGTTTTTTGCCCAGCCCTCTGGTCCTTCTATATACGCTTCCCAAAAAGCAGTCGCAACCATTGCGCCTTGTACCAAACCAAACACGATCCAATCACTTGGTGTCATATGAGCCTACGATAGCACCAATTTAGAAAATAAAAAACCCACGGGTGAGAGCATCTCTTATGTTACACTACATCGAAAACCCCGACATTGCTCATTCTATGAATGTTCTGTTCGACTTAGCGTGGGAGAAGGGGAAGAAGGTTAAGTAAAAAACATTAAGGAACAAGCGTTCAGCGTGAAGGGATGATGGATTGAGTTAGTTATTTAATATCTTTTCCCGTCTCCCACAAAACCTCAAAGATGTTTGTAAAAACCTGTATAAGCAATTTGTCTTTTACCTCAATGAGGAGCGGTCTATCCGCGGAGTGCAGTAGAACACAATCCGCCATCACATTAAAATTTCCTGGGTACGAATGAGGGCGTTTTATCAAACGATATTCGTTAATGGTTCTATCAAATCGTGCCAGATCTTGTTGGATATCTTCCTCGTTAAAAACGATCATTTTCCATTTTATTTTACGCCGTTTGCGGATAGCATCAATTTTTTTGGTGTAGTATGGCGTAATATGCTCGTGCCACTTTGGACCGATTGTCCCGGCGACTAAGTCTTCGCTTCCCACAGGTAAAGATTGATACTTGTTGAGCCAGTATTTTCGGTACGCTTCCACTCCTTCAAAAATGGTGATATCTGGTAGATCGCCACTGCGGATGCTTGATAGCTTCTTTGCGATCTCTGTCGCCGTATTAAGCTGGGATTGCGCCTCATCTACGAGTCGGTTGCTATCGAGCGCCTGAAAGTGCTGGATGTTCTTTTTCTCAAGCTTAAATACGAGCGTTCGATCTATAAGCTTTTCGAGGGTTTCGTAGACGATATTTCGGTGTAAACCAGTTTTTTTGATAATGACGCCAGCTGGGGACTGCCCGTTTTCGACAAGAGCGGTGTAGGTAATCGCCTCATTTTTTGAAAGATGTAGTTGCTCAAGTTGTGAGATAATATCATTTTTCATACAATAATACTATATCAAAATAACCAGTAAAAGTCAATATGTCATCATAAAGTATTGACAAACATATACTTTTGTGCTATACTATGTTGTTACGATCGAATTGGGTAACCAATGAGATACGAACGAACCAGAACAATTTGAGCCCTTAGGAAACTTCAATCCCATTTTCCATGGAGAAGCAACAAGAGGGTTTGGAGAAAAGATATGAATGCATGTCAATTTAGACCTTGGGAAGCACCACTGTACATAGACCCTCCACAATGGTTTATGGTGGCAGCAACGGTTGTGTCATTAATCAGCATTTATTGGCTGATAGGATACCTATTTGGTCCGCTGTGTATGAGTTTCTACACAGCAGGGAAACAAGATGCTGCAACGAAATTCTTTGAGAGGTTGAAGCCTTGGGTCTGGGTTGCATTTTGGCCCATACCGGTTGGTTTCATCCTTGTAATGATCGCCTTCGTGGTCGGAATGATGTGCTTTGTGATTATGGGGATCATCAACAACATCGGTGAGATTGCGCTAATCATCGCTGGGTTAGCCGGTTTCGCAATCATCGCCGTTCTCGCTTGTGGCTTATGGGGGGTGTTAATCAATCCAAAATACTTCCCAAGGTTCAAAAGATGGACAAGAAGAATATTTTTGAATCCCGAATAGTCGCTCTACGCACACTGTATTAACAGAGCAAGCTCTGCGCCTTTATGGTGCGGAGCTTTTCTTTTGCCAACGATTCTAGATCTGTTTGAGTATCATTTCCGGTGTGACCACCTGGAAGTGGAACGGGCTATCTTTCATCAAATCACCAAAATCTTTTTGGTCCAAAGTCACAAAGCAGTCAATGGGTAGCTTAAAGCAGATAGCGAGTATAGCAATATCCTTTTTAACAACGAATTGAGTAGCGCGCTTGAGATCTTCAGGTTTTGGACTGGGGACTAGTTCAAAGGTATTCTTTTTAATTAGACCTTGGAAAACCTCATGTAATTGATTATTGCCTTTTTGCAAAATATTTCTGGAAACCTCTGTGATGATGTCAGAAGAAGTATACGCCTTAACAAGACCGAGTTCTGCGGCATATAATAAACTTCCCGATCCGCCCTCTGTGTTAAAAAGACCTGCAAGGATAACGCTTGAATCGAGTACGACTTTCAGCTTATTTGTGACCATACTTTTCGTCGTACATTTCTTGTCTTATTACATCCAAATCCGCAAGCATCTCATCAATGGGGTAGGGTTTGTTTTTGGTAATGTTTTGAGCTTCTTTGACTAATGATTTATATTTCGACAACACAAAACTATTACCAACCTGCGACAAGCTGATCTTACTTCCTTTGCGTAAATTTAAACTCTTCCGCACCGTTGACGGTAATGTAATCTGCCCCCGGTCTCGCATTTGTATATTCATATTATTATACCTTATAATCAGAATAAATCAGAAAATTCTATTTGTCAACCCAATCTATCTTTTGATCGCATCCGGTTAGTGTAATTAGTAATTAGGTCAATTAGAAATTTCTCCCCCTGCTCCTTTCCACGCACTCCGAAACCCACATCGTTCTAGTTCGGCTATAGCGTGGGATTCGACCACAACCATACTTGAGTTATTTTCGTCAATAGTCAACGAACAAACTTGATCGCGCCAGATCCATTTTTCAGCGTTGGTATTCCAGCCATTTTCAATAAAGCGATGGTCTCGTTTTTCTGAACCAATTGAGCTTTGATATTTTCTAGCATCAGGAGTATCGGGCAATAATATTGTTGATTTTATTTCATTGTCGTCAGAAAATTTTAAGAATTTATCGTAGAATTCTTTGTCCAAATCATACCAGTGGTTTTTATTTCCGGAAGACCAGATCAAAAGTTCCTCACCTTTCTTGGCGGTTTGCATAAATATTCGATACCATTCTCGCATACTGATTAGATTTTCGTAGATAGTGATGGTTGGAATTGATATCAGATCCGCCCGTTTGCTTTGCAACTCGGGCAAGACCTTTTTCAACTCTCTGGTATTTGATCGGGCAATGTCAACTAGAATATTCGGATCGACAGCATGGAACAAACGATGAGTACCGATTTTTACCTGTTTGATTAGACCTTTTTCAATTAGGATTGGCAAGAGAGTGTAGACCATCTGTCTAGTAACGCCGATTTTGCGCCCGATCAAAATCGCTGAAGCGGGACCGATCAGCAGGCAGGTTAAATATAATTTTGCTTCGGTTGTGCCGTAGCCGAGCTGTGTAAATAATTTAATATAGCGTTCTTGGCTTTTCATATGTGACAAATAATCATTTTACATTATATATGGGTATCATATCAAATATAGAGTATAAAGTCAACAATAGAGACAAGCAAACACTTGACAAACATATACTTTTGTGCTATACTACGGTTGTTATT
The DNA here is from genome assembly GCA_002780235.1 of Candidatus Berkelbacteria bacterium CG06_land_8_20_14_3_00_43_10. Classification (GTDB taxonomy): domain Bacteria; phylum Patescibacteriota; class UBA1384; order GWA2-35-9; family CG2-30-43-20; genus CG2-30-43-20. The sequence continues at coordinate 18,224 of PEVO01000025.1, forward strand.
GAAGATTGAAAATCGAAAATCCGCCGTAGCATCTTGAATGAAACATGGATGAATAATCCAAGTGAAATATCAAGAGCGAAGGAGGACGATCGAAATTCAACTGAAGATAACGCAGATTGACAATTTGAACCCTCGGAAACTTTACCAAATGGAAAGCAACAAAAGGGTTTGGAGAAAGAAATGATTACAATTATTGTGCTTTGGGGCGTAGTTATACTGCTGACAGCGTTAACAATAACGCTGTCAGGCCAGGAAAATATTCTTGCGCTGGGAATAGTCGTATTCCCCCTAATAGGGTGGGCGATAACGAACGACCAGGTAACCCCCCAGCCGGAATATGGGGATAATTTTGAGACTACAAGAAATGTTTCCACCGTTAGGTGGGACGACATACCGAAAGGTATGTATAAGAAGCTAGGTAAGTTCTACTTGAACTTACCGTCCGGAAAGGCAAAAGTCGTCCGAAAGTTAGACGACTTCGTGACGGTCAAGGTTGTAGTTTCCCCTCGTGGAGAGAAAAAACTAGCGACGGTTCAAACCGCCAAAAACGAAACGGGCTCGTGGTGGGTCTGGGACCCCTCGAAAGAGGGGTATAGGGAAGGGCATCTGGAACCTGAAAAATAACCTGCGGTTTTGTACCGCACCCCCGCTTGAGTGCAAACTTGAGCGGGGTTTTTCTTTTGCCTTATTTTCTTGCCTTCAGTTTTGCGTAGAGTTTGATAAGTTTACTGTCAGACGAAGCAAAGTCGGCGCATTTGTTGTCTATCGCCTCGAGAATAATGAGGCAGTCTACTAAACTTACTTGAGGTGTCTCTTTGTAAAGCAAGATCGCGTTTAATATGCGGTTTTTATCTGGCACTTCACAACAGGGTAGCTCCAAAATTGCGGATATTCTATCGATGATTATCGCTTTTTCTATTTTGTAATAACTTTTCAGCGTCCACGCGAATTCAAAAATAACGAGTATGGGGATATAGAGATTATACATACCGCTCGCAGATTGCGTTATTAACCGTTCCGCTTGATCGTATTTTTCTCGGTGTAGAAAGAAATCGAGGAGAATATTTATATCGATTGCGATGGTTTTCATATCGTCACTCGTTGGCAATTTCTATTGCCCTTAGTTCGAACGCTTTTTCGATAGCAATATCTGTCTGTGTGCCATCATCGTACTGTTTAAGAGAGCCGGCAAGATCGAGTATTCTCGGTCTAGTCTTTGGTCGGGCGGTAAACCCATTTTGTGAATAGATTATTTGAAATTTAGTACCTTTTTGTACCGCCAACCGATCCCGAATTGGTTTTGGGATGGTAAATTGCCCCTTAGAGGTGAGAGTGGTTGTATATGTTTTCATTGCATTCCTTACATATATACAATAAATCCTTACTTATACTTTGTCAACCCAATCTATCTTTTGATCGCATCCGGTTAGTGTATTAGTGATTAGGTCAATTAGAAATTTCTCCCCCTGCTCCTTTCCACGCCAGTTCGAAGATAGAACGCTGTCCATTAGCGATGCTCTCGGACTCTATTACAACTGCCACCAGCTCATCTTCGAGCGAAATAATTGCTACTTTATTGCGATAGATATTGATCTCGTTGGTAAATGGGTAGATTTTGGGTCTGGGACCAAAAAAAGGGAGATTATCGAACCGGCCATTGCCGGTAGATGACCCCCACCCAACCCGCGGCTTATGCCACAACCCCGCTTGAGTGCGAACTTGAGCGGGGTTTTTTATTTATCGTAAAAACTGTTCGAGAATATATGTTACAATGAATCTATGGGATTAAAACAAAAGATAAATAATTATGCCTACATAGATAGCCAAAACCTTAATTTAGGAGTACAGAGTTTAGGCTGGAAACTGGATTTCAAAAAGTTTTGAGTATATTTAACGGAAAAATATCAGGTAAAAATCGCATATCTTTTTATCGGTTATCTTGCTGAAAACCAGGATCTGTATAGTTCGCTTTAAAAAAGCGGTTATATATTAAAATTTAAACCAGTTTTGCCCGCCAAAGATGGTCAACACAAAGGGAATGTTGATGCTGATATGGTCTTGCAGATTGCCATAGACCACTTCGAACACCATTTTGATAAAGCGGTAGTTGTCACGAGCGATGGAGATTTTTATTCGGTTGTTAAGTTTTTGTATGGAAAAAAGAAATTAGAAAAAGTAATCAGTCCTTACTATAAAACATGTTCTTCTCTACTAAAAAGAACAGCCAAAGACAAACTGGTATTTATTAATAATATAAAGAATAAATTAGAATATAAAAAAGAAAAACACCGCACAAGGACGAAACCTTAAGAGGTGTTTTTCACTATAGATTCTGACTAAATTATATCAAAACAATACTATTTGTCAACCCCCGCCCCTTTCCATGCCAACTCGAAGATGGCGCGGAGGGTTTTGGCGACGGACTCGGATTCGATGATAACCGACAACAGTTCTCCTTGGAGCGACATTATTGCCACTTTATTTTCATAAATATCTATTTCATTGGTAAACGGGTATAGTTTTGGGTCAACTAAACGAGTTTCGCGGAGTTGTTCTTGGTCGTGCTTAACGAATTCTCGGTTAATATCTAAATCGGGCCCAATCGCTTTGACGGTAATGCCTTTCTTGATTCTCCTTCTCAAGTAGGAATTGATGAAAGATTGATCCTGCGAGTAATACCCCTGCGCAGTTGCAAACGCCAGAATGGTGCCATTTTGGGGTTGTTTTAAGGTGTCCTCGAGGGCAATCTGGATTCCTGATGCTCCCTCGAAAAATTGGACTCTCGGTTTATCACCAATAGTTTTAACCAGGGCTTTAATTTCTGGGATAACTGATTCTAACCGGTTGATCTTTTCCTCCTGTAATGCCTTGAACTTATCGATCGAGATAGAACTGTAGTGGAGGGTTCCGCGGATCTCGACTTCGGAGAGTAAGCCATTTTCAACCATATTTTTAACCAGATCGTAGATAAACGTTCTCTGAACTCCCGATTCTCGGGCGATATCACTGACTGTTGCTTGACCTAATTTAAGACAAGCAAGGTAGATTTGTGCTTCCTGTGACTTGATACCAAATTGTGAGAGAATTGTTAAATAATTGTTTTCCATAGCTTATATTGTATCAAAAAAATGACAAAAAGTCAATAGCAAGTAGGAAAAAGCGTATCAAACACTTGACAAAAGTATATTTTTATGCTATAATATACTCATCAAACTGGAAATTTGAAAGAATTGAAAGGGAGACGCAAGTTGACAATTTGAACCCTCATGACACCGTAACCTGAAATATGGGCGGATTACAGAGAGGGTTTGGAGAATGTAATGGAAGATGTAAGTTACGTTGCGATGTATGTATTAATAAGCGGGCTATTCGGATTGTTTTTCTGGCAATCCGAATCGAAAATTTCCTCATACTGGGGGAAAAATATCGCCAGCCGAGAGTTCCCACCCTTCTGGTATTGGGTGGTGTGGTGCACGGTAATGCCTGTTTGCATCGCGATGTGCACCGTATGGTGCATCGGAAGAGTAGCGTGCTGCGTCGCAAAATTTTCGGAAAAAATAGTTAGATTATTGATGGTGCCCATTCGGGCGAGTGACTGGGTAAGCCAGCCGGAATGGATAAGATACCAGTTGTGGCTTCGAAGTCGACGCTAACTTGCGACTTATGTCGCGCTCCCGCTTGGTACAGAAATGTATTGAGCGGGGTTTTTCTTTTGCCCAAAATTAGTAACCTCTTAGGTTGCAAAAAATGGTAATGAGGACAACCCCCGTGTCTTTATAGTGCGGGGGTTTTCTTTTGTTTTGACCCCGCCACAACATATATTCTGGTCTTGACAATAATCAGAAAATCGGATATTCTGAAAATCAGAAAGGAACTATAATGGCACAATCTACTTCAATGCGTATATGGGATAAAGGGCAGATAACAATACCGACTCGTTTCCGTAAAGATCTTAATCTGGATGAGGGCACGGTTGTATACATAGAACAATTTGGTGATGCTCTTTTGCTCCGCCCTAAAGAGTCATCTATTATGGCGATCCAAAAACGCGGAGAAGAGCTGATGCGCGCAAAGGGAATAACTGTTGAAGATTTAATCGATGAAGAAAACTAACGTATTTCTTGACAGTAGTGTCTTACTGGCAGGATTGGTGTCGACAACTGGCGCGTCTGCGGAGATTCTGCGCCTTGCCGAAATAGGTGTCGTTGAGCTTATGGTCTGCGATCTTGTTATTGATGAGGTGAAGCGCAACCTGACCAAAAAATTACCCGAGTTTTTGCCTTATTTTTACACCGCGCTCGAAGTTCTTAAACCGAGAATTACGCAAAACCAAGAAACGGTAGATACAGTTCTCACACGTTTAATTCCAAAAAAGTCAGATCAAATTATTATTCAAACCGCACTCATATCAAAACCGGACTATTTTATCACGCTTGATAAAAAACATTTACTTAAACCGGTCGTCCGCACAGCCGTTGCGATGCCAGTTATTACTCCAAGTGAGTTTTTGGGAATAATTAGATTTAAAAACTAACTAAACCCACCGGCTTGGATCTGCCAGAGTTTTTGGTAGGTGCCTTTGTGGAGTTTTAATAACATCTCGTGCGTTCCTTCTTCTACGATTGTGCCTTTTTCTAGAACGACAATTCTATCCATCTGTTTGATGGTCGATAAACGGTGGGCGATGACGATGACGGTCTTGTCTTTAATAAGCGTTTTAAGCGCATCTTGGATGTAACGTTCCGATTGGCTGTCGAGTTGGCTGGTCGCCTCATCAAGAATAAGAATCGGTGCATTTTTAAGGATAGCCCGGGCGATCGCCACCCGTTGGCGATCGCCACCAGAAAGCTTGATCCCCCGTTCGCCGACTAACGTATCATACCCTTGTGGTAGGTTTTTAATAAACTCGTGGGCATGGGCGAGCGTGGCAGCTTTTTTTACTTCGTCATCGGTGGCGTTTTGTTTGGCATAACGGATATTTTACATAATACTGCGGTGAAAGAGCAACGCTTCTTGCGGGACGTAGGCGATGGCGCCACGCACACTATCTTGTGTGACCGTTGCAATATTCTGATTATCTATGGTAATCTGCCCGCCGTGGACATCAAAAAACGCAACAACAATTTGACAAGCGTCGTTTTGCCCGACCCGGAACTGCCGATCAGTGCCAACCGTTCTTTGCTCGCAATTTTCAGATTAAATTGTTTGAATATTTTATCGGCATGATATCCAAAAGTCACATCGTTAAATGTTACCGCACCGTTTGATAGTGTAATACTTTTGGCGTTTGGTGCATCTTGAACTTCATACGGCGTCGTCAGAATATCGGTCATTTCGTTGGCGCTCCCCAAACTATCATAGATACTGCGCATATTGGAAGAAACGTTCCTTAACCGTTCAAACAACTGCATAATCAAACCTTGGATAAGGGCAAAATCACCGATGGTCAGTGTGCCTTGCCTCCAGAGTACAACGGCGAGCGCCATCATCCCTACCTCGAGTACCATGGTGAAAAAGTTGACATACGATTCTATGTCGCGGTCAAATAACCATGCTTTGAGTTGGAATCCATATTGTGTCGAAATCTTTTTCTGATAGAGGGCTTCCTCTGTTGTATATCCGTTAAATATTTTGAGGTTGAGGTTGTTGGCAGTCGTGTCGGCAAGGTGTGCACCGGCGATGCTATCGGCGGCGGACTTCTGCAGATCAATTTTCTGACGTTTTTTTGCTGTCGAAAAAGAAAATATCAGATAGATAACGGTCCAGAGTACAAGCGCACCAACTAGAGTTAGGTTTCGCAGGCCAAGCGCGATGATAATGAACACGTATCGGATGATACTTTCGGCGATACGCCACGTTGCTTGGTTGGAAAGATCTTCGTACGCCCTGATAAATCAGTCGACTTTTTTGGTCAGTGCTCCGCTAAAATTATTCGTAAAAAAGGTATAGGAGTGTTTGTGCAGGTAAGAAAAACAATACGAAGCAAGGTCTGACATTGTTTTTGTTTGGAATATAATGTTACTCGTCATCGCAGCCCGAGACGTAACCCAGATAATTGCATTGACACCAGCAAAAATGGTTAGGGTTCGATAAATGATTGGGAGGGTTGTGAAGTCGTTGGCGGCTAGACTGTCGAAGATGTTTTTGTATAAAAATGGGATATACACATACAGTGCGTTGACGATGAGAGTAGAAATAATCGATACAAAAACAAGCAGGCGATATTTTTTTGTAAACCGCCAATAAATCGAAATCGTTTGTTTCGATAGATTTTTCATACCTTTAGTATAGCACTAATTATTGGGTAGGTGCAGGTATATCGCTGATCGGAGAACCATATCACGATCTGCGGGAATGGTTTGACACCAAGGATACTGACTGAACACCTCCCCGGTCTTTCGTGATTCGTTTACACGTTTCACGCGAGATCGGGTTTTTTTATCTCTTGACAAAACAATAATAACATGTTACCATATAATTAACAATAATGTTAACTATGGAGTAATATGATAAAAGACATTGCAGAAAAGTTATCTCGAGAATTGCGCATTAGTTTGGATAAAGTTGTCAGGGAAGAATGGGAAATGAAAGTTCTGGAAAAAATATCCCAGAGCGTAATTGGTGATAAGATAATGTTTAAGGGTGGAACCGCCTTGCGTTTAGCCTATAACTCCCCTCGATTTTCTGATGATCTAGATTTTTCTCCACTTTCTAAAATTGCATTCGCTGACTACAAAACGGTTATTAAAAGCATCGAAAAGGCGTTTCCCGAAATTGTTATCTCCGATATATACAACAAGTACTATACCTATTTATCTGAATATAAAATTACGGATCCGCTTTTGTCTCAAAACATTACTCTGAAAATTGAACTCTCCAAAAGAAAAAGCCAATACAAATCGTCCTTGCGTTTAATTAGCTCCCCATCATCAAACTTGCAACCATTATTTCAGGTCGAAGAAATCGATGAAATTTTGAAGGACAAACTAAAAACAATACAAGAGCGCAAACTGCCTCGCGATTTGTTTGATATTTGGTTTTTGTGCCAAAAACTTCGTTTACCGATGCCAGATATTACCTTGAAGATCGATAAAAAATTGATTCGGCAGGAACTTTCTAAATATTTGCCCAAAAACTATCAAACGGTTACCACGCAACTTATGGAGAAGTATGGCAAATAACAGATTAAAAGTCCTTGGTACTCTTGATAAAGATTACTTTTCATCGTCTGATTTGCAAAAGATTTTTAAATTACCACGCGCAAGTTTACTAGTGACTTTATCGCGTCTGCAAAAACGAGGAGAAATAAAGCGGATTATTAAAGGATATTATCAAGTAGCCGATAAACCAATTAATACTCAAAAGATAGCGACACAGATATATCAACCGAGTTATATTTCTTTTGAAAGCGCGCTGTCGCGCTACGGGGGGATAAGCCAAGTACCTTATTGTTTGACGCTGGCAACCACCAATAAACCAAAAAAAATAGTTCTCGACAAGGAAGATATTGAGTACCGCAAAATTAAGCAGGATTTACTCTTTGGATTTAACCTTATCGACGGCGTGTATGTGGCGACAGCGGAAAAAGCTCTGCTCGATACATTGTATATGGTGTCAAAAGGGAGATTGCAAATTGACTTGACCGTTATTGACAAAAAAGTATTTGACAAAATAAAGTTGTTACTCTGGTCCAAACAGTATCCACCAGCGGTTTTGCGTCTTATTAATAGTTTATATCAAGAACGAACCGATTAACGAATCGATATATTTGCTGGAGATTAGTACCTAGATCTGGTGGAATTGATTATTCGTGGTTGTTGCCATTTTGCTTAATGCTAAGCCCAACTCTCCCGCGTTCCTTGTCAATCGTTACCACTTTCACCTTAACTTTATCTCCGACTTTCAAAACAGACGAAACGGTTTCGATGCGATTTTGTGAGATTTCGCTAATATGCACCATGCCGGTATTTTTGCCACCGAGGTTGATGATGGCGCCGATCTCGTTACCTTTAAAACGATCTTTGAGGATTTCTTCCACCGTTCCATCGATCACTTCACCGATGGCGAACTCTTTGGTTTGCCCCTGAATGGCAGCGATCGCACTATCGGCCGCTTCTTTTTTGGGTGACGATACCAACACGGTCCCATCATCTTCGATATCGATACTGATGACCTCTTTACCACCCGCATCGTCTACAATCTTGCGAATGTTTTTACCGCCCGGTCCGATAACATCGCCAATTTTGTCGATAGGGATATGCAAGGTGTAGATACGTGGCGCGTATTGAGATAATTCTGTTCGCGGTTCACCGATAACCGACAGCATTTGTTCCATAATAAACAGCCTACCTTTAAGCGCAGCTGCCAGCGTATCTTTGATGATCCCCATGCTTAACCCTTTAATCTTGGTATCAAGTTGTATGGCGGTTATACCGTCTTTGGTCCCCGCGACTTTAAAATCCATATCGCCGGCGAAATCTTCGAGCCCTTGCAAATCGGTTAACACTTTGTAGTTTTCATAGGGTTTTTCATGATCAGTGATAAGACCCATCGCAATACCACTGACGGGTTTGGTGATAGGCACACCAGCGTCCATAAGTGCAAGCGTTGATCCGCACGTTGCTGCCATAGAACTGGAGCCGTTGCTCGCTAAAATCTCCGATACCAAACGGATCGTGTAGGGGAATGATTCACGGTCCGGGATCATGGGTTTGAGCGCGCGTTCTGCAAGTGCGCCGTGACCGATCTCCCGGCGTCCAACACTACGCATTGGTTTGACTTCGCCGGTAGAAAACGGAGGGAAGTTGTAGTGGTGCATAAAGCGTTTGGTGCCTTCTTCTTCTAGTGTTTCCACGGTCTGTTCGTCGCCCGGGCTCCCCAAGGTGGCGATGGTAAGTGCCTGTGTTTGACCGCGGGTAAATAGACCGCTCCCATGGGTGCGCGGCAACAGACCAACTTCTATAGACAGGGGGCGCACTTCATCTAATTTGCGTCCATCGGGGCGAATATCATGAGATAGAATCAGCTCCCGTATCTCCTTTTCGACTATCTTATTAAACGTTACTTTAAGATCGGTTTGTTTATACGATCCTTCAAAGTTTTTAAGGACATCTGCTTCAAACGTGGCAATCGCCGTTTTGCGTTTTTCTGGGTCGAGTTCTTTGATCGCGCCTGCAAGTTTTTTACCGATATATTTTTTCACTTCTTCGTGGATAATATCGGCTTCCGATGCATCGGTAGTAAGCATATCAGTGCGTGCAAAGTTTTTTTGCACCGCTATTGTCGGTTGCAACCCGGCGAGCGCAAATTCGATCGCCTCGATCATGGTTGCTTCTGGGATCTCTTTTGCGCCGGCTTCTATCATCATCACGGTATCGGTTGTGCCTGCAACGACTAGATCGAGCGTTGATACATCTAACTGACTTTCTGTTGGGTTTAAGACCATTTTGCCATCGATACAGCCAACACGGGCAGCGCCGACCGGACATTCAAACGGTGCGATGGTTTGTGTGAGTGCGGCGGATGCGGCGACAATGGCGATCGTATCGGGGCTGTGCTCTTCGTCATACGACAAAACGGTGATGATCACCTGCACATCGTTACGGAATGATTTGGGAAATAAAGGGCGGATAGGGCGGTCGATAAGGCGCGCCGATAAAACTGCATTATCGGTGGGACGACCTTCGCGTTTAATAAAGCGTGACCCGCTAATTTTGCCTGCTGCGTAGAGTCGTTCTTCGTAATCAACCATCAGCGGGAAAAAATCGACGCCTTCGCGTGGTTCTACGCCGACGACTGCGGTTGCCAAAATAACTGTTTCTCCCCAAGAAACGGTGACAGACCCGTCTGCCAACCCTGCGAGTTTACCTGTTTCGAACACTAACTCGCCGTTTCCAAAATCGGCTTTAAAGACCTTAAGCCCTGAGTCTGTCGAATGGGTTGTATGAGATTTCATGTGTTCCTTCCTGCCACTCCGTAGCCTTTGGCGTAGGGTGGTAATTCAGCGTTTGTTTGGCTCGGAACGAGGGAATAACTCACGCTGAAATGTGTTATATCTCTCGTGCCGAGATGGTTTGTATTAAGTACCAAGTATTATGTATTATGCAAAAATTTAAAAATCCTATAATACTAATATCTGATACCTAACTATTGATAAATTATATGGCTAGCTCGTACACTGGGCTATTGGTCGGATTGTAATCATTGGCCAAATCTTTATCGTTGCTAAGCTCAAGTGTCGCAGAGACAATGCATTTTGCATTTTCTGTTGAATATAAATATGGCTTTTTAGTGAGGGGGTCGGAATATGTCTTTGTCTTTTCTGCCGTAGCCAGATCTTCTAGAGATAGAGGACATTTACCGTTCTCAACTTTGTAAATATTAATTGAATTGATCAGTGCTTTAACGGTGGCTTTACGAGCGTTATCTCGTGACTCGATTTTGCTAACGGCATTTTGTTTACGGGAAGATTTTAATAATTTATTGGGGTAAATTACAAGTTTGTAGGTGAAATACGATACTAAAATCAAAGGTGCTACAATTAATACTGTATTGACGATTGTTAGTAATCTAAAAGTATTATTATTTTGCATTTTTAATTTCTAATATCTAAAATCCCATACTACCTAATCCCATACTACCTAATACCTACTACCTAATACCTACTACCTAATACCTAATACCTACTACCTAATACAGGTTTTACTTTCTCAGCCCCAAATCTGCTATCAACTTCTGATACTGTGCTTGGTTGTGCTTCAATAGATAATTTAACAGGCGTCGTCGTTTACCTACCATGATGATCAACCCGCGTTTGGAATCACTGTCTTTGCCGTGTTTTTTGAGGTGTTTTGCAAGCGAATTGATCTTTGCCGTAAACAGTGCAACTTGCACTTCTGTGGAACCGGTATCGGATGTATTATGCTGATACTTGGTCAAAAGTTCCGCATCTTTGCCTTTGAGTTTAAATGTACCGACCGACGCAGTTGGCTTGGCGACTTTTTTCTTTTTTCCAAGTGTTTGAACCACGGGCTTCTCTACTGCATTCTCTTTTTTAAGCACTTCAGCACTTTTCTTTTCTTTTTTAACAACCTTAACAGGAGCGACTAGCGATTTTGTCGCTTTTTTCACAGGAGTTTTCTCTTTCTTCAGCACTTCAGCACTCTTAGTCTTTTTCGTTTCGGTCTTTTTTATTGTCATAACAACATAGAGTATAGCAAAATATTCTCGTAAGCGCAAGAGTCGAGCATTTTAGATTGACATAATTTCCTTTTTATGGTAGGATGACGTGTCATTCAATCTGTATTTGTGAGGTGAGGAATAGTTGAAAAATCGATCAAAGTTTGAGAACACAGTTGCGTTCATCGTCGTCGCAGGAGCAAAAGCAGTTTCCTCTGCTGTGATATGGGTCTTTACGACGCTTGTGTTTGATTTGTTTTTGTGCGTCGTGGGACTGTGGTCCATGGGTGTTGGACTGCTCAAAGGGATGCAAGAGGGGTCACGATACTTCCAGCTCGTCTGGGCGAGTAGTGTTGTCCCCGTATTCAAGCTTAAGTGTGGTCTTGACTTTGGAAAGAAAGTCATCCGCGGAAGTATCATCCTTATTGTCGGTCTGGCAGTTGCTGGATGGTATTTTAGAAAACCACTTGCGGACTGGGTCGACGCGGTGTGCAGCTACCGGATAACATTTGTCCGGAAACCGCATACGGTGACCAACCTTACCGAACGGGTTATGCGCACAGAAGGTAAAAAGTGGGTTGCACACAACTATTTGCCCTCTCGCACGCAGTGCCAAACGGCGGATGAGTTAGAGAAGATCATCCGACCCTACGATGGCTACTTTGGCTGGATTGCGCGGACGGTGGATTGGGACATCAATGTTGTCCGTGCACTTGCACTCATCGAAAGCGGGTGCACGCCAGACGCCGTTGACGGGTCGTTCCTTACTGGTCAGAGTAGCGTGGCGCATGTAGGCATGTTCCAGCTCTCTGCTGGTGTCTTTGCGCAGTTTTTGCCACAGCAGTTCAACGGCAAGTTGCGAGCGTTAGAGTTGGCACAGTCGCGATCAATTAGGGCGAACCATAATGGACGCATCAGCGATAGTGAATACATAGCATCGCTGCGAGCGTTCAAGAAAACTGATCCACGGTGCGCACTTGCACTCAACGCGCTGGCAGGGTGCAATTTGTGGAAGGCGCACCAAAAGATCGTTGGAGATACCGTCGCGACGGTTCAGGTGCATCACAATGGGCTGGGCAACTACGCCAAACTCGTTGACGCTTATGGCGAGTATACGGGCGATTTCCCCGTGTATGGGTATAACAGGTATGCGAATATCTGCAAAACCATACGATCCGGCACCGCAGTATTCACCTACCCAAACTTCTGGTATCTGTATCACAGCGACCAGACGTTTAAGGATAAGGTTGATGCACTTGGGCTCCACGACGAAGCGCCAATCTATGCGTTTAAGGTTATGGCGCTCGCCGATTATCTCGACACGATGATCGGCGACAAACTACTTGTCCCAGCGCTTAGTGACAACGCAATGAACGCAGAGATCGCAAAAGCGCGGAGCGCCATCGATACACTTCTGGCGTATAACGATATGCCCGAATGGTTTCGCAATAGGGAACTACCCAAGGAACGCCGTGCGGTGAAGCGCGAGCGCACCATCGCCAAACATCTCTACCAGTATCAAGACTGGAAGGACTTGAAGCGGGGACTTGGTGCGGACAAGCTCGTGGCAGTTGCGGACAGACCAGATATAGGTCTTGATTGTGATGACGGTATGGGTAAGTTGGCAGGAGTCAACCAAACCTACTACCAGAACATTAACCCGCAACTCTGGCGACTTAATTGCACACTTGCCACAGCGTGGCACAAAGAAGGTGGTGGGACAATCCACATGACCTCTGCAATACGCACGCTTGCGTATCAATCCCTCATGGGTAACAACTCCTGCGGTCACACAACCGGGCTCGCCTGCGATCTTGTATTAGAACGTGGCATTCCTGTGTGGCGCTGGGAACAGGGCGAAAAATTCATCCTGTTTTTGCGTGCCCATGCGCGCGAATGGGGATACGACTTTTACACAGAGGCGGGCAAGGGGAGCGACACCGGTCGCAACCACATCCACCTATTCATCACAAAACCACAACCACCCAGATTCGGTTTGATCCCGAATGGGTGGTTTTTTATTTTGACTAACATTCGGGCCTATGTTATACGCTTATTAGTTCGTATTCTGATTTTGGAAGGGATGCACCATGAAAACGGGTAATGAAAATACACCTCTCGTTGCGTTAGGTGTGGCCATCGCTTTAGTTGTGTCAGCGATATATGTGTGTTGGAAACCGGCAGTGCCCTATGTCTTGCCCGGCTCTAAAGAAGCACGGGTTACCAATCGTGTACAATGCAATCTGGCGCAAAAGGTCAAAAAGATCAACCCATACGCAGCTATTCTCGTCAAAGAATTGGCGTGGGACCCCAGTCTTGCCCGTGCGTTTATGGTAGAGCTGGGTGGCGACAGATATACTTCTATCGTATCTGGTTTAACAATCGAGAAGATATATTCAACGAGGGCTTCGGTAACTGGCAGTCAAACGTCGGCATCGCCCAACTCACAACGAACGATGTATTCAATGCATATAACCTAAGCAACGGATCTGCATGCTTGTTTGACCTTGGTTGGGAGATAGTTGGTCTCGCGAAAGATGTCAAAGATGGACGTCTTTCAATCCAATCGTTCAAACAAATCGGTGAGCAGCAATTGATACCACTCGATCCGCGGTTTAACCCCGATATCAGCATGGGGGTGCTTGTCACAATTCTCCGTAACGACGCATCAGATAATCCAGTAAGCACCGCACGTGAGTTTCTTGATATTCACACAAAGCGCAATACACTCGCCACGACGTTGGACAAGGTAAGACGTTTGTGGGGTAAAGGCACACTACCTCGAGTTGAGTTTGACGCAACTCTCGTTCGACCAGATCTTGCGATGGCTGTATCCGATATCTATACATTCATGGATCGACCGGATTGGTACGATGGCGAGATCGCGCGACAAAAGGAAGCGGTTACGCAGGAACAACATCTCTATGCGCATGCCGTGCGATACATGACAGCACGTGACATCCAAAAAGGAATCAACAGAAATGATGTCGTTCCTATAGCAAGCAAACCAGAAATTGGTCTGGTTGTTGACAAACGTATTGGCGAGTATGACATACCGCATACAAACTTGTACAAAACTCTCAACCCAAAGCTCTGGGAGGGGTTGCAACAGTTTGCACATGATTGCCACACACAATACGACACCGTGTTCATTATCCGCGAGGCGAACCATTCGGTTATGTACCAAAACAAAATGGGGAGTGCATCAATCTCCGGACCAACGGGAAAATCGGTCGAGATCCAAGTTGATGGACGCCCGTTTTGGCGATGGGCAAATGCAAAAGAGATCATCAATTACCTACTGGTAAACAAGAAAAAGTACCATGTAGACTACTATACGGAGAGCCCTCATCGCGATATGCTCCACCTGTTTCTGGTGGAATAGATTCCACGATATCTTTCCTGACCACGCAACCATCCAGATTCGGTTTAATCCCGACTGGGTGGTTTTATTTAAAAACTGTGAGTTTATGTTGGTTTGTATAACAAAATGTCACGACCGTGAGTAAATGTTAAATAAAAAGAGATCGCCCCTGCATTGACCCCTGCATAATACTGACTACTTGCTACGTAATACTTTATTAAGCTCCTCTTTGACGATCTCACGCTCATTCCAAGGTATTAGCTTGTAGCCGTGATCGGCTTTGGGGTCGGCTACCGCCATAACCTCTTCTGCGCCTTTACCGAGGATCAGTACCACATCACGTGGCTCGGCAAGTTCCAGCGCTGTGCGGATAGCGAGTCGACGATCTTCGATCAAGAATAATGTTTCATTTAAGACTTTATAGTTTGCGCTTTTTGTCATCCCGACTGAAATGGAGGGATCCCTCGGCTTCGCTCGGGATGACACAGGAATTCCTTTTTTAACTTCTTCCATAATTGTCATGGGCGGTTCGTGGTATGGATCTTCGTTTGTTATGATTACGATGTCCGAGTGCCTGGCGCTAATTGTACCTAAAATTGGGCGTTTGGTTTTATCTCTTGCGCCAGTCGCTCCGTGCACGGTAATTACCCTCGCTCTCACGATAGGTGCAATGGCATCAAACACCTTCTCAAACGCATCCGGGGTGTGGGCATAATCAATTATCACGGTAAAGTTTTGCCCTTCATCGACTTTTTCCATCCGCCCGCGCACCAATTTAATTTCTTCTATTCCATCTCGAATAGTTTCAAGAGCAATGTCGCTTCCGAGCGCAACCCCAACCGCGCAGAGCGAATTGCTAATATTAAATTTGCCGGGTAATTGATTATCAATCACAACTTCTCCGATTGGTGTGACGGCGGTAAACATGACTTCTCTTGGGCTAGCGATGATCTTACGAGTATATAACTCCCCAATCAATCCCGAATTTGAACCCGAATTATCGCGAATACTTTTACTATTTACTGAGTAGAGATACTTTTTACTTGCTTTTAATTTGGCAAAATCCGGAGCGCTGGGGTCGTCTAAATTAACCACGCTGACCCGCGGGTTATTAACAAACAACAACATTTTGGCATATTTGTATTCGTTAAAGTTTTTGTGATAGTCCAAATGATCGTGGGTGATGTTGGTAAGCGCGACCGTATCAAACTTAATTCCCCACAGCCGATGTTGTAAAAGAGCGTGGCTGGTAACCTCAATTATAGCAACTTTGCACCCGGCGTTTTTTGCCTCGCGCAAAAACTTTTGCATGGCAAACGGGCTCATAGTGGTCATTTTATTATTGTTTTTTTGCGTTTTGCCGGCAATTTCAAAATCAATGGTTGTCGCCACCGCAGTCTTGTAACCGGCTTTTTTGAAGATGGAGTTGACGAGGTGGGCAGTAGTGGTTTTGCCATTGGTCCCGGTAATCCCAATCACCTTGATTTTTCGACTCGGCAGTCCATACCAAAACACCGCCAAAATCCCCATCTTCAAATGATAGATGTTAAGCATCCAAGCCGGGATGATGGGGCGGAGAAGGTTTTTGATGGTAGTAATCATTTTCGTCGTATATTTTCTAACAATTTAAAGATAGTATACCAGAAAGGTCTCATTTTCAAATCATACGAGCCGAGGCGGGCGATGCTTTTGCCACCAAACTGTTGTTTAAAGCGGGTTAAGTTGGCGAATTTGTGATTAGGTTGATCGGGCGGGGCGATGGCGAGTAGGTCGTAGGTTTGGCAGTTTTGAGTTTTGGCGTATTTCATAACTTCGTAGTGCAAAAGATAAGGCGCCATGAGTTCTTTGCGCTCCAAGCTGGACCCGCCGTAGAGATAGCTGGCAACGCCGCCGTGGATTAGTGTTATTGAGCCGGCGAGGGGGGTGGAAGTGATAGATTGCTTCGTCGCAGTGCTCCTCGCAATGACAGAGGGTGGGACCGCAATGACAGAGGGTGGGCTCGTAGTGGCGGGGGTATAGGCAATGCTTAAAATGATTTCATCTTTAAAGTTCTCTAACAGTTTTTCGAAATAACTATAACTGCGTCCGCTGATTGATTTGCGATCGGCGGTTTTTTGATAAAGGTCGTAGACTATTTTGAGTTTTTCCAACGCAGTAGCATCGTCGCCTGTGGTGATTTCTACCCGGACGCCTTTTTTTTGCGCTAAACGAGTATTGTAACGCCCTTTCTCCTTCATATTGTGCAAAATATCCGTTTCGCTTTGGGTAAGGTCGATAATTTGGCGGTGTTCCGGCTGGAGTTCCTCGAACGCTTTGACAAAATGGTTTTCTTTGAGTTTTTGTTTAATTGCCTCGGCATTTCCGCCGTCAACATTATTAAGAATTTCCAACCGCAGGAACATCGGTTTTTTTTCTTTCGCAAATAAAACTAATTTCTCCAGTAAACTCGAATCATGTATCATTACTTCCGGCACATACATCATCAACTGGTTAATGTATGGCAACTGGCGCGACAAAACAAAAACATCGCCAACAGTGTCGGCTTTCCACCCAAACGCACTCTTAAAAGTAGCCCAACTTTGAGTTTGGAGGTATGAGGTTTGCGTTTTACTTTCGTTTTCTAATTCTTTATTCATGGTTTGACTAGTCTCTGTCATCGCGAGGGCTTTAGCCCGTGGCGATCTATTGTATTGATAAATTTACGACTTACGCACTTTAATCGTCATTCTCGAGCCGAAAGTGGAGCGCTTCGACATCGGGAATCCAAACTATCTAGATTCCGCATCATGTGCAGAATAACAGAAAAGAATATTTTGCGTAAGTCGTAAGATTGCTTCGATTCGCTCGCAATGACGGGGTGGGCTCGGCAATGACAATATTTTTACGCTTACAATGACGCTAAAGCGATGCAAAGTTGCTTAACCCTTTATCGCGTGACTTTATTCTATCCGATTTCAGGGATAAAAAAAAGACCGCCCATGAGACATTGGGCGGCTTGACAATACAATAATTAGATTAGATGGATGTTATAAGCTCTCCTGCTGTTGGAAGAAGTATATTCCTTCGAAATCGAAGGACAGGATTCTCCGTTCGATACGAAGATCGCGAACTTTGTTTCCGCATTCGAGCGGAAAAGTCATATCAATTCCCGACTCGATCCACTCATGGATCTGCTGGGACAAATCCTCGGGAATTGAGATACTACCAATTTCCTTGTCTTTATCAAAAAATGCTACGAGGCAGGAATCGTCCATCTCAAACATTTGGTAGTAGTTCATCGTTTCATCTCCTTATTTCTCCACCAATCTACGACCTACTTGACCATCTCTTCCGGCAAGAAAGCCAGAGAGAATCCTTGTTTGCTGACCGTGACGTTGCCGTCTTTGTCTTTGTCCAGACGAAAACCGCAACCCAAGACAGCTCTTCCTTCCCCCGCAGACGAGGAAAGTAAGTTCATAAAACTGCACGAATAATAGCCCAGTGACCCGTCATCATCAACTTTCATCGGCATTGGTATTTGTTTCCTCCTTGGAATTAACTGTATTTCCAGCCCTTGGACCTCTATATTCGTCGTCCCAAGCCCGAGGTTTGTCTTTTGTAAATGCTCCACACTCGGTGCATATGGCAAATTTTGCCATAGGTGAGCGTGCCAAAATTGCTTTCATCTCTTTTTTGCATATCCGGCACTTAGCATATCTGTTCATGGTACCTCCTTGGATTCAGTTTCGGTGTCTCTCGATAAGTTCCTTGGTGGTGATACCAATCATCGATACATCGCCGCCAGGGACCTCGAGGAAAAGGATACCATCATCATGCTCATTAACACAGGTATGGCAGATGCGTGTTTTGAGTATCCTCCCGTGTGAATCAAGAACGACTGGTGCGACAACGGTATTGGTGATATCTTTAGTTTCCGTGCAATAGTTACATGGGTAAACCGATGAAGTTGGTTGTTGGTAAGCAACCCGAATTCCCTTAAACATTCGTTTTTTTCCTTGTTAATAATTGCTTCCTCTGGATATTTGGGTTACAATGCCGCAGATAGACTGAAATAATGATGTTACAGCAAAATTGATAATAAATCACCCATGAAACAAAAAAACTTGCGAATTCTAGCAATTGAGTCAAGTTGCGACGAAACTTCGGCGGCAATTATTGAGGGTTCGGATTCTCCGGTTATTAAGTCGAATATCATAGCCAGTCAGATTGATTTGCACAAAATCACCGGCGGGGTGGTGCCGGAGGTTGCGGCGCGGGCGCACTGCGAAGCGATTATTCCGGTTATCGAGCAATCTCTCGCTCCGCTCGAAATAGAGCTCTTTGGTAAAAAGTCAGACCAGACGATCCGCAACGTTCTGCCCTACATTGATGCTATCGCCGTAACTGTTGGTCCGGGTTTGGTCGGGTCGCTTTTGGTGGGCGTGGAAACCGCCAAAGCCCTGGCGTTTGCTGGCGGGAAGCCGCTAATACCAGTGAATCACCTTGAAGGACATATTTTTGCTGCGATGCAGCAAGTATTAAACTCTAAACCCGAAGCTCTCCTTCGACAAGCTCAGGATGGTGAGCAAAGTCGAACCATAAACTCTAAGCAAACTTCAAACCTCAAAGTACAAAATTCAAAACAGTTTGAAAAATTGGATATTTCGAAATTAAATATTGTTTCGAATTTAGAGTTTAGAATTTCGAATTTGTTACCAGCAATTGCATTGCTGGTAAGTGGCGGTCACACAGAACTCGTGCTTATCAAAGATATGTTTGATTACGAGATTATCGGGCAGACACTCGATGATGCGGCAGGCGAGGCGTTTGATAAAGTAGCAAGTTTGCTGGGGCTGGAATACCCGGGCGGACCGGCTATATCCGCGCTTGCGGAAGAATTTGTGAAAAACTCTAAATCCCAAACTCCCCGCCTGCCATCGACTTGGCATGTCGGGCAGGTAAACTCTAAACAAATTAAAAGTTTAAAACTTCAAACTTCAAACTTGGAACTTGCTTCGAATTTAGAATTTAGAACTTCGAGTTTTAAGTTGCCTCGACCAATGCTAAAAAGTGGTGACCTCAATTTTTCCTTTTCCGGACTTAAAACAGCTGTAGTGAATTTGGTTAAGCAGTTAGAAAGTAATCGAGACGGGATCTCCTCGCAAACCCACCTCGGAGGTGGAGGAGCGAAGCGGGATCTCCTCCGAGGTGAAAAACAAGCTATCGCCTATGAATTTCAAGAAGCGGTAGCGGAAGTTCTCGTCGAAAAATCCTATCAGGCATATCAAAAACTATCAACTATGAACTATAAACTTTCAACTATTCTCTTAACCGGCGGAGTGAGTGCCAACAAACGCTTGCGGCAGTCGTTTAAAGAACGATTTGGTGACAAACTGCTCATCTCGCCGGTAGAGCTCTGTGGTGATAATGCGGGGATGATAGGACTTGCTGCTTTTTATAGATATAAAAAGCAAATTATAAATAACAAATCCCAAATTTCAAATAAATTTCAAATTCAAAACTCTAAACCCATTCTAAAATCTATAATCTATAATCTAAAATCTGCCTTCCCGTGGAAGGCTGTCGATGTTGATCCGAATTTAGAATTATAAAGTTAGGGAACGTTACCTGATTGAGATAACTTCGATCGGCAGCTTGAGTTTTTCCCAGCTACTGTCGGCGGTAAGAATGGGGCATTTTTTACTGATAGCGGTTGCCAAACAGATGCGATCGCCGAGGGATAGGAACATATTTTTGGGATGAGTGATTTCTGCTGCGATAAGAGCAATTTCTTTAGAGCAGTCAATCACTTCTAACTTTAAGCTTGATAGTTGAGAGGTAATTTCATCTCCGGGAAAATGGTAAAACTTAAATATTATAAGCGTTTCAGCAAGATTTACGCAACTGATGCCGGTCGACTGCTTAAGAAGTCCACCTACCACGGTATCACCTTTTTCGAACTTAAAGTATGCGATGAGTGCCGAGGAATCGAGTACAATCATACATAACCTTCCCTTATTGCTTCTTTCTTGCGATCTTCTATTAGTTCCTCGGAAAGCATTTTTTCTCCTGGCTTCCAGCGATATTTACTATTTTTTTTTCTAAGATTTTCCCAAGCTTTGAGTTTTTCTTTTTGTTCATCAGCCAGCACAAGCTGATCATTTTTGATAAAGATAACAAATCTAACACCCGGTTCTATATTGAGTCGTTTGCGTATCAATGCCGGTATCATCACCCTTCCATTGGGTTCCATTTTTGTTGTGGCAGATAATGTATGTTTTGTCATATTTATAGTATATGACAGAAATATATAATCTGTCAATGGGTACGACTTAGATAACGAAATATCTTACCGTAGCATCCTTCGTTAGCTCATTAATAATCTTACCTAAATA
>PEVO01000012.1 GCA_002780235.1 Candidatus Berkelbacteria bacterium CG06_land_8_20_14_3_00_43_10
AGTTATGTTTATGCGCTTGAGAAATATTTTAAATATAAAAAACAAAATTATCAGGAAATAGATCTCGAAAATATCCGCAACTTTTTACTTTATTGTGAAAATAAAGGGACATCGGCACAATCAAGAAATATATTTTTGAGCGCTATCAAATTTTTTTACTACAATATTACCAATTGTCAGCAAAAGATAAACATTAAAACCACCAAAGAAAATAAATCTCTGCCGGTGGTACTCTCCCGAAAAGAAATTGATCAATTAATTCAAAACATATCCAACCCGAAGCATAAATTATTAATTGAGATTGCCTATGGAGGAGGACTGCGGGTTAGCGAAGTCATTAATTTAAAGGTCAAAGATATTGATTCGGACGAGCTGATAATCCATATTAAAGAGTCAAAGGGACAAAAAGATCGAATTACATTACTGCCCCAAAAAGTAGTCCCAAATTTACAAAAACTCATAGTTTTAAAGGACGCAAACGATTATGTTTTTGAAAGCGAACGGGGTGGAAAACTGTCAACCCGAACTGCCCAAAAAATATTTGAAAATGCGCTGGTGAAATCTCAGATTAAAAAAGACACCACATTCCATAGTTTGCGCCACAGCTTTGCCACCCACTTACTAGAAAACGGAGTGGATGTTCGTTATGTACAAGAATTGTTGGGACACAACAACATCCGCACCACCCAAATATATACCCATGTTACCAATCCTAATTTACGCAACATCCAAAGCCCGTTATAAATATATCTTTTTTATATTTTCCATATTTTTTCCATTCCAATGAACCAGTCTTTTCTACTTATATAACTATTCCTAAATTCTTGAGAATTTGAGAATAGTTATATAATTTGTTAAAATAGAGTTATGATTAATAAAGATGCTAAAAGAATTGAAAGATATTTTAAGGGAGCAGCAAACCATTACCGAATTGCTATCCTCTGGTTGATTGCTGATAATCCCAAAATTACATTGCACGATATTGCCGAATATTTAAAGGTTAATTTTAAAACAATATCTGAGCATACAAGAAGATTGGCTCTAGCTGGTTTAATTGATAAAAAACATGCTGGGAATTTTGTCACCCACACCCTTTCGCCATATGGTAAAAGATTTTTACGCTTCACTAAACTATTCCTAAATTCTTGAGAATTTGAGAATAGTTATAGATGATTATTAATTAGATAAATGTTGGGTATAATTTATTATGTAAAGTTGTCTTTACATTTAGTTAAATTTGCCGTATAATTCCTATTATGGCAAGTGATTATTACGATGTTTTGGGTGTCTCCAAGTCCGCCAGTGCGGACGAAATTAAGCGTGCGTATAGAAAAGCAGCGCATAAACACCACCCCGATAAAGGTGGTGAAAGCGAAAAATTTAAAGAGGTAAATGAGGCGTATCAAGTCTTGGGCGACGAGAGAAAGCGTTCCAGTTATGACCAGTTCGGTCATGCTGGAGTAAATAATGGTGGACAGGGACAAGGCGGTGGATTCGATGGATATTCCTCCCAAGGCGGATTCGAAGATATATTTGGTGGTCAAGGACAACAAACCGGTGGTTTTTCATTTAACTTTGGTGGAGGTGGGGGGCTTGGAGATATCTTTGGTGATATGTTTGAAAACGCATTTTCTACCGTCCAAGCAGAGATGGAGATCCCTCTTACAACTGCATTACTTGGAGGAAAACTGCAGGTGACATCTCCACAGGGGGACAGAATTGACATCGCAATACCAGAAGGCACGAAAGATGGCACAACTTTTGCCGTGGGCGGAAAAGGCGGACAAACAAAACGCGGGCGAGGTGATCTACATCTTACCGTAAGAATACGCTTCCCTCGCCGGTTATCACGAGAGCAAAAACAGATTATCGAAGAACTGCGAATTGCGGGATTATAAATATTACTTACTCAAGCACGGTTTGATTTGTACTATTTCTTTTGCCGAAGGTTTTTGATTATTTGTAATAAGTTCATTTACCCGTGCTTCGCCAACCTTACCTTTAAAACATTCTATTTGTTGTGGGGTATACTGTTTGGTACCAACTGATGCGCTTGTGTCACCTTGGTCACTCATCCCTCCAACGATAGAACCGCTGATGGTGTCTGCGATATTCTTTGGTCCAACTTTCATGAATGCTATAATCCCAAAAATGATAGCAATTCCAATCGTAATCCAGATGAGACGATTGATGATTCCAAGAATTTTATAGAAAACATCCATAATAATCCCTCCTATGTATAGTGGAGGACCTGGTGGGGATCGAACCCACGACACAGAGCTTAAAAGGCTCCTGCTCTACCACTGAGCTACAGGTCCAATAATATGTATTTCAAGAATTACTATATCATGTTTAAAGGATTGGGTCAATTTATATAGCTACCATAAATATATTCTATCGACAGTATATGATATACTCATTATATGTGTGGTTGCATTGGATTCAAACTCAATCAAGTCCCTCTATCAGAATTGGAACATTACCAAAGGAAAATTGGACGCTTTTTTGATGAGTACTCAAAAATTATTCGTAGAGTTCGCCGTGCTTACCATGGCGACGAAAGCCCATCGCAATGAGAATGACGACGGGGGCGATGAGCCACATATCGTGATATTGAATGATGATACTCGCGAATCGGGAATCTGATACAAGTGTTGCACGCACCCCCTCATCGAGAAACGAAACGATGGTCGAGATTGCGATTAGCGATGTTAAACCAGAATAGATGATAACTTCTATGGGCGTGAGCAAGCCATGCCCGCGCATACCTGCTAAACCGCCGCGTGTGGTAAGGAGAATGACGATTATGGCAAAAACTGCTGTCTTTATCATGAATGGAGTTGGACTCGCCTTGATGAATATTGACCCAACGGTTGTCTGCCCCGAAAAAAATTGTTGGATATAGGGTGTTGCTATCTGCGTCACGACTAACGCCACATAGGTAGAAACCAATGTGCCCGTCACCTTTTCTCGTTGCAAAATAAACCCATATGAGATACCGATGATGAAAAATAGTGCTATAAACAGATCCCAACTTGGTGCGCCCAACTGCCCTCCTTGTATTAGTGGGTCTATCGACAAATACCATTTTGGCTGTAAATTGACACTACGGTCTGCAAATCCCCAAAAGTTCCTCAACTTAACGAGCCTGTTAAGTTTCGTCACTTTTAGTAATTTTCGACCGCGTATTGTCAATTTTCGCTTCAAAAGCGCATTCGTCGACAGACCTCTATTACTATTGTAGACGTATATGCACTCTATCGTCAAGATGTGATGGTCTAGCGTCGAAGTAACTTAATAAACACATCGCTCGACAAGCTAATTCTGCCAAATTGGCGTAACCTTTTTTTACCTTTTGCTTGCTTTTTGAGTAGTTTATTCTTACGCGTCACATCCCCCCCATAGAGTTTTGCGGTCACATCTTTGCGCATCGCCGATATCCGTTCACTTGCAATGACTCTCCCCCCTAACGCTGCCTGAATCTTAACTTCAAACTGTTGGCGAGGCACAATATCTTTGAGTTTGGCGACTTTTTCTTTTGCAATAGTGTCCACGCGATCTGATGGGACGATCGCAGAGAGCGCATCAATCGCATCATCGGCTATGCGTATATCTAGTTTAACAAGCTTTCCGATGCGGAACCCCGTGCGTTCATAGCTCATCGATGCATAACCTGATGAGATTGATTTAAGTTCATCATAAAAAGTGACGATGAGTTCTGATAGGGGGATATCAACGGTTATTTCTACCGTTTTTTCGCTTTGGTAGACAGTTTGCGGTTGATCGCAGCGATGCGATTGGAGCAGTTCGATGATGCTCCCCACGTAGGTGCTTGGTGATAATATGACCAGATGTGCCCATGGTTCGCGAATTTCGCGGATGTGCGATGCGTCGGGAAGATCTACAGCACTGGTAATAATTTTTTCTTCTCCATTTGAAAACGCGATTTGGTATTCTACATGCGGCGTCGTAACTAACAGTTCTAACCCATATTCGCGTGATAACCGTTCCGACACGATCTCAACGTGGAGCAACCCTAAAAATCCGAGTCGGTAGCCAAACCCCAACACTGGTGAATTTTCTGGCGTGATAGAGAGTGACCCATCGGTCAGAGCATATTTTTCTAGTGAGTCTTTAAGAAGTGGATAATCCCCCGGCGCAAGCGGGAACACACTCGCGTAAACCATCGGCTCTGGTTGTTTGTAGCCTGTCAACGGTATCGTTTGATTATTTTCATCCCTATAATTTTTATTTTTGATCCCTCGGGCATACTCGGGACAAGCTTTTGATTTTTGATTTGATGTTATTGTATCTCCGACGCGGACAAGACGGATATCTCGTAAACTTGTCACAATATACCCAATCTCACCCGTTGTTAATTGTGGCGCAGAAAATTGATCGGGTACAAAATATCCTACCTCTGACGCACTATCAGACACGGCACTCCCGATGAGTGTCATATCTTCTTTTTGTTTAATAGACCCATCGACAATGCGAACAAAGGTTACGACGCCACGATGTCTATCATAGAGTGAATCAAAGATAAGTGCGCGAAGCGGTGCATCTGCGTTGCCGCTTGGGGGAGGGATTGTATCGACAATCGCTTCGAGAATCTCCTCCACGCCATCTCCCGTTTTTCCTGATGCAAAAATAATATCATCTTGGGATATTTTAAGAAGCGATACGAGTTCCAGCGCGGTTTTTTCTGGTTCTGCATGCGGAAGATCAATTTTATTAATAACAGGAATAATCGTCAACCCTAATTTTTGCGCTTGTTGGAGATTTGCAAGTGTTTGCGCTTGCACACCTTGGCTTGCATCGACAAGGAGTATTGCGCCTTCTACCGCAGCAAGAGAACGTGATACCTCGTAACTAAAATCGACATGACCGGGTGTATCTATTAAATTCAGAATATATTCTGAACTTAATAAACTCGAAGCTCTAAATTCTAAATTCGAAACAATAGGTTTTGAGATTTTAATTTTGTTATTTTGAATTTGCTTAGAGTTTAGAGTTTGGGGTTTAGAGTTTTCCGCACGGTATACCATGCGGACTGGCTGCAGTTTTATTGTTATTCCCCGTTCGCGTTCTATGGGGTTGCGGTCCAACATCTGCGGTTTCATCTTATCTGGCGCGACCGTGCCCGTTATCTCCAACATTCTATCGGCAAGTGTGGACTTGCCGTGGTCGATGTGTGCGATTATGCAGAAATTGCGGATTTGATTTTGATTTGTCATTTTATTTTTCAATTACAAAAGATAGGACTAGCTCCTACGGTTAATCCTACCAGAAACTATCCCTTTAGGAAAGAATTATTTATTTTTCGACTGACCCTGATTGATAGTTAATCAAATGCTTACGCTCTATTCAAAAGATTTTTTATATACTTCGTTTAAGTTTGTATTGTTTCCAAATTTTATATGACCGTTCACGGCAAAAAAGAATTGACTCACAACCTTCGCTGCTTCTTTTTGACTTTCTCCGCTTTCTCTAGCAGTGTCTACAACCTCTATCCCCGTATCACGAAAAAAATCTTTTAAATCGTTTACTGTTTTTATCTCTTCACCGGTCAATAAATTAGTATGGTATTTACCTTTTGATGAATCTTCCTTCGTACCAAAACCTATCTGGCTAGCTAAACCCATCATCTTTAATATTTCTGATTCAGCTTGAGTATTATCCACAGTATCCCTGATTACTTTTGCGCTATTTAAGTAGATATCTTCTGCCTTTTTTAGATCTTGTTCTTTACTTGCTTTATGAGTAAAAAATTGTATAATATCTTCATTTAAATCAACGTTTCCTTCAACTTTTAGCTTTTGCCTACCTGTAGGTTTACCGTTTTCATCAAGCTCATCAGTTACCGTTTCTGGCAGTAGGCGAATAACAGCTTGGATTGCCCCGGCATCTACTGCCCTTTCGGTTAGCTCTATTTCCTGTCCTGTCATCTTTTCAGCGTACGCCGGAGAACTCAATGTCCCTTGAGCAATGCCACCTAACCCCACCGCAAGAAGTGCTTTTTCCAGGTCAAAAAATCTCTTTTTGGGTCCCATTTCTCGCCATGATTTCTTATTTTCGCCATCATGCCTCAACTCAGATTCAGGAACATGCTTTCCTGCTTCGTTCATATATACCTCCTTGGGTATAGTTGATTTATTATTAATTTGGGTATAGTATGAAATTGCCACCAATGATACCATATAAATATGAAAACACACTTTGGTTGTATTTACTGCGGTTCCAAACGGT
>PEVO01000011.1 GCA_002780235.1 Candidatus Berkelbacteria bacterium CG06_land_8_20_14_3_00_43_10
AAGCAAGCAAAAACAACTATTAGAGAATACTGTTTCGGTTAGGTTTTCTAATTACCCAATAGGTCGATTTGGGTTAGGTAGTTTGGTTACTTGACACGTAGGGCTTCTAAAAATATATGATAGTATGCCCTATTGATCCGCCTGAGTGAAATCTACCGTGCCCGCGACGCTTCGCTTGCGAGGCGGGCGGGTTTGCAGATTTCTACAATTAGAATACTGCAAGAGATTGAATGCTGGCTGGATCAAGCACTTTTACTTTTATACTTTTAATTTTTAATTATTTATGGCAGATGCTCGGTTGCCACGCAAGGGGGTAGCACGGCTCCGTTGCATCCGCCGTCTTGAATTATAGTCTACTTACCCGTTCAGGTCAAGATTTTGTGTGAACACTTGATGTTTTATCGTATCTATGGTATATTTTCTTACGATTTCGTTACAATGACTTTTGACATACCCCAGAGGTGATCACTCAATGTTTATTATCGTAGAAAAGGGCATCCCCGAATTTCGCATCGGCGAGATGGTAAACGGCACCCCTTTGTCTTACAGAAGGCACATGGAAGATGGCACTCCGCTTTATCTCGATGAAACGCTAGTAAGAAGTCGGGTTTCGTATCACATTTCGGGTGATCCTGATTTAGGTCAGTTTTTCTATCTTTCGGGATCGCCAGTCACTGGTTATACTGCAGTGATTGTAACCTATACCGAACCATATACCGAACCGGTTACAGAACGTATTTCTCTCGCCAATGATGGAATCTATTCGATTGGAAATACTCGGTAAACTTACCCCGTTATACTATGTCTACATGCAAGTAGACATAGTATTCTCGGTTAGATAATTTGAACATGCGGTTATTACACTTTTGGTGGGTGGAACCCCAACTCATCATCCGACCAGCGAACCTGTGATCCCTGTGCGTGCGTGCGGGGGTCTTTTTGTATTCTACGTATTTGATACAAACGCACAATTAGCTCTGTCCACCCGGTCACCAACTCACCTATTTTTTGCCCCATCAATCGATGTGTTTGCATTGCCAAAATTTGATGAACTCTGTGTCGTTGTTTGGGAAAGTTTTGTGTGCCAAACCAATTTAAACATAATTTTCCCGGAATTGAACGATCGGTGCGCCGCTGTCCCCACAGATGCACCGCTACGGTAACTACCAATCGCCCTATATATAACCGCTTTTTTTGTAATTGTATAAAATAATCAATATCTGATTTTTGCGTTGCCCTACCCGCCGCCACCGAACCAGTTAGCGCCACCATGTGCACAAAGGGCAGGCGGATTATCTTCGCTGCGTATTTTTTGGCTTTATGTTCTAACTGCTTTTGGATGGTCATATAGTTGTAGTATGTATGTCGAAAGTCTATAAAGTCCATAAAGTCGAAAGTAAGTATTATTATTTCTGGAAGTTTAAAATTAATTTAGCTTCAAGTGATATTAGATGTTTGAGCATAGCGAGTTCTAATTCTTTTTTGAATTTTTAATTGTAATTTTGATTTTTTCATTTTGACTTTTGATTTACTTCCGATTATATACTATAATGAAAATTATGAAACGTTTATTCACCGGCATACAACCCACAGGCGATCTGCACATCGGCAACTACTTGGGCGCAATTAAGCAAATAGTTGATCTGCAACACGACTATGAATCGTTTGTTATGATCGCCGATCTACACGCACTTACCATCCCTCAAGATCCTAAAAAGTATCATGATCAGGTCATTAACGTCGCTGCCACACTCGTCGCCAGCGGGCTCGACAGCCAAAAAACAACCCTTTTTGTGCAATCCGCTATCCCCGCTCACGCACAACTATCGTGGATATTTTCTACGCTCACTCCGCTTGGCGAGTTAGAGCGTATGACACAATTTAAAGAAAAGTCAGACAAACACGGTCAAAACGCAGGGTTGCTTACCTACCCCGTTTTACAAGCAGCTGATATTTTGCTCTATCACGCCGATGTCGTGCCGGTAGGAGAGGACCAAGTGCAGCACCTTGAGCTCATGCGGACTATCGCCCGTAAATTTAATACCCGTTATACCCATACATTTAATGAACCCAAGGCACTGTTAACTCACTGTGCACGCATTATGGCGCTCAACGACCCGACAAAAAAGATGAGCAAATCAATTGCAGGCAGTGCCATCGCACTTGATGCATCGGAAGATGCTATTCGCTCTACGATTATAGGTGCGGTAACCGACAGCGCACCAGATGGCGCGATGAGCGCAGGTGTTGCAAATCTTTTTGGTTTATTAAAACAATTTGCACCAGAAACGGTTGACCGATTTACAAAGGAACATGATGCAGGGACGATCCGTTATTCTGATCTCAAATCGGCACTCTGTGATGGTGTTATCGCAACGCTTACACCTATCCAAACAAAAAAGAAAGAATGTATCGATGATCCCCAAACGCTTACCTCAATCATTAAAAAGGGTAATCAAATTGCACTTGGTATCGCATCACAAACGATACAAGACGTCTATGCAAAAGTCGGTTTATAGATAACCGATTTGAACCCAGTAAATAACACTTTATTGTCGTTGCGAAGGCGTTACCGTGCCTGCCCGCCATCGCTACGCTCAGGCGTTTGCAGGCGGGGCAATCTATCATAGATCGCCACGTCCTCCGACGATACATCGGAGTCCTCGCGATGACAAGTGAAATGCGTAACTCATTTCGCATATTGCATCGAATTGCCATTTATTGGTATACTAAAACCAGAGTATAGGAGGGAACCAATCACTGACTTGATCGCAAAAATATGCAAGATCTTGGTTCTCACTCTTGGAGTGGTTGGTTTTGTTGTGTCGACACATCAGATCATATTCGCACAGACTCCCTATACATTTACCACCGCTGACCCTGATGATGATACGGTCAAATATGAAATACAGATTACCGGAGCCGACGATAGCAGCTACGCCGATCCCATCATTGATTTTATCTCTGATTTGGGAACACCCGGAGATACCTACTTTACACTTAGTCAAACAGCAACACTAGGAGATACCTATGTGCGCGGATCGTCTGCAACAACACTCGCACCGGGAACATATATTTGGCGCGTTAAAGCGTTTGATATGCACAATGCATCGAGTAACTACACCGATACTGTAACATTTACCGTGACCGACCTTCCTCCGCCACCGATAGTCATTGACCCGCCGGTCATCAACCCACCACCTGTCGTGGTAGATCCCCCCGTTGTCGAACCCCCCGTAACCCAGCCACCCATAACGGAACTGCCTACGGGCGAAGAGCCATCGGTTATTGATACTTTCGCACTCGAATCAACGATAACACCAACAGAATCATTACTTCCAGCTCTTTTTGAACATCGCGAGAGAACCCCTATCGATGGCACTGTAGCAAGTATCACGACCATCGGCACATTTGGATCGATGATCCTCGCTCCTGTAACAGGATCTCTTATCGCATTTTTTGCAAATGCATCATCAATGTTGGTAACCCAAGCGGGGGCGACAAGTTTGCTCAATACACTTGTCGTGTCGTCGACGCTCCCTGTCCAATCAAGCGCAATGGGAGGGTTTGCACAGCTCGTGTTCCAGCCGATGCGCGTCTTCTTCCTTGGGTTGATCCCCCGACGCAAGAAGAAACCTTGGGGAACGGTAAAATCTGCCCTGTCAGGTCTCGGCATAGAACGAGCACTGGTTCGCCTCATAGCGGTGGAGTTTGATAGGACGGTAAAGCAAACAATAACCGACCGCACCGGCGCGTATGCGTTTACCATAGGTAAAGCCGGTGGGTATAGAGTTGGAGTTACTATTATCGGTTATGACCAATACCTATCCGATCCATTCCATGTCACAAACATCGATGATGTCCAATCGAATCTCAATGTTGCGCTTTCTCCGGCACATGGGTCAACGGCATCGTCTCATTTTGCACACATGCGGATTCTTGCGATAGTTCAAAAGGTGTTTAACGTTATTCGGATGCCACTGCTCGTTGTCGGAACGGTAATAAATATCTACGATGTTGTTGTTATCGGCGATCGATTAAGCTGGATACTGATGGGTCTGTATTGTCTGTTTTGGATCTTTGAATATATTATCCGCCACCAAGCGCGCCCCTATGGCACTATTACCGATTCAATTTCTCACAAACGCCTTAGTCGGGTTCTGGTTCGTATTCTCTCGCTGGAAAACGAACACGAAAAGCTTGTCGGGACCGTCGTCACCGGTGATGATGGGCGGTATCAATTTCTCCTTGCGCCCGGGCGCTATATCATTACCGCAACACTGTTTGGTTACACTGCGTATCGGAGCGAGATTCTCACATTTGCACATAAAACCCAACCCCACAACGCAATCAAACTGACTCGGCAAAACAAACCTTTGACAAATGTGCAGACACACGATACGGTTAAAATGAAAGAGGAATAATACCAAATACACCACAATACATCTTTGTCACGGGGGGTGTTGTTTCTGGCATAGGTAAAGGGATTACCGTCGCCAGTCTCGGCACCCTTTTAAACGCTCGGGGGCTCACGCTGGGGATCATTAAACTTGATCCTTATTTAAATGTCGATGCGGGGACGATGAACCCGTTCCAGCACGGCGAGGTGTTTGTAACCGATGATGGCGCAGAAACCGACCTCGATTTGGGGCATTACGAACGGTTTACCGATCTGTCACTTACCCAAGATAGTAATACAACAACAGGGAGGATCTACCGCAATGTATTTGATGCGGAGCGCAAGGGTGATTATCTTGGCAAAACAGTGCAACTTATCCCCCATATAACTGATGAAATTAAAAAAGCGATTACAAAAGTCGGCAAAGGAAAGGATATTGTCATTGCAGAGATCGGTGGAACGGTGGGTGATATCGAAGCCGAAGTATTTATAGAAGCGATCCGCCAGTTTAGGCGTGATGTCGGCGCGCAAAACGTCTGCTATATCCACGTGACTAAAATTGATTATATCTATCCATCTGACGAACCAAAAACAAAACCGACCCAGCAGGCGGTCGCGCTACTACGCACGCGCGGTATCCAACCGAACATTTTAGTAGTGCGGTCTAAAAACGGATTTACCAAAGAGATGCGCAGCAAGATTGCGCTTTTTTGTGATGTCGACGTGGACGATGTTATCCCGGCGCCAAATGCCCAGTCGCTCTATAATATCCCGCTTAATCTAGAAAAGGTCGGTTTGAGTAAACGTGTGTGCAAGCATTTATACATACCCAACAACAAACCGCATCTTGTGGCGTGGAACGCGCTTTCACGCCAAATTGCAGGATCAACGCACACGGTAACTATCGGTATGGTAGGAAAATATATCGATAATCCGGATGCATATATCAGCGTTTTTGAGGCGCTCTACCACGCAGGGATCGCCAATAAAGCGCACGTGACGATAACACCGATCGATTCAGAAGAGATTACGCCCGCAAATGTTGCCAAAAAGCTTAATGGGATGGACGGTATCGTTGTCCCGGGAGGGTTTGGTTTACGTGGTATCGAGGGGAAGATTACCGCGATATCGTATGCACGCACTAAAAAAATTCCATTCTTGGGTTTATGCCTCGGCTTGCAATGTGCGGTGATCGACTTTGCGCGGAACGTCTGTGGACTCAAAGATGCCCATTCAACTGAATTTGATGCGCAGACCCCTGACCCTGTGATTGATATTTTGCCGGAACAAAAAAAGATACGTGCAAAGGGTGGCACCATGCGGCTCGGCAGTTACCCGACGGTATGTGCAAAAAATAGTCTCGTGCATTTACTCTATGGAAAGGAAAAAATCGAGGAACGCCACCGCCACCGCTACGAGGTAAACCCCGACTATCACACTATTTTGAAAGATAAAGGATTGATTTTATCCGGAATGTCACCCAACGGCACGTTGGTCGAATTTATCGAGCTACCCAAAAAGGTTCACCCATTTTTTATCGCCACGCAGGCACACCCCGAATTTAAATCACGCCCCACCCGACCTGCTCCGCTTTTTGATGGGCTTGTCCGAGTTGCACTCGGAAAACTCTAAATTCTAAGCTCTAAACTCTAAACAAAAATAAAAATACCAAAACTATAAACCGTTTTGAATTTAAGTATTTAATGACTTTGAATTTGTTTAGTATTTAGAGTTTCAAATTTTGGCGTAATGTCAAATTTGGGATGCTATTTAGCTAATATCTCGTCGATCATCTTTCGTTTTGTTTGCTTGTTTAGTCCTCTATGTAGTTTG
>PEVO01000017.1 GCA_002780235.1 Candidatus Berkelbacteria bacterium CG06_land_8_20_14_3_00_43_10
CTATTGACAAAATGTAAAGTATGCTTTACATTTTAGTCTTGGTCGTATAAATATTAATATGGAGGTATGCAATGAGCAAACTCAAACCACTCGGGGATAAACTCCTCGTCCGTCCGCTTGAAGCGGAACAGATAACAAAAGCAGGTATTGTCCTGCCCGATAGCGCCAAAGAAAAGCCACAAGAAGGTGTCGTGATAGCAGTCGGGTCCGGTAAGATAGTTGATGGAAAAGTGATGCCACTGGAAGTAAAAGTTGGTGACACCGTTATCTATTCAAAATATGGTGGCGATGAGATAAAGGTCGATGGAGAAGAGCTAAAGATAATCAGCGAATCGGATGTGTTGGCGATAGTTAACAAATAAAGTCCATAAAGTCTATAAAAGTCGAAAGTTTTGAAAATATAGTAATAAAATAAGCGTCCCACTTTGTCCTTACTGTAAAAGGGACTTCGTCCTCTTATTACAGTGCAGACACCGTCGGGGCTTCCTGATATTCCTTTCTTGCCCTAAAACAAGGGAAAAGGAATTCAGGGCAAGAAAGGAATATACATGAGCGCAAAACAAATAAAATTTGGTGAAGATGCACAACGGTCAGTGCTTCGTGGCATCAACACACTCGCAGATAGTGTCAAAGTCACGCTAGGACCCAAAGGGCGCAACGTGATGCTCGATAAAGGGTATGGTGGACCAACCATCACCAACGATGGTGTGTCCATTGCAAAAGAGATAGAACTCAAAGACAAGTTCGAAAACATGGGTGCGGCACTTATTAAAGAAGTTGCAGAAAAAACGAACGACGCGGCAGGAGATGGGACAACAACCGCAACGCTCCTCGCGCAATCGATAGTCAACGAGGGTGTAAAAAATATCGTTGCGGGGTCAAACCCTGTTGGCATTCGCCACGGTATAGAACTTGCCGTTGACGCGGTGGTAAAAAATCTCGAGGCGAACGCACATAAAGTAGAAGGTAAAAATGATATTGCAAAAGTCGCATCAATCTCTGCGGGTGATGAAGAGATCGGTCAGATGATTGCAGAGATTATGGACCAAGTGGGCAAAGAGGCGCCGGTTACTGCAGAAGAAGGTCAAACATTGGGTCTCGAAAAGGATGTTGTAGAAGGAATGCAATTTGACCAAGGGTTCATCTCGCAGTATATGATGACGGATGCGCAGCGCCAAGAAGCAGCGGTTGATGACCCCTATATTCTGATAACTGATCGTAAAATATCGGCGATCGCGGATATTTTGCCCCTGCTCGAATCTCTTGCGCAAGCAGGTAAAAAATCACTTGTCATCATTGCAGAAGATATCGATGGCGAGGCGTTGGCGACACTCGTGGTTAATAAATTGCGAGGCGTGTTAAACGTTCTTGGTATCAAAGCACCCGGTTTTGGCGACAGACGCAAAGAGATGCTACAAGATATCGCGGTTTTGACCGGTGGGCAAGTTGTGTCGGAAGATCTGGGTATCGAATGGAAAAATGTGACCATTGATATGCTTGGTAAAGCACGCAAAGTCCTGTCCGATAAAGATAACTCGACTATTATAGAAGGCAAGGGGAGCCAAGCGGATATCCAAGCCCGTGTCAAACAAATTAAGGCACAGGTAGAAAAATCGACATCAGACTACGATAAAGAAAAGCTA
This sequence comes from Candidatus Berkelbacteria bacterium CG06_land_8_20_14_3_00_43_10, assembly GCA_002780235.1. GTDB lineage: Bacteria > Patescibacteriota > UBA1384 > GWA2-35-9 > CG2-30-43-20 > CG2-30-43-20. The sequence goes on from PEVO01000017.1 coordinate 1,644, forward strand.
GAAGAACGCATCGCAAAGTTATCTGGTGGGGTGGGGATCATCAAAGTCGGTGCCGCAACAGAAGTTGAGCAAAAAGAAAAACAACATCGTGTAGAAGACGCAATTTTAGCCGCAAAAGCAGCAGCATTGGAGGGTGGGATCGTTGCGGGGGGAGGAATCGCACTTGTCGATTCCATAAAAGCAGTTGACGAGCTAAAACTTATGGGTGATGAAGCAATCGGTGTCGCTATCATCAAGCGAGCCCTGGAAGCACCGCTTCGCCAGATTGCAACAAATGCGGGCAAAGACGGGAGTATTATACTAGAAGAAGTGCGCCGACGAGAAAAAGGGATCGGGTATAATGCACGCACCGATGTGTATGAAGATATGATAAAAGCGGGCGTTATTGATCCCCTTAAAGTGACCAAATCGGCTCTGCGTAACGCTGCATCGGCAGCCGCAATGATTCTGACAATGGAAGCCGCAGTTGCGGAAATTCCGGAACATAAAGAATCCGCACCTGCTATGCCACAAGGTGGAATGGGTGGTATGGGTGGCGGTATGGATATGGATTATTAGGGGGAGAAGTGCTTAAAAAGTGCTATAGTGCTGAAAGTGCTTAAGTGTTTACCCAGAGTAGCCTGTCCTGAGTTAAGTCGAAGGAAATCGAGGGGCTCTAGTGCTTAGAGTGTGAAAGATAAGAAAATCCCGCCATTTGGCGGTATTTTCTTTGAGTAGATAATATTCACGTCGAGCCCGTTGAAAAACGTTTCAAACTGTCATTGCGAGTGTCAACGAAGCAATCTATCCTCTGTCTAATGAGCTCGCCGCGCTTCGCTCGCGATGACTAACGCTCATTACTCATCCTTTTTTAACGGTCCCTTGCAAAAACTTGACATTCAGAGAGAGTTAAATGGAGAAAATAAGAAAGGAGAAGATTATGCCAATAGAATCAAAAGGAGGATACATGCCGCCATGTGCGGAGGATTGGAAAGCACCGGAAACGGGAGGTGGGTTGAAAGTAGATTCTTCGGTAGGAGAAGTGGGATCTATAGAAAAAAGTAGGGCTGAACAAGAGAGAATAGACCATTTCAAACTTTCAGAAAATTGTGGTGTTGCTGCGTATGCAGAATTAACCGGCAATGTGCCTAAAGAAAAGATTGATAAAATTTATGAAAGCCAAGGTATACTTAGACATTCGGTTGATAGGGGTGCATTGTTCCATGGCGAATTGAATTTTGCACCGAATATACCAGTGCGAAACGCTCAAGATTATATCCAGGCATTTAAGGACAATATTGAGCAGAATAAACAAATAGCTGAAAAGATTGAAGCGACACCGCCGGAAGCCGTCGATGAGATTAATAAGAAGTATGGAACGACTTCCGAAAATTGGAAATATAAACTTTTTGCCCATAAAAAGGAAAATTATGAGGCGTGGATAGAAGAATCTCGCGCAACACTCGAAGGGTTCGGAAATGCTGCGATGGAATCAGGAGATAATGCAACCCACGAACTTGTCAAAAATGCTTTAAGCACATGAAATGTGGGTTATTAAATAGAACTACGTAAAAGTTTTGTAGTGCTCAAGTCTCGAAGATACAAAAATCCCGCCAAGACGGCGGGGTTTTTGTAAAGCAAATCGGTTATGCAGCTTCCGGTGCAACAAGTGCGTCAGCGAGTGAATCGTCCTCTACAATGATACTTTTTTTAGTAATAGAAACTATTTTTGAACGGGGGATGATGCGGTTATGGAACATCGATGACACCATCAGTTGCATAACCAATCCATACGTCATTGATACGGCATAATCGTATACTTTGCCTAGATTCTTTTTTGATTCGGTGCGCACACGCATCCCCACAAGATTAATTCTTTTTTTATAGGCGCTACGGGCACGCACAACATCGTTGATGTCGCCGATATCGTTACTGCTTTTGATTATCACGCCAGAACTATCGAGCGATGTAATATCATCAAACGCAATGAATTTACAATCACGCGCAAATCCCGTAGATACAAGAAGCCCCAGAATCTTACACGACTCATCGTCGATAAGAAGTTGAGCGACAGCGCCAACACGCTCTTCTTGTTTGAGAGAAGCAATAGGCAAGTGTATCAGTGATGATGCCAGAATGAGTTGTGGCATAGAACCCCTCCAATACAATTATAGCATAATTGCTAAAACTCTAAACTCCAAACTCTAAATTCTAAATAAGAATTAAGTTTTAACCTTAAAACGCTTATATTTTTTAAATCTTGTTTAGAGTCTAGAACTTAGAGTTTAGAATTTTCCAATACTATTTTGCCCGTTCCACGTAACTTCCCGTGCGTGTATCAACAACAATGCGATCGCCTGTTTTAACAAACAGTGGCGCCTGGATGGTTGCGCCGGTTTGGAGTTCTATCGCTTTTGTGCCAGCACTCGCGCGGTCACCTTTTATCCCCGGGTCGGCGTGGGCAACGCTCACACTGACTTTTATCGGAGGGGTGATAGTTACAGCGCGTCCATCATACATCACAATGTCGACAACCGTCCCTTCGGGAACGTAGGCAAGTGATGGTGGCACATATTCAGGAGCAACAGTTATTTGGTCATACGTGGTTTGGTCCATGCAATGCGCACCATCATTATCTTGGTAGAGAAATTGACCTTGTGTGCGTTCGATAACTGCTTCGTCGAGAGAAACATTTCCCTTAAAATTCTGTTGGAGTGTTGTCCCATCGTAGAGGCACCGCAATTTTACGTGCTGGATACCGCCACCGCGACCTTGCTTTTCATGCGACGATTCTATAACAATATATGGTTTATTATTATAGACGCACGCGACGCCGGGTTGGAGTTGAGTAATAGAAAGCATAAAAGTCTGTAAAGTCTATAAAGTCTGTAAAGTCTGTAAAGTCTGTAAAGTCTGTAAAGTCACTTCAAATACTTTATGGACATTATGGACTTTTGACTATCTTGTAGTGTATGCCAACAGCGCCATAAAGCGCGCTTGTTTAATGGCATGGGTAAGGCGGCGTTGGTGTTTGGAACATGCGCCCGAATCATGCGACCGTTTAATCTTTGCCCATGGAGTCAAAAAGTGGGTCATCTGCGCGGTATTACGAAAATCAATTTCTTTAATTCCCCGTTTGCAGAGGGGGCATTTGCGTTGAGCCATTATATCCTTTCTTTGAGTCTGTTTAACAATCTATTTGATATCTGCAAAATGATTATATTCGGTTGCACATCAAGAATTATTCGTCACCATAGCTTTGGCTATGAATCCTTATAATTCTTAATGTTCACTCAAAATACTCTATTTTTCGATTCTAAAAAAATTATTAAACAGACTCTTCAAAACGGAATATCATCTAAATTAATATCTTCGTCGGACGACGGTGTGACGGGCGCTGCGTCATCTGCCTTTTTCCCTTTTTTGGGTGCTGCAGCTGGCGCACTGTCAACGGAATCTGCATCGCCCGCGCTGATTCCTGTTTCATACGTGCCACCCTTTGGGGTGAGCGGGATAAACTGATCCAAAACTATCTCGGTGCGGGACCGTTTGCTCCCATCGGGTGCATCCCACTGGTTCGTTTGCAAACGACCTTCGACATATATTTTAGATCCTTTTTTAATTATTTGCGCTATGACTTCTGCGAGTTTGCCCCACACAACAACATCGTGATATTGGGTATCTTCTTGCAGGTCACCCGCCGTATTTTTAAACCGACGGTTTGTTGCGACAGAAAAGTTACAGACTGCCTGTCCGTTTGGCGTATATTTAAGTTCGGGGTCGCGCGTGCTGTTACCTAGAATCGTTGCTTTATTAAGTGATATCATATAAACCTCTTTATATAGTTACTTTTCGTCTAAAATTTGGGCAAGCTTTTCGTCAAGAACTTTTTGGCGTTCCTGTGATTCTTGTGTTGTTTCTTCTTTTGTTTTAACGATAACAGGAACTTTAGGTGCTTTTTGTGGTGCTTTTGGTGCAACGTCCACAGGGTGTTCGTCGCGTGCGTGCATCCGTTCTTCTTGAGTTTCCGGTGCTTTTGGTGGTTGATAGGTGCTCATCTCACTGTCTGTTGTGAGAATAAGATGACGGATAACGGTGGTGTCTATCGTCAGTGCACGGTCAAGCTGCCCGATCCCCTCCGCTGGCGCATCAACCATAAATGCGCTATACACTCCCTCGAGCTGTTTGTTGATTGGATATGCAAACGGTCGTACCCCTAAATCGATGCGTTTTTTGACAACGCCACCGATCTCTGCAATGTGTTGTAATACATGGGAGAGATCAGCATCATTTCCGGTAATAACTGTTATATCATAAGTCATGTACATCCTTTATACTTTTTCATTCCGCCATTATCTATAGCAGATCCAATACTACCACAGAATGTAACCTTATGCAACAAATAAACAATAGCCCGTTGAAAAAGGATTGTTTATTGTCATTGCGAGTGCTAGCGAAGCAATCCTTAAACCTGATGATAGATTGCCACGGTCATATTTATGACCTCGCAATGACTGTTTTATATAGTTTTTCAACGGTTTCAAACAACAAGAATTACGTATTATGAAGTATGTATTATGTAAGGGGGACACTATTTTCATCTTTTACAGGAGTTTCAGATGGTTTTTGTGCTGGCACCTTATCATGATGTCCACCACCTTCTAGCTTCCAATAGGCAAGCCCGATAAGAACAATGAGTGCAGCCCCCGATATGAGCGCTTTGGTCGCGGTTCCAAACTCGTCAAACGATATAATAAGCGTGTACACAATGTTCATCAACCCACCAAGAACAAACGGTGCGGACACAGCGCTGACAGAGCGAATCAGTATTCCCGCAATGAGATAGATAACCGATATGATAAGCACAACGGCAAACGTGTTTCGTTCGTGTTGTTTTTGCCCCGCCCGATATTTGTCAATATTTATATTGTATTGCGTCATATCAGGACTTTTTGATTCCGGTATATATGCATATGAATCCGACGTTGACGATTTGTAATCATACATCGGTGTTGGTTGCGATGGATAGCTCGGGTATTTGGGAGCGGGGTTGATGGCGCTATCAAAGGTAAAGACAAACATCATGGCAAGGGTAAAGATAACGATACCCGCAACCGTTCCCTTCATGCCGGTCAGCGCAGTTTTTGTTGGGTCAACATGATCTTTTTGTCCGTTCGCCCAGTAGCAGAGTGCGGTGACGGCGATAAGCCCCACGCCCACAATTGCGGTTTGAACCCACGGGTCAAAGTGCGGGTAGCG
>PEVO01000010.1 GCA_002780235.1 Candidatus Berkelbacteria bacterium CG06_land_8_20_14_3_00_43_10
GCTGGATCTGCTGGAACAAGAGGGTATTATTGGACCACCAGAAGGGTCAAAACCCCGCGATGTCTTGATGACGCCCGATATGCTAAGCTCACATAATCCGTTGACACCAGTATCAGGTGGCATGCAGGCGCCGTCGTATTTCCAACCATTTAACAATACCAACAACGCCGATGCGCCGTCTCTACGTGACACGGTTGCAAGCGAAACGCCGGATGATGCGTCCGAGGGCACCTACGTGTATAATACAGACAAGGGAAAAGTGGATGAAGTGCCCGTCGAAGGAGATGACGATCTATGATACCCGGATTTAAGACTAAATCGATTCGAACCACGACGCTCGGAGATAGACTCCGCTTAGCACGCACGCGCAAAAATCATGAACTCAAAGATGTTGAAGACGCGACAAAGGTCCGTGTCCGCTACTTAGATGCGCTGGAGCGTGATGATTATGAAAGTTTACCCGCGCAGGTCTATGCAATCGGCTTTTTGCAGCGATACTGCGACTACCTGCATCTGTCTCGTGATAAATATACAAACGAGTTTAAACGTATGTTCGCTGCATGGCAATCGATGCAAAAAGATGCGCTCTCTCCGCACAGTTCACTGCGTGAACCAAAACTTATCGTCACGCCACCCCTTATTTTGGCAACGCTCACGGGACTTGTCGTTACGGTGATGGTCAGTTATATTTGGTTCCAAGTCCACCGGTTAACTGCCCCACCATCACTCGAAATCATCACCCCATCAAACGAAACAAAGGTCGCGATAGAAACAATCCAAGTCACCGGTAAAAGCGACCCGGGCACGGTCATTGAGATAAATAATCAGCGCATTGCCCAAGACAGCGACGGTAACTTTAAAGAATCGGTGGCGCTCGAATCGGGCGTTAATTCCATCACCGTAGTCGCAACAAACAGGTTCCAAAAGCATAGTTCCAAAACTATCCAAGTGTTGCGGACGCAACAACCAACTCAACCAACAACCTAAGGAGTCGCATGAAACGTAAAGCACAGACAGAAAAAACAGTTGCACCTACCGGAGGATCAAAATCCGATGCGTTGCAATCTGCACTCGCACAGATAGAGAAAAACTTCGGCGCAGGGGCGATTATGACCCTTAATGATACGCAAAAACTCCATGTGGAAGCGATCTCATCGGGTTCACTGTCGCTTGACCTCGCGCTTGGCGTTGGCGGGATACCGCGCGGACGGATAATCGAGATCTACGGTCCGGAATCATCGGGGAAATCGACCTTGGCGTTATCGATAATTGCACAGGCGCAAAAAGAGGGTGGCTTGGCTGCATTTATCGATGCAGAACATGCATTTGACCCCGATTATACCCGTGCGATCGGTGTCAATTTAGAAGAATTGCTCATCTCGCAACCGGACAGTGGCGAACAAGCGCTCGAGATTGTAGAAACATTGGTCCGGTCAAACGCGGTTGATATCATCGTTATCGATTCCGTTGCCGCACTCGTGCCCAAAGCAGAGTTAGAGGGTGATATGGGCGACCAACAGATGGGGTTACAGGCACGTTTAATGAGCCAGGCGCTGCGCAAGTTGACTGGTATTGTGTCCAAAACAAAAACAGCGGTTATCTTTATCAACCAGCTACGCATGAAGATTGGTGTTATGTTTGGTAACCCAGAAACAACCACCGGCGGGATGGCGCTCAAGTTTTATTCCAGTGTGCGCGTTGATATCCGCAGAATAGAAGCGATTAAAGACGGCGAAACAGTTGTGGGGTCGCGGGTGCGCGCAAAGATCGTCAAAAATAAAGTGGCACCACCTTTTAAGACCGCTGAATTTGAGATTATGTATGCGAAAGGAATCTCACGGGAAGGTGATATTTTGGATCTCGGTGTCCGCGAAGGCGTGGTAGAAAAGGCAGGCGCGTGGTTTGCCTATAAAGGTGATAAAATAGGACAAGGGCGCGATGCATCACGACAGTTTTTGGTGGAACACCCCGATATGGCGCAGACGATCACCGACGATATACTCAAAACTCTTGAAGAAAAGAAAACGAATGGAACGCAAGCAGGAGTAATTGGTTAATAGTAATTGGTTATTAGTTTATAGTTGAGAGTTTAGAGATTAGAGATTGTTTTGTTATTTGTATTTTGTGATTTGTATCTTCCGAACCTTTGGTTCGGCAAAGGAGGGATATGGCTAAAAATATTGCGTGGTTTAAAGACGTTGACCGCGGCGATCTAGGCGAGGTTGGCGGTAAGGGGGGTAACTTAGGGGAACTGACTCAAGCGGGTATCCCGGTCCCCGAAGGGTTTATCGTCACCGCATCGGCGTATTTTAAGTTTATTAAAGATAACGGTATTGATGCGATTATTAAAAAAACGCTCAACGACCTTGACCCAGAAAAGACAAAAACGCTCAACGATGCATCAAAGATAATCCGCAAAGCGATACTCGGCAAGGAGTTCGGCGCGATGCTCGAAGGTGATATTTTTGAGGCGTATGCAAAACTGGGATCGATGGTCAAACACAAAGATGTGTTGGTCGCCGTGCGGTCGTCCGCAACCGCAGAAGATCTGCCCAACGCAAGTTTTGCCGGTCAACAAGATACATTTTTAAATATCAAAGGTGAAAAAGCGTTGCTGCACGCTGTGCGCGAAGCATATGCATCGCTTTTTGGACCACGCGCTATCTACTATCGCACCATCAATAAGTTTGACCATATGAAAGTAGGGATCGCCATCCCCGTGCAACGCATGGTGCAATCGCAACAATCGGGGATTTTGTTTACCATAGAACCGGTCACTAACAATCAAGATGTGTTGGTTGTTGATGCGGTGTTGGGTTTGGGAGAAGCGATCGTATCGGGGTCGGTGTCGCCCGACCATTACGTCGTGGAAAAAGCAACTTCTAAAATTGTCGAAAAACAGATCGCACGCCAAGCATGGAAGATCGTTTTTTCGGGCGGGAAAAACATTCATAAAAGTTTAACTGAACACGAAAAAACATCCCAAAAGATCACCGATGCACAGGTGTTGGAACTTGCGCGTATGGCAAAAGAGATAGAAGCACACTACAAGTTCCCGCAAGATACCGAGTGGGCGATAGAGGACGGGAAGATCTATTTTGTCCAGTCGCGCCCTATCACCACGTTTAAAAAGAGTAAACCGCGTAGCGTGCCAATAGAAGTCCACGCGGGGGAGACGACACAGACGTTGACACCCGGCGCTGTGGGAGAACAGATACTCAAGGGCGTCCCCGCATCCGTTGGCGTGGCGACCGGACCAGTCCAGATTGTGTCAAAAATTGAACAGATCGAATCGTTTAAAGAAGGGAATATCTTGGTCGCGGAGATGACCAACCCATCATACGTACCCGCGATGCGCAAAGCGGTCGCCATCGTCACCGATGCCGGCGGTCAAACAAGCCATGCGGCGATCATATCGCGCGAGATCGGCATCCCTGCCATTGTGGGAACGGGGCAAGCGACATCAAAACTCACTGACGGACAGGTTATCACTGTTGATGGTGCAAAAGGGTTGGTCTATAAAGGATCGATAGAAAAGAGCGCGCTCAAAGCCGATCATGTAGTTGAAAGCCAAACCGATGCATCGCAACCATCGGGGTTTGTGGAGGAGTTGCCCGTGACGGGGACTAAGATCTACGTTAACCTCGCCGAGCCCGATGAAGCAGCGACCATTGCACGTCTGCCCGTTGATGGCGTGGGGTTATTGCGCGCCGAGTTTATGATAGCGGGCGTAGGCAAACACCCCAAGGCGCTCATGGAAGAGGGTAAAGGCAAGGAGTTTGTCGATATACTTGTCGATGGGATGACCACTATCTGCAATGCGCTTAAACCCCGCCCCGTGGTTTACCGCGCGACGGATTTTAAAACAAACGAATACCGTGGTTTAGCCGGTGGCGACAAATATGAGCCGCATGAGGAAAACCCGATGATAGGGTATCGTGGCGCGATGCGATATATCAAAGATCCAGAGTTGTTTGCATTGGAATTAGAAGCGATAAAAACCGCACGCGAAAAGTTTGGTGCAACCAATTTACACCTGATGATACCGTTTGTCCGCACGGTGGGTGAGCTAAAAAAGATAAAAGAGATGCTCAAAACTGCAGGGTTGGAACACGACGGTAAAAACTTTAAATTATGGATTATGGTAGAAGTGCCGAGCACCGTGCTTCTCATTGATAAGTTTTGCGAAGAGGGGATCGATGGCGTGTCCATAGGCAGTAATGATTTAACCCAACTGATTCTTGGAGTTGACCGAGACAACAGCTCGCTTGCCGAAACGTTTGATGAGCGTGACGACGCCGTGTCATGGGCGCTTAAACGCGTGGTATCGGTCACCCGTAAGTATGGCGTAACGTGCAGTATCTGTGGCAACGCCGCGAGCACCTATCCAGAAGTTGTGGAGCTACTTGTGCGCGCCGGCGCGACATCGGTCAGCGTTACCCAAGATGTGGTTATCCAAACCCGTAAACTGGTAGCATCGGTAGAACGACGGATTCTGCTGGACCGGTAGACTCCGAGTCATCGAAAAAACCGTTTTGGTCATTGCGATCCGCCTTTGGCGGAGAAGCAATCTTTAAGATCGCCACGTCAAGTTCCCTCACTTTCGTTCGGGACAAGCCTCGCGATGACATATTACGACAAAGCCCCCGTCCGCATGGTTGGGGGCTTTTTTGGTATTAAGGATGCACAGTTCACACAATATGCTATGATCCGGACTCGGGTAGGTGGGAGCATCTCCAGAGTCCCGCAGCAATGTATTCTTTTTCGACAGAATCGTTGGTAACAAAATACAACTGAATGAGCACAGCATGCACGATGCGTGGTATCTCAATCGAGTTTGACGCAATGTAGTAAAAGTTGCGATGTCGTTGATAGCGCCTGTACCAGTCGACATCAACGATCTTCTCGAACGGTGTTTCCCCATAGACAATCACCATATCGGTGGCAAGATATTGGCGGATTTGTTGAGCAACGACCGAATTGTGGCATCCACGTATCAAGTCGTATTGCGTCAGTTCTTCGTGGAACATACTCACGCGTTGTGTAGAAATGTAGGGTTCAAGCAACTCCTGCAGCGCATTTTGCCGAACAAGATCATTGTCATTCACTCTCAGTGGCATGGTTCTACCTCCAATTGTTAGATGTGCATTTTACGCATTTTTATCATACCATGACAAATCTGATTTGTATATACTTTTACCTTGACATATGGTGCGAAATGTGCTATACTACACCTTGTCGAACGTCGTTGTGGTTTAGACCCACGGGCGTTGTTCATTACACAAATTGTAGTAAAGGATGATGCAGAAAAGTGAAAAGGGAAATCGCAGCAACGACCGCAGAACGGTGTGCGGTGAGGGGGGCGAGAACCAACATCGTCGCGACGATAGTCTGCGCGATGGTGCTGGGGATTCTCATTGCCCACCTCCGCGGTGGGCGAATGACCTCGGTCGTCTCGACCGCGACCGTTGGCTACACCGACACGGGCGAGCTTGACGACTGTCAGGTCGTCCAGGCGGTCGCCGGTGACCGGTTCGCCGATTTCTATGCCAGCAGCTATGGCAAAAATCGGTTAAACTACTCCGAGGTGGAGTACGAGTTCGGGCGGATTAACCACATCAGCCCACATCTCATCCACCCCGGAAAAACCTACCTCATGCCCCGTGGCATGGAGGTAGACGAACAAAAGCTCGCCAGACGGCGAGCATCACGGTGACCCAGAGCTTGAAGGCGACCTACCACACACCGGTGTATGACATCGAATGTGCGGCGGTCGCTTTTCTTTTCTCTTATCTTTTACAACTATTAACTATCAACTTTAAACTGTTGTCGTGGTTGCCTTTTCTTTTACTTGGTTTTATACTTTATACTTTTAACTTTTAGTTATTTTTGCCGCCATCCACGCGTTACCAAGCGCCAGCGTAAAAACGACCGTTGAGGCACTTATCGCCACGACAGGGTCAATACGAACACTATATGGAGTAAAGAGTAGCACACCCATAGCAAACGGGTAGGAGATGACGGTAT
>PEVO01000001.1 GCA_002780235.1 Candidatus Berkelbacteria bacterium CG06_land_8_20_14_3_00_43_10
TATTTATTAAATTTGGTGGCAAAAATTTGACTATACCCTATACTACTACTCTAGACTAAATCGTATGCTTTATTTAGTCTAGAGCCACAATAATTACAATGAACCTATCGATCTACTCTATCTACGCATGCAAACGGCGGAGAAAATATATCGATGATACAGCGAGCACTGCAATAATACTCATACCCGCAAACGGTAGTGGTTCTTCGGCGTCGCGCTCTGTTTTGGGCAAAGTAGATGCGGCTACTGTTTCTGTAGTGGCAGCGGCAGTTGCCGTTGTCGAAGACGTCGATGCTGCAGTCGAAGTCGCAGCGGTCGGAGTGACGCTTACTTGTGTGGCGTCTGACGATGCATTGCCGGAACGGTCAACTGCTTTTACCGTGTAATAATATGTCGTTCCATTTGTGAGCCTCGTATCGGTTGCCGTTGTTCCTGTCTCTCCGGTCTTTACCGCATCACCGAGTGTGCCAAGTATTGTCGAACGGTAGATGGTGATAGTTGCAAAATCAGACTCCGTGGGGTTGACCCATGCCAAGCTTGCCGTGGTATCGCCGGCAGTTGCGGTTATCGATGTCGGAGAAGACGGGGGAGATGTGTCACTTGCGGAGAGAATAGCAAACTTGGTAAAGTGATCGATCTGGCAGGTGATGGTATTAGCATCTTCATTAACCGTGCAGTTGCTCAATTCCTTCCACGTGCCCGATGCATCGTCATAGTAACCAACATTTAATTCGTCCTCGTCAGAGATACTGCTATCATCGAGCATGGTATCAGTATACGGGGTTTCTAGGGTTACCATGCTGGCAAACTGCGATATATCGACCCCATTTTGGTCTGTTGCAGTCATTTCATACCCATACGATAGCGGCTTCGCGTCATCCTCCTCGGCAAGTGACGCGGTAGGATCTGCGCTCACCGTTACTGACGTTGCAGAGTTGGAGATACTCCCTGCAGGCATATTGAGCGTCGTGCCATCATCGAGCGTCATCGTATTTTGCTTAGATGGGTCAAACGTCGTGCTGACCGAGTTTGGCATGCTAAAGTTCCGTTTGAGCAGTTCCAGATCTTGAGAAGCAGTCGTTGAGTTTGTTAGGTCAACAACTTTTTCTACTGATTTCCAGATATCTTTTTCGACTTCTATAACGGATGAGACATGCCATTTTGTCCCTGACGAAACCGATAGACTGTATGTCCCTTGGTTGTTGGCGTTTGCCTCCGCATACCCACCATCTTCGCTCCAACTGGTTACGTATGCGTTGACCCCGCTCCCTTCTTTGGTAACTGTTCCCGATATCGTTGCATCGGCGATGCGGAATGTTAGGTCTACCGTTGCTGGGGTGTTGGCATCAACCGTAACTTTTTGGCGGACAGGGTTGATATACCCTGACCCCGACCACATATTCGCGCCGATCCAATAGGTCCCGGCAGGGATCTTCATGGTGTAATCGCCACTTGCGTTACTGGACGCACCGTTTGAATAGTAATATGCGCTTGTTTCTTTTTTCTCGTTGGGATCACGACTATCTGCAGTTACCCATGCCCACTGCATATTAGTCCCGTCCGATTTCTTCGCTTTACCTGATATGGTAGAATCCGCTCGTTTTAGGTGGATATCATATGTTTTTGTTTCGCTATCGGCGATCTCGACTTTTACATCTTGTCCATCGCCCGAACTGTAGCCAAGGTTTTGGTCGATCCACCAGCCGAGGTTCCATGTCCCTGCTGATACTTTAATAGAATATGCGCCCGTGGTCTGGTCAAACGATGCAGATTGCCATGCACCATATTTACCTTTTGTCGCGTAGATGCTCATCCATTTATTGGTGATAGCCGTATCGGTATCGTCATAGACGGTTCCAGAAATTGTCGCATTATTTCTTGTTGTTTGCACTGATATTGATTTTGTTTCATTATCGGCTACTGTCACTTGTTGCGGATCGGCGGTGCCATAATCGCCACCCCAAATGTAGACATTCACATCCCATGTGCCTGCGGGGACCTTAAGCGTAAACGTCCCGTTGGTTACCGATGCGCCGATATTATTCCATGATCCCGACCCGTCGTTTGCGCTTACCCACGATGAAAGTGATGAAATAACATTGCCGTCTGGATCGGTGACCGTCCCATTAATCGTTGCGGTAACTTTTTGGAAGGTAAACGATGTTGTGGCGGTGGTCCCCGATGTTACGGTCACTGTTTTTGGTTTACCATCAGATATTTGATCGTAGCCACCTTCTTTCCATTGCGGCCATGCGCTTACCTGCCATGTGCCGGGGGTAACTTTAATTGTGCATGTGCCATCGGATGCGCTTTGGCAATTTCCCCAGTCATAGGTACCATCGTTGCGCCATGCGGATACATACGCATTTCCTACGCCCGCACCGGTATTATCTAACACAGTAACGGCGATCTGATCGGTTTTTTCTGTGAGTGATATAGTTCCTAGATCCTTCGTTTCGTTATCGCTTACGGAAAAGTTGTCAACTTTAGGGAAAGAATAGGTGCTATCTGACATCCACCCCGATACTGTATAGGTCCCTGGTGTGACTTGTGCGCTAAAGTTACGACTCCCATCACTATTACCGGAACTTGATAGTTGTGCAGAAAACCATTGATTTTTTGCGTTAACCAAAGAGATTCCCACATCATACTGATTTACCGTTATACTGTTTGGCTTTGCAATTATTCCGCTAATAGTTGAGCTTAATACATCAACAATAAAATTTTTAGATGTCGATTGTGTTGTGCTATCTTCTGCAAAAGATACTGTTGAATAATCGTTAGAATATGTCCACGTCGATGGCCACGTCGATGGATTTACACTAATACTCCACGTTCCTCCCGTTACAGAGAAAGAATAGTTTCCCGAACTATCCGTTGTCGCAGATGCCCATCCATTTCCACCATTTTTATAGACGTATATATTTGCATCGGTTACGGCAGCACCCGTTGCACTGTTTTTTGTTATGGTGCCCGATATTGTTTTTGTTGCAGCAAGAAATGCAGCATTTTTTGTCGTGACTCCTGATGACCCAACGGTGATGGTACTCGTCGATGGTGCAAAATACGATTTCCCGCTGGTATTATACGGTCCATACATATTAAATGTATATGAGCCGGCAACAACATCGGCAAAACCATAGACGCCGTTACCATCGGTATATGTATAATAGTAGTTTGACCAGTTGCCCGAATAGATATAGACATTAGTAAATGCGACAGGGGAACCGTTTGAATCGGTTATAGTCCCCGTAACATTGTTATTTGTCCCGATCTCAAAATACGGCGTGTTGTAATCGCCACCCCACGAATCTGTCCCATCGAGCGCCGTTGAATAATCGCTGGTCCAAATATGGGCAAAGTAATAGCCACCTTTAGATGGATTAGTGACCCCTGCAACTTTAATCGATACTGTTGTATTTGCAGCGATATCGCTGGTTGTATAGAGTGTCAACCCATTGTAGTTACGATAATAGATAGAAAGCGATGATGGCGATGTTGTTTCCCCAAGCGATGCATTGCTAAAACTATAATCCCAATACGGACCGTTGACATGGAAGTTGATTCTTCCTGTTGATGCAGGGATTTTGGTCGCCGTGGTGAATGTGACGGTATACGTCGCATTGGTTGCGGATTTTGTTACATCACTCGTGGTGATAGACACATTGGTAAGCGCACCCGCATCGGTATGTTTGATATTTTTTTGTGCTACTGGACCGTATATGAGAAAAGCGAATAATAAAAAGACGACCATAGACCCTGGTCGTTTAAGTGCCCATCCAATCATTGTCCTCCTTTAATGCAATCAATTTGGGATATCGTTATGATCTCCCCTCCTGTTTGTTTATGCTATCAATTACTATTATCTGCGTGTATATATATGGTTGTCAAGGGGGAGGGGGATAGCAGACGATGTCGAGACAATAGTCCGTTCCGACAGTTGACAACTGTTAGGGTTTTACTGTTAGGGTTTTACTGTTAGGGTTTTACAATCTTCTTAATCCAATCGTTTAATGTCCCTTTATGTAGAACGACAAGCCTAATGTGCGGATATATATTACAATAATCACGTAGTTCTTTAAGTTTTTTGCGTCGAGAATATGTTACTACCCATTTTGCAAATTTCCATGAAATACCGTTTGAAGCAGTGTCAGGAATGTTTTTTGTTTGATAATTAGTTGCGATATATCTTTTAAGAACACGGGGGATTGCTATAAAGCGCGAAATATCGAGAAAAACAACCAATGTTGCACGTGCAAGACGATCGGCATACATAACTTTAGGGTAGTTGCCATCGATAATCCACGAATTCTGTGCAATTATTTGTGCGTGTCGCGTAAGCCGATCATTTTTTGGTTTAGGTATAAAATTGTCGTATAACAATTCTTGGTCAAGGTGATAGACGGGGATAAGTAGTTGCGCGCCAAGATCGTCCGCAAGTGTTGATTTTCCGCTCCCCGAGTTGTCGATGATACAGACACGCTTGAGGTGGTTCGATGAAAGTGTGTTCATCTAATGTCGTTTGATT
Source organism: Candidatus Berkelbacteria bacterium CG06_land_8_20_14_3_00_43_10 (assembly GCA_002780235.1). GTDB lineage: Bacteria > Patescibacteriota > UBA1384 > GWA2-35-9 > CG2-30-43-20 > CG2-30-43-20. Next base: position 4,529 of record PEVO01000001.1, read on the forward strand.
ATTATTTTCACCTTTTCCACGGTCGCGGATACAGAAACTTCGCCACCGATGGGAAAGGTAATTTTTGGATCGGTATGACCAAAGTCAACATGTGCAATAATGGGTAGTTTGTTTAACTCTTTTTTGCTTTTTACAATTTTTATCAGTAGATCATCTGTCAGTTTGCTTGCGTTTTGAAAGCGACCTATGACAACTCCTTTGACCCCATCAAATGTTGGTTGGTGAATAAGAGATTGTAATATTCGGTCAAAATCATGAGGTGTTGACTCATCGTCGTCTTCAATAAATATAACTGAACTTTCAAGTGCGGGGAAGTATTCAGTGCCTTGGAGTAAACTTAATGTGCAGATATTCCCACCGATTATTACGCCGGTTGCTTCTCCGTTATTGATAACTAGATAGCCATCATTTTTGACGATGTCCCTATTACTTTGATCTTTAAACCACAGGTCATCGCTCCACGTTTCGCTCGGACGTATTTCAAACGGATCATCTGAAAAAAGACATTTTTTAAAATAATCAAGTGTATAGTCAAAATACTTTTCTTGACCAAAGGTTGAATAGTGAGGTCCGCTGTATGATACCAACCCTGATTTTGCAAGAAGCGCATTATTCAAAACGGTAATATCGGAATAGCCACAGAATATTTTTGGGTTGTGCTTGATAAGTTCCCAATCGATATATCGAAGTAGTTGATTAGCATTAAAGCCACCGATAACCGTAAAAATTGCCTTTACGTGTGTATCGCAAAAAGCACTATGCAGATCTTCAACTCGGGACATAATACTCGAGGAACGAAAGTCGTCGATCTCTTCTGTGTGTTTGCCAAAAGAGACCTTTAATCCTAGTTGTGTAAATCTTTGGTCAGCAATTTCTCGGAGATTTTCAGAAACTATCGCCATTGACCGAGATGGCGCTATAATTCTGACTTCATCGCCCGCAACCAATTTTGACGGGAATATTATTATTTCATTCATATATATACTGGTGCGCACGGGAGGACTCGAACCCTGTCTACCGACAGGCAGGCTCCGACCTTCAGATCCCTGCTTGCTCTTCGAGTCTGCAGTTCGACTGTCCTGAGCTCACTGTCGAAGGAAGTCTCAAAGTCGATGACCAGTGCCTGTGTTAATTTGGTATGCCTGGGAGGATTTGAACCTCCGACCTCCAGATCCGCAATCTGGCGCTCTATCCACTGAGCTACAGGCACATGTCTATGGCAGGTATCCACTGCCTGTCCGCCGAAGCGTGCACTGTCATAATACTAAGTAATAGATTTGACAGTAAACGGGCAGGAGGAAGCTACAAGCGCATATTACATAAGAATATCAAAAAACAGGTTGAAAAACAAGTCTAAATAAGGTAATATTATTTTATACGGAGAGGTCGCATAGCCCGGTTGATTGCGCTGGTTTCGAAAACCAGTAGGGGCGCAAGCTCCTCGTGGGTTCAAATCCCACCCTCTCCGCCAATTTTCACTTTTTGTGAAATCGTAAGAAACAGCCTCGGCGCAAAGCGCCTCGGCATGGTATTTTTCCGCAATTT